>CAIPHQ010000519.1 GCA_903864895.1 uncultured Rhodospirillales bacterium
GCAACAAGTCGTTCAACTGTTCGTATTCCGGGGTGGACCTGTAATGGTCTGGCGCAATTTCGCCCGCGCACTGCGCCGTGGCCCTGCCACCTTGCCCGCCGAGCCGGTGGATGAGGCCGATACGCAGCGTCTGGCCGAACAACTTGCCGCCGCCGCACAGACCCGGCTGGGCCGCAGCCTCGCCATCCGGCAGGTGGACGCCGGTAGCTGCAATGGCTGCGAGCTGGAAATCCACATGCTGAACAGCGTGGTGTACGATCTGGAGCGCTTCGGCCTGCATTTCGTCGCCAGCCCCCGCCATGCCGACGTGCTGCTGGTCACCGGCCCGGTGACGCGCAACATGCATGAGGCACTGGTGCGGACATGGCAGGCCACGCCCGACCCGAAATGGGTGGTGGCCTTGGGCGACTGCGCCGCCGATGGCGGGGTGTTCCGCGGCAGCTACGCCATCAGCGGCGGCATCGACGCCGCGGTGCCGGTGGATTTGATCATCCGCGGCTGCCCGCCCACGCCCGCTGCCATTCTGGACGGGCTGCGCAGCCTGCTGGAAGCCAACGCCCGCAAGGGCGGCTGAGACACCCGTCCCCGGCGAAAAATTTCGTCCGGGCAGTGCGCGCAGAAATGGTTTAAACATCAGCCCGGTTGCAAGGACGCTCTGACAATGCGGTCTGTCTCGCGCTGTGTTCTGGCATTGGCCATGTGTGCCGCCCTGTCCACGCCGCCGAACCCGGCGGCGGCGGAGGTGAGTGCCGAGGGTGCCACGGCGCTGGAGCAGCAATTGCACACATGGCTCGGCGACCTGCTCGGCCCGGCCATCCCCATCGGCAACCGGCCCATCCGGGTGCAGGCGGCCAACGACCACTACCAGCTGGAAATCCCGCTGGCGGGAATGTTCGGCCAAAGCGGCATGCGCATCGACGGCGGCGCGCTGACCGGGGCCGCACGGCCGCTGGATGGCGCGCGCTGGGCGGTGGACAACATCCGGCTGCCGTCACCGCTGAACGTGACGATGCCGCAGCCTGGGGCCGCAGGCATGGCGCACTGGACTCTCACCAGCGAAACGCAGGACCAGCGCATGGTGCTGGACCCGTCGCTGGAAACCGAAAGCACCATCGACAGCAAACTCACCGGCTATGAGTCGGTCATGCGCCTCGGCGGCGGTGCGGCGGGTGGCACCGACCGCACGCGCATCGAGCAGATGGTCACCCATTCCGCGCTGCGGCCTGCGTGGGACGGCAAGATGACCTTCATCGAGCAGATCGAAGGCTCGTTGATGGCGGTCAACTCGACAGCCAAGGAAGCCGGGCGTGTGTCGATGTCGATTGCCAGGCTGCGCGGCACGCTGCGCGCCGATGGCGTCAGCCCGGACAGCACCCGCCCGATCATCCGCGCGCTGGCCGATGTGTCACCGCTGATGATGATCGCCATGCGCGCGGCCAACGAGCAGGCGGGCACCGGCCAGCAGAAGCACAAGGACGGCAAGCCGCAGTCCGGCAAACCGGGCAAGCCGCCACCCGATCTGCGCCTGTCCAAGTCCAACCGCGCGGCCCTGCATGCGGCCCTGGTTTCCATGCAATCACTGGCCAGCAGCTTCGAGGAAGAAGGCACGCTGGAAGACGTGCGGCTGCAAGCCGACACGTTCACCGGCCATATCGACCGCATCAGCGGCAGCATGGGCGTCACGGCGCCCGGTGGGCCGATGGCGGTGAAGATGCGCTTCACGATGGATGGTCTGGACAGCCCCCATCTGCCCGAAGGCGTCTGGCGCACCTATCTGCCCCGCCACATCGCCGTCGCCCCCCGGCTTAGCGGCCTGCCCGGCGCTGATGCCATGGCGCTGCTGCTGCGTGCGCTGGACAGTGACGGCCACGACCCGGACCTGGACCACGACGCCGAGGCGCTGTTGCAATCCGGCACGATTGCCGCGGGGCTGGACGACCTGTCGCTTGATTGCGGCCCGGCAACGCTGCACGGCACAGGTGAGTTGCGGATTCTGGCGCGCGGGCGCTATGCCGGAGAGGCGAATGTCACCGCCACCGGGCTGGACTCGCTGATCCGCGCGGCCAACACGACGGCCGAACTGAAACAGGCAGCGCCGTTCCTGATCTTCCTGAAGGGCATCGGCCAGCAGGACGGTGACCGGGTGATGTGGAACATCGTCTATGACGGAAAACAGGTGCTGGTGAACGGCACTGATGTTTCCGAAATGATGCCGGAATAAGGGAGCTTCCCGCCTGCGTGATCACGGTGGCAGACAGGTGATCCAGCCTCCGCCGAACGGCAGCAGTGCCGGGCGGCGATGACGGCTGCGTCCTCCCTGTTGGTCAGTGCTGCGGCAAGGCGGCCGATTCCGCCCCGGCCGGGCCAGTCCCTGTCCGGCACCACCATCAGCACGCCGCTCAATGCCGGCATCTACCTGTCGGCTGCCTACCAACTGCCCTTGGTGGTCACCGACACCGGGTCCGTGTTCGTCGATGGCTATTACGCGGCGGCGATCTACAGCGCCATCGACCAGCCAGCCACGATCACCAATGCGGGCATCATCAGCGGCGGCGGCTACGGCATCAGCCTGCGCGATGGCGGGCAGATCACCAACGGCAGTACCTATGCACTGACCGCCTCCATCAATGGCGGCTACGACGGCGTGCTGACAGGGGCGCGCGCGCCCGTCACCATCACCAACTTTGCCACCATCGCCAGCACCAATCTGGCCTCCGGCAACGGCGTGAACGCGGGCGGCGACGCCACCATCATCAATGGCACGCCGGACGACACCACCGCGCGGATCAGCGGCTATTTCGATGGTGTCTTCGTGGGCGGTGAGGCCCGGATCACCAATCACGGCACCATCAGTGCCAGCGCCATTTCCACCCAGCTTGGCCAGTCCGGCGTGGGCGTGTACCTGCGCAGCGGCGGCACCATCACCAATGGCGGCACACGTGACACGGCGGCCACCATCACGGCGCCGATGTTTGCGGTGCAGGTTACCCACGCCCCCGGCACGGTGGGCAATTTCGGCACCATTCTGGGCACCGGGCCGCTGGCGCGCGGCGTGCTGTTGCAGGATGGCGGCAAGGTGATGAACGGCACCTACACCGACACCACCGCGACGATTTTCGCGCAGGGCAAGAATGGCGTGTACGCGGGCGGCACCATTGCCTCCACCGTGACCAACATGGGCACCATCACCGGCGGCAAGAACGGCGTGGCGTTGCAGAATGGCGGCACCGTCATCAACGGTGCACGTACCAGCACCGGGGCCCAGATCAGCGGTGCACGGCAGGGCATTTACATCGAAGGGCGGGTGCCCAGCTTCGTGGCCAATTCCGGCACCATCCAGTCCACCGGCGGGTTCTGGGGCGTGTCGATCTATCTGCGCGGCTCGGTGGCCAATGGCGGGCCCACCAACCGCGCGGCGCTGATCACCGGCGGCGGCGGCGTCTACAACGGCGGCCTCGCCAATGTGCTGAACTACGGCAAGATCATCGGCACGTCCCGCCCGGCGGTGGATTTCAAGGCGGGCGGCGTGGTGACCAATTACGGCTCCATTGGCAGCGCCACCGGCACCGCGATCTATTTCGGCAACGGTGACAGCCGGGTGGCGATTGCGCCGGGCGCCCAGTTCGGCGGCGCGGTGAAGGCGGGCACGGGCAACAACGTGGTTGAACTGATGCCCGGCCCGGTGCCCGGCAATATCTCCGGCTTCGGCGGCGCGGCACCCGGCTTCACGGGCTTCAACACGGTGAAGGTGGACTGGGGCGGAACGTGGATCCTCAACGGCAACAACACCATCAATACCCTCGCCACAGGGGGCACCCTGATTGTCACCGGCAGTGTGGATGTCGCCACCGAGCTTGACCCGGCAGCGCGCGGGCTGTTGTCGCTCGGGGCCGGGGCGACCATCGAAGTCGCCTCCGTGCTCGGGGCCGGCCCGGCCATCAGCTTCCTGCGCAACAATACGTTGCTGGTCGATGACGGCAGCAAGTTCGGCGTGTTCCTTGGTGTGCCCGCGCCGGTGGGGCCGCTGTTGCAGAATTTCGGTACCGATTCCACCATCGACCTGCGCGACCTGCCGCTGGCGGGCGTGATCGTGCTGGATTTCTTCCCCAGCAGCGGCCAGTTGCGCGTGGGCCACGGCAGCGGAGACCCGGTGGCAACGCTGCTGTTCCAGACATCCAGCCTCGGCCCCGGTTCGTTCCATATCGGCCCGGACGGGGTAGGCGGAACTTTGTTGACGCACAAGTGAGCGGCATGACCCAGAGCCCCACGCAGCCCTGTCCGTGCGGCAGCGGCCTGCGCCGCCTGAGTTGCTGCGACGCCCCGCCCGGCACGCTGCGCCCCACCGAGGCCATTCGCCACCTGACCCCGCTGATTGAGCGCGCCACGCAGGCGCTGCGGACCGGCGCGCGGGCCGTGGCCGAGCAATTGGCCATCGACGTGCTGGAACTCGCCCCCGGCCAGACCGGTGCGCTCGCGGTGTTGTATGAGGTGCGCAAGTCCACCGGCCCGGCCAGCGCCGTGGAAGCGCTGATTCGCCGGCTGGTGGCGCTGGACCCGAACAATTTCTGGGCGCTGAACGAAATCACGCTGCTGCTGCTGGGCAAGGGCAGTCTGGCCGAAGCCGAACTGCACGCCCGCAACGCCATTCGCATCGCGCCGGAAGCACCGCAGGCGCACAACCTGATGGGCATGGTGCTGACGGAAGCGCGCCGCCCGCAGGTGGGCGAATACCACTATCGCCGGGTGATCACCCTGTCCGGCGCGCGTGACCCGATTCTGCTGGCCAATCTGGCGTGGAATTTGAAAACCCAGGGCCGGATGGAAGAATCCCGCGCGCTGTATCAGGAAGCCGGGCGCAGCGGCCTGCCGGTGATGCAGACGCTGCTGGGCTGGGCACGGATGGAGGAAGCCGACCGCAACTTCCCGCAGGCGGCCGATTTGCTGGATCAGGCCGAGCGTGCCGTGCCGGACAACCCCAGCATCCTGCTGGCCCGCGCCATCCTGCTGGGCCGGATGCGGCGGCAGGAAGAGGCGCTGGCGGTGCTGGACCGCATCGCCGTGCTGACGCCCGATGGCCTCGGCCCCAATGAGTTGCTGGAAAAGGGCCGCCTGCTGGACCAGTTGGGCCGGTATGACGACGCATGGGTGGCGTTCGAGCACGGCAAGCGCCGCGCGCGGGAACTCACCGGCTACGGCTACATGGCCGGCCACGCGAACGAGATGGCGCGGCGGCTGAAAGGGTTTTTCGTCGCCGGGCGGCTGCGCACCCTGCCGCGCGGCACGCTGCGCGAGGGCATCGCGCAACCGCTGTTCATCCTCGGCTTCCCGCGCTCGGGCACCACGCTGGTGGAACAGACCCTGTCGGCGCATCCGCGCATCGCCGCAGGTGACGAATTGCCGATGATCGGCGAACTCACCGACCTGATGCCGCGCCTGTTCGAAAGTCCGTTGAGCTATCCTGAAGCCTTGGCCGAACTGTGGATGGGCGACCGGCGCGAGGGGCTGGACACGCTGCGCGACCATTACTTCGACAAGGCGCGGCAATTGCGCGTGCTGCGCGGCGATGCGGCGTGGTTCACCGACAAGATGCCGCTGAACGAAACCCATCTGGGTCTGATCGGCCTGATCTTTCCGCAAGCCCCGCTGCTGCATGTGCTGCGCCATCCGCTGGATGTGGTGCTGTCGGTGTTTTCCAACCACCTGACACATGGCTTCTTCTGCGCCTACGCGCTGGACAGTATCGCGCAGCACATGGTGCTGGTGCATGATCTGGTCGCGCATTACCGCGCCGAGATGCCGCTGCGCTACATGCCGGTGCGCTACGAGGACATTGTCGAACGGCAGGAAGCCAGCGTGCGGTCCATGCTGGGTTTCGTGGGTGAGGACTTCGACCCCGGCTGCCTGCAATTTCATGAAAACCGCCGCTACGCCCGCACCGCCAGCTACGCGCAGGTGACGGAAAAGCTTTATGCCAGCTCGCGCTTTCGCTACCGCGACTATCTGCGCCATCTGGAGCCGCTGCTGGACGTGCTCGGCCCGCTGATCGAACGGCTGGGCTACAGCGTGTGAGTGCCGCGCCGGACGCGCCGATGGTGCCGCTGCCGCTGGGGCAGGTGTGGCGCATCGCCGATGAATACCAGTTGGCCGGCCGTCTCGACGAAGCCGAGGGCCTGCTGCGCCGCACGCTCGAAGTCGCCCCGCAGCAGCCCGACGCGCTGCACCTGATGGGGCTGGTGGCGTTCCGCAAGGGCCGTGTGGCCGAGGCGGCTTCGCTGGTGGAACAGGCGGTGCAGCACGGCGTGGATACGCCGCTGTACTGGCGCAACCTGTGCACGATGTATGAGCGCCTTGGCCGCTACGAAGATGCGGTGGCGGCGGGGGAGCGCGCGGTGGCGCTCGATCCGGCGGATGCGGGGGCGTATCACAACCTGACCGTGGCGCATTACCGCAGGCTCGATTTGCCGGCCAGCATCGGCTGCGCGCGCCACGCGCTGGCGCTGGACCCGAACCTGCCCGGCGCGCATTTTGCACTGGCCGAAGCACTGCTGCTGCAAGGCGATTGGGCGCAGGGCTGGGAAGAATATGAATGGCGCTTCCGCACCGCAGGCGCGCCGCAACCCGTGCCCAACCCCACCGCCCCGCAATGGGACGGTGCCGCGCTGCCTTCCGGCACGCTGCTGATGGTGGCCGATCAGGGTTACGGCGACGCGCTGCAATTCTGCCGCTACGTGCCGTGGGCGGTACAGCGCTGCGCCCATGCGGTGCTGGCCTGCTCCCCGGAACTGGAATCGCTGTTCCGCCCGGCCTTCCCCAATTGCCGCATCGTCACCCGCTGGGAAGACGCGCCGCCGCACGCGGCGTGGATTCCGCTGTCCGGTCTGCCGCGCCTGCACGGCACCCACCCCGGTAACGTGCCCGCCGCACCTGCGTACCTGCACGCTGATCCGGCTCGGGCCGCCGAATGGCGGGCGCGGCTGGATACGCTGCTGCCGCGCGGCTTCCGCCGCGTGGGCATCGCGTGGGCCGGGCGGCCGTCGCACAACAACGACACCAACCGCTCCACCGCACTCGCCACACTGGCGCCATTGGGTGACGTGCCCGGCACCGCGCTGATCGGGCTGCAAAAAGGCACGCCACTGGAACAGATCGGCCGCTATTACCGCGCCGCCCCGCTGCTCAATCTCGGCCCGGACCTGACCGATTTCGCCGACACCGCCGCATTGCTGGCCGGGCTTGATCTGGTGATCACGGTCGATACCGCCGTGGCGCATCTGGCCGCCGCCCTCGGCAAGCCGGTGTGGCTGCTGCTGCCCTATGCGCCGGACTGGCGCTGGCTGCTGGGCCGCGCCGATACGCCGTGGTACCCGGCCATGCGGCTGTTCCGGCAATCCGCGCCGCAGGATTGGGCCGGGGTGGTGGCAGACGCCGTGCAGGCGCTGGCCGCAGAACCAGCCAGCGCCCCGGGGACAGCGGCTTAAGCAGCCAGTTGCTGCAAATACGCCTCGGCTTCGGATTCCACTGCGAACCACGGGAAGAAGTCCGGCGGATAGTCGAACGCATTGGCAATCCGCTTGGCCAGCGCCGGATAGGCCTGCGCCGAGCCCATCAGCTTCAGCACATGCGGCGGCGGCGGTTGCAGCAGCGCGTTGGTCCAGTTGGTCACGTATTGGGCGTAGTCCCAATAGGCGTCGAACGTGGCCTGCATCCATGCCGCGTCGAACGCGCCCGCGCCGCGCCGCAGGATCGCGTCCAGATACATCGACGCGCATTTGGCCGCGTTGTTGGAGCCCTGGCCCGTCACCGGGTCATTCAGCACCACCGCGTCCGCCATGCCCAGCACCAGCTTGCCCGATGGCAGTTTGCCGACCGGGTGGCGCACGGTGGGCGTGAACGTGCCCGCCAGCACGGCGTTCGGGTCGGTCAGTTCCACATTGCGGCAACGCTCACCCTGCCACGGCAGGAAGGTGTCCAGAATCCATTTCGACTTGGCCAGATGTTCTTCCGGTGAGCGCACATCGCCCCAGCAATCCCACGGCCCGCCGAACTGGCCTTCAAACACCATGATCTCGCACGGGCCGGTGGTGGTCAGCGACGGGAACACCACGTATTCGCCAACGCCGGGCACCAGATTGAAATCAATCGCGGTGAACTCGGGGCGCGGCGTCATGCCGGTCACATAGGTCAGCGCCATGGCGCGCTGCGGCTTGGCATACACGCTGCGCTGTTCATCGCGCGCGAACAGCCGGGTCACATCGCCCTTGCCGGCCGCCACGATCACCAGATCGCTGGTGGCAGCAGCGGCTTCAAGTTCAGCGATGCCCGCTTCCCTGATCTCGATCCGCCCGCCGCGCCGCTCGAACTCCGCCATCCAGCCGGGGATTTTCACACGCTGGTCCACCGCCTGCGCCTTGCGGTCGAGCATGCCGTTCCAGTTGATCGCCTTGCCGCCGGAGCCATCCGGCAGCGGCACCGAGAAATTGATCGAATCAAGATCCGGGCACTCTTCTTCCCAGAACGCCAGCCCAAGATCCCGCTCCAGCGCAACGGCGTTGCCGAACATGCACTGGCTGGACATCACGCGGCCCGTGCGCACGTCGTCCGCCGTGCGGTTCTGGATGATGCGCACATCATAGCCGTGGCTTTGCAGGCCCAGCGCAAGATGCAGGCCGGACTGTCCGCCACCGATGATCGTCACGGTTCTTTGGGTCATGTTTGTGTGGTCCTCCCTTGGCCGGTTATGGTGTCACTGCATCAGCAACGGTATCGCGGGCTCGGCGCGTTCCGGGCCCATGGCGGTGTACCCGCCGTCCACCTGAATGTCGGTGCCGGTGATGAAACTTGCAGCGTCCGACAGCAGGAATGCCACGGCCTCGGCCACTTCCGCCGGGTCGCCGGTGCGGCCGAGCAGATGAAACGGCTTCGCCACCGCATCTGCCTTGGCGCGATTGTCCCCGGTCAACTGCACCATCACGTTGCTCCAGGTCCAGCCGGGAGAGACCGCGTTCACGCGAATGCCCTCCGGTGCCAAATCCATCGCCTGATTGCGCGTCAGTTGCAGAATGGCGGCCTTGCACACCGGGTAAACCCAGCGCCCGGTCTGCGCCACGCGCGCGGAAATGGACCCGAAATTGACAATCGCCCCCCGGTTGCGCGCCAGTTCCGCGCGCGCGGCCTGCATCAGCGCCACCGATCCGGCCACATTCACATTAAATGCCGAAAGCCAGTCGGCCCTGTTGGTGTCTGCGCCATTGTCCAGATAGGTGCAGGCGACATTGACCAGAAAATCAATCCGCCCGGTGGCGGCGATGGTCTGCGCGACCAACGCTGCAATGGCGTCATCATTGGTGATGTCGCAGGCAATGAACCGCGCCGCACTGCCAATGGCTGAAGCTGCGGCCTCGCCCTCCGGCTGATTGATGTCGGCGATCACCACAGTGGCACCGTAGCCGGCCAGCGTTGCGGCCACCGAACGGCCGATCAACGTGGCGCCGCCCGAAATGATGGCGGTCTTGCCGTGCAGGCCTTTCACTGCGGTCTCCCCTTCTCCGAGGGGTATGATACCCATTCGCTTTGATCATGAAAGATCAAATAACGATTTTGTCACGTTGTCCGGCGCAGCGCGTTGCAGCGCGCCGCCCGGCCTCCTAGGCTCCCGCAGGTTCAAGAAACGTCCGGGGCGGCAACGGCAATGACCACAGGTTTGAGCGGCGATCTGCATGGCAAGGTCGTGGTGATCACGGGCGGCACCCAAGGCATCGGCGGTGCTGCGGCGCTGCGCTGCGCCGAATGGGGCGCCGCCGGTCTGGTATTGGCCGCGCGCGACACGGCGAAGGGCGAAGCCGCCGTGGCAGCCAGCGCGGCGCTGGGGTGCCGCGCCGTGTTCGTGCCGGTCGATCTGGCCGGCGCCGATGCCCCCGGACAAATTCTGGCCGCCTGTGACACCGCCTTCGGGCGCATCGACGGTCTGGTGAACGCGGCCGCACTCACGGATCGCGGCGGGTTTGACGACGCCACGCCCGAATTCTTCGACCGCATGATGGCGGTGAACGCGCGCGCGCCGTTCCTGCTGATGCAGGGCGCGTTGCAGCGCATGCGGCGCGACAGCATTGCAGGCAGCATCGTCAACGTTCTGTCGATGAACGCGCATTGCGGCGCGCCGGATCTGTCCGCCTATTCGGCCAGCAAGGGCGCGCTGTCCACGCTCACCCGCAACGCCGCCAACGCCTTCCTGAAAGACCGCATCCGCGTCAACGGCATCAATGTCGGCTGGGCCGACACGCCGAACGAGCGCGCGTTGCAATCACGCATTCACCCCGATGGCCCGCGCTGGCTGGAAACCGCCTCGGCGGCGCGGCCGTTCGGGCGGCTCATCAACACCGATGAACTGGCCGACCTGATCGCATTCCTGCTCAGCCGCCATTCCGGCATGATGACCGGCACGCTGCTGGACTACGAACAGCGCGTGCTGGGGGCGGCCTGACATGCTGGCGTTCTGCGTCGATGCCGGGGGCACGCACAGCCGCGCACGGCTGATGGCGGGCGATGGCGCGGTGCTGGCGCAGGCCACCTCCGGGCCGTGCAACCCCTCCACCGATGTGGCGCGCGCGGCGGCCAGCCTGCGCGACCTCTGGTCCGCCTGCGGCACGGGGCATGACGCGGCCAGCATCACATTGTGCATCGGCGGGGCGGGCATGTACGTGGCCCCGGTGCGCGCCGCGTTTCTGGCCGCCGTGCCCGCCTTTGCCCGCACCATCGTGGTCAGTGACGGCTATGCGGCGCTGATCGGCGCGGGCGGCGGGGCACCCGCAGCGCTGATCATCGCAGGCACCGGCGTGGTGGCGCACCGCCTGTTCGCCGATGGCACCTCCATCCAGCGCGACGGCTGGGGCTGGATCGGCGGCGATCGCGGCAGCGGCGCATGGATCGGCCGCCGCGCCATGCGCCATGCGCTGGCGGTGCTGGACGAGATCATTCCGCCCGACCCCCTGTCCGAAGCCGTGGCCGATGCGCTGGGCGCACGCGACCGCAAGGCCGGCACATGGATCGCGGGCCTCGGCCCCGACCGCCTCGCCTCGCTGGTGCCGCTGGTGCTGGCCAACCCGTGCCCGGTGTCCGAGGCCATTCTGCAAGGCGCCGCCGAATGGCTGGCGGCCTTGGCGGGCGCGCTGCGGCTGGACCCCGGCATCGAACTGTTCATGGCGGGCGGCCTGGCCGAAACCCTGCGCGGCCGCATCGCCGTCCTGCGCGGCCATCCGGTGCTGACGCCCCGGCAGGACGCCATCACCGGATGTTTTCTCATCGCCAGCGGGCAGGCGCCGGAGGAGCGGGAGGCGTAGCGGCCGCACGCTACGGGGTCTCGGCCCGGTCCATCCACATCCGCAATTGCTCGTTCACGCGCGTCTGCCAGCCCGGCCCAAGCGCCCGCAACCGTTGCAGCACGTCTGCGTCAAGGCGCAGCGATACCAGTTGCTTCGGCGCGTCCAGCTTGCGCCGTCCCCGGCGGATCAGCCTCTCCCCGGCATAGACATCGGCCGGGGCGAAGTATTGGTCTGTCAGTTCCGGCGCGTCGTCCGGGTCAACCCAGACTGGCGTGCCACTATGCCGCTTCTCGTTCATGGGCATGCCGCATGGAGATGATGCTGCGTGCCCCGCCGCGAGGAGTCCAGACCAGCACAACGACCCTGCCGCGCGGCAACCCTGCGGTAATGACGCGCGGCTCGCCGTAGTCCTTGCGGACATCGGGTGCGACGGTATGCGGACCGGCAAAAACCTCCGCCGCGTCCATGAAGTCCAAACCGCGCTCAGCCAAGGTCAGCACGCGCCTGGCCGGATCGAAGCCGATCTCCACGGCTTTAATGCAGCTACATTAAAGCCGCGCCGCAAGCGGCCTCACCGCCGCCCCCCCGCCACCGCCATCTGCGCCGCTGCCCCATGCGCCTCGGCCAGATGCGCGAAGCGGTGCGTAAACGTGCCCAGCCCCTGCGTAAGCGAGCGCAGCTCCAGAATCATGTCCTGCAACTCCGCCTGCGGCACCAACGCCTGCACGTCGTTCCAGCCCGGCCAGCCGTCACGGTCGCCGAAGCCCAGAATCTGGCCGCGCCGCCCGGTCAGCAAACGCTGGGCGGCGGCAGTGTGGGCGGCGGGCACGCTCACGCTGACATGCTCGATGGGTTCCAGCAGCATCGGCCCGGCCAGCGGCAGCGCCTCGGCAATCGCCATGCGGGTGGCGGTGCGGAACGCCATGTCGGAACTGTCCACGGCATGAAACCCGCCATCGGTCAGTGTCACCTCCACGTCCACCACCGGATGGCCATACACGCCCTTGTGCAGCGCTTCCTCGGCGGCTTCGCCCACGGCGGGGATGTAGTTGCGCGGCACCGCGCCGCCGACGATCTTGTCGACGAATTTGTAACCGGCCCCGCGTTCACGCGGCGCGATTTCCAGCGTCACGTCGGCAAACTGGCCGTGCCCGCCGGTCTGGCGTTTCAGCCGTGCGTGCTGCTGCACTTTCTGGCGGATCGATTCGCGGAACGCCACTTTCGGGGTCTGCGCCGTTACCTTCACGGCATAGGCTGCGGCGATGCGCTCCACCACGCCGCGCAGATGCATCTCCCCCTGTCCGGCCAGCACCGTCTCGCCGGTGTCCGGGTCCATCTGCACATGCAGCGCGGGGTCTTCCTCGGCGAGCTTTTTCAGCGCGGTGGACAGGCGCACATCGTCCTTGTGGTCGGTGGTGGTGATCGCCACCGCAAACACCGCAGGCGGCGGGGCCGGAAACGGCAGTCTTGCACCCGCCGCATCGCCCAGCACCGCGCCGGTGGCCACGGCTTCCAGCCGCCCCAGCGCGACGATGTCGCCGGTAGCAGCCTCCGCCGCCTTGGCCGCCTCGCCTGCGGGCATCTTCCAGATGCCGCCCACGCGATGCCCGTCCAGCACTGCGCCGTCCTTCAGCGGCCCGCGCCACACCCTCGCCCATGACAGCCGGCCGGCGTGGCCCGCGTTCAGCGTGCGGAACACCTGCACCAGCGCGCCGCCCGCAGCGGCCACGCCGTGCCGGGCGGCGGTTTCTTCGGCGGTCGGCGCATCATGGCGCAGCGCCTTCCACAGCCGGTGGATGCCCCACGCCCGGTCCGCCGCCCCCAGCAGCACGCCCGCCACCAGGCTTTCGGCCTGATCGTGATGCAGCCGTTCATAGATTTCCGCCGTGCTGGGCACGATGTCTTCAATCAATTGCTCCAGCAGCGTGTCGTCGTGCTCGGCCAGCGCTTCCATCAGCCCGGCCTTCGCCTCTTTCTCCGGGGCCCGCATGTCAGACGGTATGCCGATCACGAAGGACGGCGCGCCCTTGCGGTAGCGATAGGCCCGCTCACTGACCACATCGACGTAGCCGGTGACGATGCCGCTCTCCAGAATCGGCACCTGCCGCAGCACCAGAGGGCGGCGCGTATGCGCCTGCAACGCCGCCACGGTATCGCCCGCCCGCCCGGCCAGACCATCGATGCGGTTCAGGAACACCACGAACGGCATGGCGCTGGCGTCCAGCGCGTGCAGCAAGGGGGCGGCGGTGGCGGCCCTGGTTTCGTCGGCATCGCACACCAGCACCGCCATGTCGGCCACCGCCAGCGCCGCCTGCGCGGCATGGCCGTATTCCAGCCCGCCGGGGCAATCCAGCAGAGTCCATGGTTCGTGCATGAACAGGCAGTGCGCCATGTGCAGGTCGGTGCCGCCCCGCTCCACCCCGCGCTTCAGCGGATGCCCTGCGGCGGCCAGCATGGCCTCGAACAGCGTGGATTTGCCGGTGCCATAGGGGCCCAGAATGGCCACGGTGCGCGCGTGCGGCTGCGGATGGTGCATGACGATCCTCATCGGGCCGGATGTTGCCTGCCGTCTGGGGAACGCAGATGCCCAGACGAGGTCCGGCTCTCCCCGCCATCTGAACAGGGTTGCGCCATCCGCGCCAAGGGGTTTGTGACGCAGCAGTGACATGCCCCCGCCGGAGGTGCCGCCGCCGCGTGTCCAGGCGTCTCGCCTGCCACGCCTGCTGGCCCCGGATCATCCCCGTCTGGTCCTGCCGGGCCGCACTGCAAGCCTTGACCCGGTGCGTGGCGTGCGCGCCTGACCCGCGCGGCAAAAGTGATCAGATAAGTCGAGACTCGCCCGGCGTCTCTGCTAAGACGCCCTGTGGCCCCGCGCCGCCGCGACCGATGAGGACTCCGACTGGATGCCGACACCGTTTGCCACCGAAGACCTGAGCCGCCTGTTCGACGGCCAGACCATGACCCGCGGCCGCAGCCTGCAATTGCAGCAGGCGGTGGAAGTGTCGCTGGACGGCGACACCATCACCGGCGCGGTCAACGACCGGGGCGTGCGCCGCACCGCCACCATCACGCCCAGCCAGCATGGCCGCCGGGTGGCGTTCGAACTGCGCTGCACCTGCCGCGCCCCCGCCTGCCCGCATCTGGCCGCCACCGCACTGGCAGCCCTCGACCGTTTCCCGGCCCTGCGCCGCGCCGAGCAGCGCAGCATGTTCGACACGCTGGCCAGCGGCGCCGCCGCCGAGCCGAAACGGCTGGTGTTCGACCTCTCCCCCGGCGTGCCGCCACATGCCTGCTTCGTCACCACCAGCCTGATCGGCACGCATAGCGGCAAGGCCGAGCCGACCACGCCGAAGAAGATCATCGCCGACCCGACGCACCGCGATGCTGCCCGCCTGCTGGCGCGTGCGCTGGGCGGCGGCGAGTTGCCGCGCGTGGGCGTGTCGGCCGCCGCCGTGCCCAGCGTGCTGGGCCTGCTGCTGAGTTGCGGCCTCGGCCGCTGGGCTGCCACCGGCCCCAAGCTTGTGGCGGGCGGGGAGCGCAGCTTCGATGCCAGCGTCGCCCCCAAACTGCCCGCCGGGTCGGCCATTCTGCTCAGCCCCATCGGCCCGTGGTATGTGGACGCCGCCACCGGAGACGTCGGCCGCGTGCGCGCCCGCCCGGCACCCGCCGCAGCCCCCGGCGGGGCCGTCGCTGGCAAACCCGCTCCAAGCAAGCCGGTTGCGGTGGCCAGCAAGCCCGCGCCCAAGCGCCCCGAGCCCATCGAACCGCCGCCGCGCATCAGCGATGCCGCGATTGTCGAGCGCCCGGTGGTGCCGGTGATGCGCCTGCGCCGCCTGAAATGCCCGGACGATTACGGCCGCCTGCAACAGGTGGACGCGCTGGCGCTGGATTTCGACTATGGCGGCGTCATCACCGATGGCGACGACGAACGCCAGTTTGTCCGCACCAGCGGCACCGGCGGCCCCAGCTTCGTGCGCCGCGACCCCGCCGCCGAGGCGGCGGCGTTTGAGGCGCTGAAGCCCGATGGCTTCGTGCAGATGCGTGTGGCTGAGGGCCAATCCGCCCGCGGCCGCCGCGTATTGGTGTTCCGTGGCCCGGATGCGGGTGAACGCTGGCTGCGCTTCATGACCGAGCGGATGCCGGCCCTGACTGCCTTGGGCTGGCGCAACCAGATCGAAGGCGATTTCGGCCCGCGCATGGCCGAGCGCGTCGGCGGGCTGGACATGCGCATCGCCGATGCCGAAGGCGCGGGGGCGGGCCGGTTCTCGCTTGATTTCGGCATCGAGATCGACGGCAAGCGCTGGCCGCTGCTGCCCATCCTCAGCCGCCTGCTTGATCAGGGCGGAATGGAAGCCGCCCATGTGGTGGATGGCGAGATCGTCACCAGTCTTGACGACGGGCGCGTGGTGAAACTGCCTGCCGAGCGCATTGGCCGCCTGCTGGCCATCATGGGCGACCTGATCGGCAACGCCACACGGCTGGATGGCGGTGCGCTGGAACTGCCGCAGGAAGAAGCCGCCACGGTGGCGGATCTGGAAGACGTGCTGACCGCACGCTGGCAGAACGCCGCCCAGATTGAAGAATACGTCGCGCGCTTCCGCGATTCGCCCGAGATCGTGCCTGCCGTTCTGCCTGCCGAATTCAAGGCCAGCCTGCGGCCCTATCAGCAGCAGGGCGTGGACTGGCTGCAACATCTGCGCAGCCACGGCCTCAGCGGGTTTCTGGCCGACGACATGGGGCTGGGCAAGACCGCACAGACCATCGCGCATATCTGCGTCGAACATGCCGAAGGCCGCCTGGACCGCCCGGCGCTGATTGTGGTGCCGACCAGCCTGATCTCCAACTGGACCGCCGAACTCACCAAATTCGCGCCGCATCTGCGCAAACTGGTGTTGCACGGGCTGGACCGTCACGAGCGCCGCCGCCTTGTCGATGGCGTGAACGTGGTGATCACCACCTACACCGTGCTGGCGCGCGACATTACCGAGATGCAGGAAATCCCGTTCCATCTTGTCGTGCTGGACGAAGCCCAGGCCATCAAAAGCCCGGACGCCAAGGCCACCAAGGCCGTCTGCCAGCTGGACAGCCGCTTCCGCCTGTGCCTGTCCGGCACGCCGATTGAAAACAACCTCGGCGAATTGTGGTCGCAGTTTGCCTTCCTGATGCCCGGCGTGCTGGGCGACCGGCGGGATTTCAACAAGCGCTTCCGCACGCCCATCGAAAAGAAGGGCGACGATCTGCGCCGCCGCCAGTTGGTGCGCCGCATCCGCCCGTTCCTGCTGCGGCGGACGAAAAGCGAAGTCGCCGCCGACCTGCCGCCGAAACACACCATCCTGCGCCGCATCACGCTGGCCCCGGACCAGCGCGAATTGTACGAAACCATCCGCGTGACGCTGCACGAGAAGGTGCGCGAGCAGATGGCCGAACTGACGCCGCAGCAAAGCCGCATCGTGGTTCTGGACGCACTGCTGAAACTGCGCCAGGCCTGCTGCGACCCGCGTCTGGTCAAACTGGCCTCCGCGCGCGCCACCGGCACTTCAAGCAAGCTCGATGACCTGATGGAGATGCTGGGCGAGATGCTGCCGGAAGGCCGCAAGGTGCTGCTGTTCTCGCAGTTCACCTCGATGCTGGACCTGATCAAGCCGCGTCTGGATGAAGCCGGGATCAAATACGTCGAACTGCGCGGCGACACCCGCGACCGCGCCGAGCCGGTGCGCAGCTTCCAGGCCGGCGAAGTGCCGCTGTTCCTGATCAGCCTGAAGGCGGGCGGGCGCGGCCTGAACCTGACCGCGGCGGACACGGTGATCCATTACGACCCGTGGTGGAACCCCGCCGTGGAAGACCAGGCCAGCGACCGCGCGCACCGCATCGGCCAGACCAAGTCGGTGTTCGTGTACAAGATGATCGGCGCGGACACGGTGGAGGAGCGGATTCTGGAGTTGCAGGAACGCAAGGCCGATCTGGCCAACAGCGCCTTCAGCGACAGCAACGAACTCGGCCCGCTGGATGATGACGACATCGCGTATCTGTTCGGCGATGAGGAGAAACGGGCGGCGGCGTAGTGGGCAGCCAGCCGCTACGCCCCCGCCGGCGTGACCGCCGCGATCTCGCGAATCTTGCGCGCCATCGAGGCGATGCCATTGCCGCGATTGGTGGACAGTGCCTCGATCAGCCCGAGATCCTTCAGGAACACCGGGTCCGTGGCGGCAATTTCGGCGGGCGTGCGGCCGGAATAGACGCGCAGCAGCAGCGCCACGAGGCCGGAGACGATGGCGGCATCTGACGCACCGGCCAGATAAATACGGCCATCACGCGGCTCGGCCTCCATCCACACCCGGCTCTGGCAGCCCGGCACGCGATGCGTGTCATCGGCCCAGGCTTCGGGGAACGGCGGCAGTTTGCGGCCGAGTTCGATGATGTACTGGTAGCGGTCCATCCAGTCATCGAACACCGACAGTTCATCGGCGATTCCGGCGATGGCATCGGCGGCGGTGGGGTCTTCGGGGGTGACGAACGGGCTCATGCGCGGGATGTGCGGGCGGGGGGCGGGGGTGTCAACCCATTGGCCCGGCTTGTTTGTTAGTAAATAGTAATGAACAGGGGCGCGCGGCGGCGCACGGCGTCAGGCGGGCAGCGGTGGCGGGAAGGTGCGGGGCGGGGCCTCGGGCTTCGGCGGGGCGTGCTGCGGGGCTGGCGGGCCGGGGGGCGGGCC
>CAIPHQ010000520.1 GCA_903864895.1 uncultured Rhodospirillales bacterium
CCACGCCGCGCGGCCATCGAGATGATTTTCCATGACGTGGGAATCATGGTCAGGAACGGCAGCGGGTCGCGCCAGTCCCATGTGACATCCCTGGTGGTCAGCAGCTTGCGCCAGCGGGCCACGAAATCCCGCCCGCCGAACAACGCGGGCAGAATTTCGGTCAGGCACGAATAGAACTGCTGCAACTCCGCCTGCGGGCGAAACTGCACCGGCGGCGCGCCTGCGGGGTCCAGCACGGCGCGGGCGATAGCCTCCGGCTGCCAGAAATGCACGCCGCTGGTTGCGCGCGGATTGCATTCGATGCCGTGCGCGGCCCCCGCCTCATCGACGATGAAGTCGAACGAGATAAAGCCGCTCCAGCGCACATGCGCCACGAAACGGTCGATCCATGCGGTGATGCCGGGGTGGTCCACCCGTTCGAACGCCGCCGAGACGGTGCCGGACATGATGGTGCCGCGATAGATGGTGGTTGCGAGTGCGCGCCCCTGATGTGCCAGCGTGCAACTGCTGTGCACGCGCCCCGGAATGAAGCGTTGCACGATGGCAGGATTGGCGCTGTCCGCCTGCGGCAGGTCGGCCCCCTGCGGCAGGATATGCAGCCCGCGCCCGGAGCAGGTGAACACCGGCTTGACCACCACGCCGCCCGAGGCGGCCAGCGCGCGGGCCGCCTCACTGCCCAGGGCGGCGGTGTCGGGCACGCAGACGCCTGCGGCGCGGCCGGCGGCGATGAAGCCGCCCTTGTCGTGCAGTGCCAGCACCTGTTGCGGCGGCATGGTGAAAAGCCGCACATGCTCCGGGAGGCGCCCGCGCAGGAAGGCCACATGCATGGTCTCCTCCGACACCGGCACCACGATATCCACCGCCTCGCGCGTGATGATCCCGGCCAGTGCATCCAGATAGGCGGCTTTGCCGTCAGCAGGCGCGGGCACGCGGATGTTGCGGGCCACGCTGCGCGAGGTGCCGGTCAGGTGCCAGTTGAACGGTTCGGCCACGATCACCCGGCACCCGGCGGCAGAAAACCCGCGTGCCAGATCCAGCGCCTTGGGCAGGCGGCCCAGTGTCATCAGCACCGTGGTCACGTCTGCCTCAGGTCCCGGCCCGGGTGACGCGCAACATGATCTGCTGCACCGGGCGCGTGGTCAGGCGCGCGGCGGGGCGTACCAGGCCGGGCTGTTCGACATGGAAATCGTAGCGGCGGAACAGGCGCGCGATCAGCAGGATCGCCTCGGTCAGCGCGAACGCGGCACCCGCGCACACGCGCGGCCCGAGGCCGAACGGGATATAGGCCCCCGGCGTCATCTCGGCTTCGCGTTCCGGCAGGAAGCGGTCCGGGTCGAACACATTGGGCGCGCGCCAGAACGCCTCGTGCCGGTGCAGCACCCAGGGTGCGATCATGATCAGTGCGCCGCGCTTGGCGCGCATCTTGCCGATGGTGGTGGCTTCGGTGGCCACACGCGGCAGGAAGGTGATGGGCGGATACAGCCGCAGTGTCTCGCGGAAGATGTTGCGTACGGTGGGCAGATGCTTGGTGTGCTCGAAGCCGATTTCGCCGTCACCGGCCACTGCGGCCACTTCGGCGCGCAGCTTGGCAACCCAGTGCGGTTGCACCGCCAGAATGTAGAACGCCCATGTCAGCGCGCTGGCGCTGGTTTCGTGCCCGGCCAGAAACATCACACCCAATTGGTCAATCAGTTCCTCGCGGGTGAACGCCTTGCGGTCGAAGTCACTGCGCGCGGCAATCACCGCGCTGGCGATGTCGTCGAAATGCTCACCGTTGGGTCCAAGATGGGTGTCGAGCAGTTCGCCCATGTATTTGCGGATGGTCTGGCAGGCTTCCAGCACGAACGGGCGCTGCGGCGTCTTGCTCCAGGCCTTGCTGGTGATCAGGCGCAGGATTTCCACCTGCGCTACGCTGCGTTCAAACAGCGTGAACGCATCGAACACCGCGTGCGCGGCGCTGGTGGCAAGCCCGGTGGAAAACACCGTGCGGCAGATGATGTCGGCCGTCAGGTGGCTCATGGTCACATCGAGCGAGAACGCGGTGTTGCTTGCCGCGTGGGCGTCCAGCGTGGTTTCACACTCCGCCGCCCCCGCCTGCATGGCCGGGAAGGCGCGGTTGACGCGCATCAGCGTCAGCGCCGGGTCAATCATGGCACGCTGGCGCTGCCACGTGGCGCCGCTGGAGACGAAAATCGATTCGCCGATCAAGGGGGCCAATGCATCGACCATCAGGTCGCTTTTCGGGAAGATTCCTTCCGGGTCGGCCAGCACGCGGCGCACCTGATCGGGCTGGTTGACGATCAGGATCGACCGGCGGGAGTAGCCGAGCGGGCCGATCAGCGTGCGATAGGCGTCGGTGGGCAGCAGGGCGAGCAAATCGCCATCGCCGCGCAACGCGGCACGCAGCAGCGCCACCACCGCAGAGCGCGTTTGCGGGCGCGGCGGCGTGTAGGTTTCGGGGTCCGGAGCGGGCCGGGCGGCCATGACGTTCATGCGTTCATCCCGTGGCCGAGAATGACTTTACACCCCGAAGTGTCAAGTGTCATTGTCACTTCAGGAAGCGGCCGGGGCGCGGCGATGGAGTATTACCTGTTTCGTGGACTGGTGGCCCTGCACATGACGGCGGGCGCGATCGGTCTGGTGGCGTTCTGGATTCCGATTTTCGGCCGTAAGGGCGGGGATGCGCACCGGCGCTGGGGGCGGGTGTTCAACTGGGCCATTCTGCTGGCGGGCGGCTTCGCCGTGGTGATGAGCCTGCTGACGCTGCACGACCCGATGGGCAATCACCCACATCTGGTGGGCAAGTTCGACGATGGTTTCGTGCGCGGCATCTTCGGCTGGATGATGCTGCACAACGCGATTCTGACGCTGAATCTGGTATGGTACGGCTGGCTGTGCATCATTCATCGCCGCAACAACGCCGCCACGCGCACACCACTGAACATAGCGCTGCAATATCTGGTGATTGTGGCGGCCATCAATTGTGCCGTGCAGGGCTGGCTGATCTGGCAGCCGCTGATGATGGGCATCGCGGTGGTGGGCATTGCCACCGGACTGACCAATCTTTGGTACATGTACAGCCGCAAGCCGGGGCCGGTGGAGTGGCAGAAGGAGCATTTGAAGGCCCTCGTGGGGGCCGGAATCTCGGTTTACACGGCGTTTCTGGCGTTCGGGTCGGTGCGGCTGATGCCGTCACTGGCGCTGAACCCGTTCATGTGGGCGGCGCCGCTGACGGTGGGCCTGGCCATCATCATCTACCATCGCTTCAGTCTGGACATTAAATCCGGCCGCAACCCGTTCACCGGCCGACGCCGCGCGCTGCAAGCCGGGACCGATTGACCGGGGCTGTCAATGCCGGCTGACAAGGTTGTCGTGGTCGGTGCCGGGATGGGCGGTCTGGCAGCCGCCGCCGACCTCGCGCGCCGGGGCGCGCAGGTGGTGGTGTGCGAGCGCGCTGCCGCCCCCGGCGGCAAGATGCGGCATGTGGATGTGGGCGGGGCGGCGGTGGATGGCGGGCCAACCGTGTTCACCATGCGCTGGATTTTCGAAGGCCTGTTCGCCGACGCGGGTGAGCGGATGCAGGACCATCTGGACCTGATTCCCGCCACGGTTCTGGCGCGCCATGCGTGGCGGGACGGCGGGCGGCTCGATTTGTTCGCCAGCATCGACCAATCCGCCGACGCCATTGCCGCCTTTGCCGGGCCTGAAGCGGCGCGCGGCTACCGGGCGTTCTGCCAGCGCAGTGCGGCAATCTATCGCACGCTGGCCGGGCCGTTCATTGCCGCCGAGCGGCCTTCGGCCATGGACCTCACACGGCGCATCGGCGTGCTGAACCTGCCCGCGCTGTGGCAGACCGCGCCGATGCACACGCTGTGGAGCGCGTTGGGCGAACATTTCCGTGACCCGCGCCTGCGGCAGTTGTTCGGGCGCTATGCCACGTATGTGGGGGCCTCGCCGTGGCTGGCCCCGGCCACGCTGATGCTGATTGCCCATGTGGAGCAGGACGGCGTGTGGCTGGTGCGCGGTGGGATTCACAACGTGGCGCGCGCCATCATGGGTCTGGCCGAACGGCGCGGCGCGCAGTTCCGTTTCGGCGCGGCCGTGAAACACATTCTGATGGAACGCGGCCGTGCCGCCGGGGTGGAACTGGAGTCCGGCGAGCGTATTGCAGCCGATGCGGTGGTGTTCAACGGCGACATCTCGGCCCTGCCGGACCCGCAACGCCCGGTGCCCGCAACCGAACGCATGGCGCGCTCACTGTCGGCGGTGACGTGGTGCCTGCACGCGCGCACATCGGGCTTTGCGCTGGACCATCACAACGTGTTTTTCGCCGAGGATTATGCCGCCGAGTTTGACAGCATCTTCCGCAAGCGCAGCATCACCCAAACCCCCACCGTGTATCTGTGCGCGCAGGATCGTGGCGCGGGCAGTGTGCATGTGGACGGGGAGCCGGAGCGCCTGCTGGCGCTGATCAACGCGCCTGCCGATGGCGATGTGGCGCCGCTTGCGCCCGCTGCGGTGGATGATCTGGCGCGGCGGACGTTTGGCTTGCTGGAACGTTGCGGCTTGCAGGTGGAGCGCAGTGGCGGCGTGGCCACCACGCCGAGCGGGTTTCACGCGCTGTTTCCGGGCACCGGCGGGGCGTTGTACGGGCGGGCCAATCACGGCATGATGGGCAGTTTCGCCCGCGCGGGCGCGACTGGAAAAATTCCCGGTTTGTATCTGGCGGGCGGCAGCGTGCATCCGGGGCCGGGGATTCCGATGGCCGCAATGTCGGGGCGCATTGCCGCCGCACGGTTGCTGCAAGACCGCGCGCCCGCCTCGGCCCGCAAGCGCGGGCCGGTGATGTTCCGCCCCGGTTAGCGCCGCACGGTGCTGCCGTGCGGCACCACGTCGTCCAGAATTCGCGCCGATGAGATCACGCCGGGCACGCCAGCCCCCGGATGCGTGCCGGCACCGACCAGATACAGGCCTTGCACTTCTTCGCTGAGATTATGCGGGCGGAACCAAGCGCTTTGGAAAAGCTGCGGCTCCAGCGAGAACGCGGCGCCGTTCAAACTCAACAGACGGTCGCGGAAATCCTGCGGTGTGAGGACGTGCGAGGTGACGATGCTGCTGCCAAGGCCGGGCAACACGGTGTCTTCCAGCCGCTTCTGAATGCGCGCGCGGTACGGTTCGGACTGCGCGGCCCAATCCACGCCGCTTTTCAGATTCGGCACCGGGGCCAGCACGTAGAACGTGTCGCACCCCGGCGGGGCCAAAGACGGATCGCTGGCGGTGGGGCGGTGCAGGTACAGGCTGAAATCCTGCGCCAGTTTCTTGCGGCCAAAAATATCGCGCAGCAATTCCTCGTAGCGCGGGCCCAGCACCATCGTGTGATGGTACACGTCTTCAAAGCGCCGGTTGGTGCCGAAATACCAGACGAACAGGCTCATGGAAAAGCGCTGGCGGCTGAGCTTGGCGTCGGTCCACACCCGGCGTTTCTGCTCCGACAGCAGTTTTGTGTAGGTCCAGCCGACATCGGCGTTGGAGACAACAACATCGGCGGCAATGGTTTCACCATTGGCCAGCCGCACGCCGGTGGCGCGGCCGTTGGACACCGTGATCTGCGCCACCTCCGCGTTGCAGCGCAGCGTACCGCCAAACTGTTCGTTGAGTTTCACCAGCCCGCGCACCAGCGCCCCGGTGCCGCCGATGGCGTAATGCACGCGGTGCAGGCGTTCCAGATGGCCCACCAGACAGTAATACGCTGTTGTGGTCAGTGGATTGCCGCCGATCAGCAACGGGTGGAAGCTGAACGCAATGCGCAGCTTGGGGTTCTTGAAGAACTCCGCCACCTTGCCGAACACGGTGCGGTAGCCCTGCAAACGGATCAACTCCGGCACCGAGCGCAACAGCGTGCCAAACTTGTGGAACGGCACATCAGCCAGATCGGCGAAGCCGACCTTGTAGATTTGTTCGCTGTATTTCATGAACCGGTCGAACCCGGCCACATCTCCCGGCTCGATGCGCGCCACTTCCGCGCGCATGGCGGCATGGTCGGCGGTGGCGCTGAACACGCTGCCATCGTCGAAGCGGATTTTATAGAACGGGTCGATGCTGCGCAGGTCGATATCGTCGGACAGCTTGCGCCCGCACAGCGCCCAGAGTTCTTCCAGCAGATACGGCGCGGTGATGATGGTCGGCCCGGCATCGAACGTGAAGCCGTCCTTGCGGTAGGTGTAGGCCCGCCCGCCGGGTGCATCGAGTTTTTCCAGCACCGTCACGCGGTAGCCGCGCGCGCCGAGCCGTACCGCGCCTGCCAGACCGCCGAAGCCGGAGCCGATGATAACGGCGTGCGGACGTGAATCAGCCATCATGTCGGGCATAGGCCTGTGCTCACTGCTTGCGAACCGCCGGACTCAAGCATTTCCACAGCAGGCCGGCAATCGGCGGCGTTGACATGGCGGGTAAAACGGCGAAAACACGGGTGCCGTATTGCACCTTTGGCTGGAGCCCCCAATGAATCCTGGTTGCACCATCACTGCCCATCTGCTGGCCAAGCCGGACAAGCGTGAGGAACTGCTTGGCATTCTGTGCAGCTTCATCGACCCCACGCGGGCCGAAGCCGGGTGCGTGGAATACCACCTGCATGTGTCGGACAGCGACCCCAACCTGTTCATCTTCTACGAGAACTGGCGTAGCCGCGCAGCCCTTGACGAGCATCTGGCACTGCCGCTGCTGAGCAATTTCATTGCCCGGGCAGCGGATCTGCTGGCCCGCGACGTGGACATCCAGTTCATGACCATGCTCAGCGCTTACGACAAGTAACGGCTACATCACGCCGAACTGCGCGAACGCGGCGGCGGCGCTCATGCCGTCGCGGATCGCGCGGGCGACGAGGTTTTCGCCGTGCAGTTTCTCCTGCGCCCGCGTAATGGCCTCGGCCTCCACCTCGCGCGGGATCACCAGTACACCCTCACGGTCACCGAACAGCAGATCGCCGGGGCGGATGCGCACGCCCTCGATCTCGATGGCGCAGCGGAAATCGATCACCTTGCCGCGCGGGCCCTGATCCTGCGCGTACAGGCCACGGCTGAATACCGCAAAGCCTAGCTGCTCAATCTCGCTGCTGTCGCGGATATAGCCGTCCAGCACGGCACCGGCGGCTTTCAGGTGCAGTGCGCGGGTGGACATAAGTCCGCCCCATAGCGCGTAGCGCAGCGACCCGCCGGTGGCGACGTAGATTTCACCGGGGTGCAGATCGTCCAGTGCCTCCAGCATCAGCCCGAACGGCTTGCGCGCCAGCGGCCCGCGCGATGTCTCACTGCCACCGTCGAAGATGTCGGCTTCCAGCACCGGCATGGCGCGCCCGGCGAGTTTGGTCTCGCGTTGCAGCGGCATGATGGCGGCGGGCAGGAACTGCCGCTGGCAGCCCATCTTGTCCAGCACGTCGCCCACCACGGCGGTGAACAGTTCGGTGCGCAGCACGCGCAGCAGTGTTTCCTCGTCCATGTCGGTCGCCTTTCAGCTTTGCAGGTCCGGACGCAGCCGGAAGCCGTCGAAGATGTGTTCGTACATCGGGTGGACCATGCCCCACAGGCCGAAGAACTGCCCGTATTGCGGCTCGAACCGAATCTCCACCACGCCGGTGCCGAACTTGTCATTCCAGTCAAATTCGGCGGTGCAGGGGGCCGTTTGCCGGAAGCCGGTCAGTGTGCCGCCGTAGGAGTCCTTGTCGTGCACGTAGTAGCTGCCTTCCAGCACGCCGCCGGCGCCGTGAAATTCGGTGTCCATCATCGTCAGGTGGCCACCGCTGAACACCGGGCCGTGCCAGTCGCCGGTGCCGGCGGAAAAGCACGCTTCCATGGCCCAGCCGGGCGATACCCCCA
>CAIPHQ010000521.1 GCA_903864895.1 uncultured Rhodospirillales bacterium
ACATAAATTTTCAATTTTTCAATGGTAAATTCATTCGGTATATATTTATTTTGTGATTCAATGGTGATTTAGCATGTATCATAGCTCTGGTGCAGCCTGCAATCGCGACACTCCCGATATGAATGGCGGCGCAATTAGCCGAAACGTTGGCAGGTCATGAACCGCCACCACACCATTGTCAGCTTACGGCGGCGGGTTGCACCCGCGATACGCGGCCTGCCGCGTTCTGAGATCGCCGGGTCATGCCCGGCGATGACGAGCCTATGGAAATGGCGTGCATTTCGTCATAGCGATGCATCCATGCCAGCGGCCTGGAACCGCGCCATTGGCCTTGAACACTTGTGGCATCAGCCGTTTGCAACGCGTCCTACGTCCCGTTCAAGGCGGCGACGTGTTGCGCCAGTTTTTCCAGGGTCTGATACCCGAATTCGACCGCGCCGAAGCCGATGGTTGCGTCGCGTTGTTGCTTCGTCGGATGAAGTTGCCTTAACGTTACGACAGTCTTTCCATCCTTTTGCTCGTCGAAGGTCACGATCACGCGGAATTTGCCGGGGTCGTCATCCTTGTCCGATCCATGATCGAATTCCAGATGACGCGGTGCGTCGATGGTCAGAAAGACCATGCGATTGGTGTAACGTGTGCCGTCCGGTGCGACAAAGACGAAGCGCCAGCGTCCGCCCACGCGAATGTCGATTTCCTGCGTCTCGACGGTGAACCCGGCCGGACCGAACCACTGAGGAATGTGCCGGGGATCGCTCCACGCCTTGAACACCAGGGCCCGTGGCGCGGCGACCACGCGGGAGAGAACGATTTCGCGGTCAAGCGCCCACGTGTTGAGGGCGTCATGTCCCGGCTCAACAGTTTCTGTCATTGGTTTCCTCCATGGCTTGCAAATGGCTGACGTAAGCCTCCATGCGGTCGAGGCGCCGTTCCCAAATGGCGCGCTGCAGTGCGAGCCACTGTTCGGTTTCATGCACGGCCTCGGCGCGAAGTTTGCACATTCTGACGCGGCCGATTTTCTCGGTTTCGATCAGGCCGCTCGCCTCCAGAACGCGGATGTGCTGGAGAATGGTTGGCATTGCCATGGCGAAGGGCTCGGCCAACTCGCCGACGGACGCTGGCTTCTGGCTCAGGTGCATCACCACGGCCCGCCGGGTCGGGTCGGACAGCGCGCCGAAAGCGAGGTCAAGGCGATGGGATTGGTTAGTCATACGACTAACTATGAGGACAGGGCTCACGCTGGTCAAGATCACTTAGGTTGATGGCTAACTGATCCGTGGCGGTGCGGTGGGGGCGCTACACCACCGTGGCACTCGCCGCCCCGTCCATCGTCACCAGCACCCCGGTCACATACCCCGCGCGCGGCGAGGCCAGAAACGCCGCAAGGTCGGCCACGTCCTCGGGGCGTGCCATGCGGCCCATCGGAATGCGGGCGACGGCGCGGGCGCGGGCTTCATCGGACGATATGCCGGTCAGCGCCGCTTCGGCCTTCAGCCCTTCGGCCACGCGCCCGGTCTCGGTCAGGCCCGGGTTGATGCCCACCACCCGCACGCCTTGCGCGGCATAGGCGGTGGCCAGCCCGGTGGTGGCCAGCATCAGGGCCGCGTTCGCCGCCCCGCCCGCCAGATGCGTGGGGGAGGCCACCTTGCCGCCCTGGCCGATGATGTTGACGATCACGCCGCTGCCGCGCGCGGCCATGCGTTTGATCAGCGGGTCGATCACGTTGATGTAGCTGAAATACTTGGCGTCCATCGCTGCGCGCCAGAACGCCGGGGCGAGTTCATCGGGCGGGGTGCGTTTGGCCGCCCCGGCGCTGTTGACCAGAATGTCGATGGGGCCGAGCGCGGCCTCGGTTGCGTCCACCAGGGCCAGCGCCTGCGCTTCATCCGACAGGTCGGCGGCATGGGTGAACACGCCGCCGAGGCCGGCACTCGCTGCGCTGAGTGTGGCTGGCGTGCGGGCGGCAATGGCCACCTTCGCGCCCTCGGCCTTGAACAGCGCGGCACAGGCCAGCCCGATGCCCTTGGAGCCGCCGGTGACCAGCACCACTTTCCCGCCAAGACCCAATTCCATCGCTGCCCCCTGCCCTGTCCGGTTTGGACGATCCGCCCGCCGCCTGTATCTAGCAAGCCCAGCCAGCAACGGACCCCCACATGCTCGACCCGTATCCGTCAGACCACCGCCCCGCCGAGATTCCGCCCGAGGAGTGGGATTTGCGGGTGCGCCTTGCCGCCGCCTACCGGGTGGTGGACATGCTGGGCTGGAGCGAGGTGATCATGAATCACCTGTCGGTGCGCGTGCCGGGGACGGAGCACCATTTTCTGATCAACCATTACGGGCTGCTATACGAGGAAGTCACCGCGTCGAACCTGTTGCTGATCGACGTGCACGGCAAGAAGGTCCGGCCAAGCCCGCACCCGTTCAACCCGGCGGGGTTCGTGATCCATTCGGCCATTCATATGGCGCGCGATGATGCCCATGCGGTGATGCACACGCATTCCACGGCGGGCACTGCCATCGCCACCAAGGCGCATGGGTTGCGGCATGACAGTTTCTATGCGGCGCAATTGTATGGGCGCGTGGCCTATCACGACTACGAGGGGCTGAGCATCCGGCTGGGCGAGCAGGACCGCATCGTCGCCTCGTTGGGTGACAAGCCGTGCATGATCATGCGCAACCACGGCCTGCTTACCGTCGGCCCCAGCATTGCCAGCGCGTTCTGGCAGTTGTGGCGGTTGCAGCGCGCGTGTGAGGCGCAGGTGCTGACCGATGCGATGGACGGCCCCAACGTGCCGGTGCCGCACGATATGGCCTTGCAGGCAGTGGCCGACGCCGACAGCTACAGCAAGCACGACGTAGAGGGCAAAATGCTGGACGCGCTGGCCCGCAAGGCGTTCCGCCGCGACCCGTCCTACGCCACCTGAGACAAGGAAATTTCAGTCATGCGTTACAACCAGTTGGGCCGCACCGGCCTGTTCGTGTCCGAACTCTGTCTTGGCACCATGACGTTTGGCGGCAGCGGCGAGATCTGGAGCAAGATCGGCGATTTGCAGCAGGAGGCGGTGGACGGCATCGTCGGCAGCGCGCTGGCATCTGGCATCAACTTCATCGACACGGCGGATGTGTATTCGTTCGGCTGGTCGGAGAAACTGCTGGGCCAGTCGCTGCGCAATCTGGGCGTGAAGCGGCAGGATGTGGTGATCGCCACCAAGGCGTTCGGGGCGATGAGCGACGCGCCGAACGACCGTGGCGCGTCACGCGGGCACATCATGGATGCGGTGCAGGCCAGTCTGGAGCGGTTGCAGACTGACCATATCGACCTGTACCAAATCCACGGCACCGACACGATCACGCCGATCGAGGAGACCCTGCGCGCGCTGGATGATCTGACCCGGCAGGGGCTGGTGCGCTATGTGGGCGTTTCGAACTGGCAGGCGTGGCGCATCATGAAGGCGCTGGGCACCGCCGACCGTCTGGGTCTGGACCGGGTGGCCAGCCTGCAAGCCTATTACACCATCGCGGGCCGCGATCTGGAGCGGGAGATTGCGCCGCTGCTGACCGAGGAAAAAGTGGGCCTGATGGTCTGGAGCCCGCTGGCAGGCGGTCTGCTGTCCGGCAAGTTCGGCCCCGGCAGCAATGGGCCGGAGGGGGCGCGGCGAGCAAGTTTCGACTTCCCGCCGGTGAACAAGGATCGCGCCTGGGCCTGCGTGGCGGCGATGCGCGAGATTGCCGAGGCGAAGGGCGTGAGTGTGGCGCAGATAGCGCTGGCGTGGCTGCTGGCCAAACCGTTCGTGAGCAGCGTGATCATCGGCGCGAAATCGGCCGCCCAACTGGCGGACAATATCGCCGCGACGTCAGTAACGCTGAGTGCCGATGAGATGGCGGAGCTGGACAAGGTGAGCGCGCTGCCGCCGGAATATCCGGGCTGGATGCTGGCGCGGCAGGGCGAGATGCGGCGGCCGAAGCCGTTTGTGAAACCTTAGTTTCCGGCGGGCTGACCTGTGACGAGTGACGTTCTGCCCATCACCGCCGCCGGCGTGGCGCCGGGGGCGCAACTCGGTGCCGATCTGCTGGCGCTGAACACCGCGCATGAAGTGGAATTGTCGCCGCTGACCGCCGAACGTCTGCGCCATCTGGTGGCGCAGGCGTTTGTGGCCACGCGGATCGGGCAGGCCGAGGCGTTGCTGATCGCCTTCGATCAGGCCGCCGATTACGACAGCCCGAACTTCCTGTGGTTCCGCGCCCGCTTCGGCCGCTTTGTGTATGTGGACCGCATCGCAGTGGCCACCCACGCGCGCGGGCGGGGCCATGCGCGCCGCCTTTACGCGGATTTGTTCGCGCAGGCGGCGCGGGCCGGGCACAGCCGAATTGTGTGCGAGGTGAACAGCGACCCGCCGAACCCTGAGTCGGATGCATTCCACGCCTCGCTGGGCTTCACCGAGATCGGCAGTGCGGCGATTCATGGCGGCAGCAAGACGGTGCGTTATCTGGTTCGCGACCTCGGCACGTCTTGAAACCGCCCCCGCCGCGAAGCCCTGCCCCGCGCCGCCCGGCGTGGCGAAACCGTTCGGCGTGGTGTTAGCCTTGCGTCAAACGTGAGGAAACGTGCCGTCGTGACAGGAACACTTGCCCGCGAGTCCGAGGTGGACGGCGCTTATGCCTGGGTGCGGCTGGCGGCTTCGGTGCTGTTGTGCACCATCGGCGGCGTGGCGATGTGGTCGGTGGTGGTGACGCTGCCCGCCATTCAGGCCGAATTTGGCGTGGACCGGGGCAGTGCGGCGTTGCCGTACACCATCACCATGATCTGCACGGCCGCTGGCAACGTCATCATGGGCCGGGTGATCGACCGCTACGGCATCCTGCGGCCGGTTCTGGGTGCATCCGTGATGCTGTGCCTTGGCTATCTGGCCGCCAGCCAGTCGCAGAGCATTCTGCAATTCGCGCTGGCATCCGGCCTGTTGATGGCGTTGTTCGGCTGTTCGGTCACATTCGGGCCGCTGATGGCGGATGTGTCGCACTGGTTTGTGCGCAGGCGGGGCATTGCGGTGTCGATCTGCGCGTCCGGCAGTTATCTGGCGGGCACCATCTGGCCGCCGGTGGTGCAGCATTTCAATTCCACCTACGGCTGGCGCGCGACGCATATGGGCATCGGGCTGTTCTGTCTGGCGACCATGCTGCCGCTGACCTTGTTTCTGCGGCGCTCCCCCGTCTCCCACACCCCGGCCAGCAAGGCTGCGGCGCGCACCGGGCAACCCATTCCGGGACTGTCGCCAGGCGTGTTGCAGGTGCTGCTGATCGTGGCCGGGGTGGCGTGCTGCACGGCGATGGCGATGCCGCAGGTGCATATCGTGGCGTATTGCGGCGACCTTGGATACGGCCCGGCGCGGGGCGCGGAGATGCTGTCGGTGATGCTGGCGTTCGGCATTGTCAGCCGCGTCGGCTCCGGCTTCATCGCGGATCGCATCGGCGGCTTGCGCACGCTGCTGCTGGGCTCTGTCGCGCAGGCGGTGGCACTGGCGCTGTATATGGCGTTCAACGGGCTGACGTCGCTGTACGTGGTCTCGGCGCTGTTCGGGCTGTTTCAGGGCGGAATCGTGCCGAGTTACGCGCTGATCGTGCGCGAGTTCTTTCCGGCCAAAGAGGCGGGCACGCGCATCGGCATGGTGCTGACGGCGACGATGCTGGGCATGGCGCTGGGCGGCTGGATGTCGGGCGTGATTTTTGACGCCACCGGGTCGTATCGCGCGGCGTTCGGCAATGGGCTGGCCTTCAACGTGCTGAACGCGGGGATTGCCATCTGGCTGCTGAGCAAAAGCATGCGGCGGCAGCAGATGGCGGTGGCCTGAGCGTTACCAGAACTCGGTGCCGGGCGCGCCCTTGAACGGGCCGAGGAATGCATCGGTAATCCAGCCGCCGTAAAACCCGCCCGGTTGCGGGCGGGCCATTTCGGTGCCCACGAAGCACGCGTCCATTGCCCCGGCATACACCGCGATATGGTTGCGGATGGCGGCGTAGCCGGGCGATGGGTCTGGATAGCCCCAGGCGGCATCCACCGCGCTGCGCCCGCCGGCACTGACCGTGAAATACACCGCATGTCCCTTCCACTCGCAAAAGCTGCGGCGCGGGCGCGGGGTGAGCGAGCCGGGCAGGAAGGCTTCGGCGGGCAGGTAGTAGGTGGGCGGATGCATGGTCTCGAGAATCCGCCACGCCGCCCCGGTCTCGGCAATGGTGACACCGCCGAGCACGATGCGCACCGGCAGCGGCGAGCGTTCCATGGCGGGCGGGCGCGGGAAATCGCGCACACGGCGCGGTGGAAATTCCATGCTCACCCCTGCTTCGCCATCACCATGAAGCAATGCACGTAGTCCATCGCGTGACCGTCCGGTTCGGCGGCCACCTCGGCTTCGTAGCTGGCATAGAAGCGGTCCACGATGGCCTGGCGCTGTCCGGCGGGGTGGGAGGCGTCGAGCGCGCCGAGAAACACGTTCTCGCTCCATGACCGCAGCGTGGGCACATAGGCGGCGGCGAAGGCGGCGGGGTCGCGCTCCTGCGCGAAGCGGGCGGCGTAGGGGCACGGGGTGATGCGGGTTTCGCAATGCTCCAGCACCAGACCGGCGCGGGAGACGGCGCTGGCCGGGTCGTCGAACGGGGCGCGGAATTCGGCGACGGTCTTGTAGAATTGCGGGAAGTTGGCGGCGCGCACCTCGGCTTCGGTAATCACGCCTGCATCGCGCAGCCCGGCCCAATGCTTGGCAAATGTGGCGTGCATGTTCTTCCGGCCGGTGTAGCCAAGGTAATACCCGGCCTCATCCTGACAGAAATTGGCCAGCACGAGGCGCCCGCCGGGGGCGAGTTCGGCGGCGCGGTGCAGCAGAATGGTCTGCCAGTCCGCCGCCGCCTGTGCCGCGAACGGCACACGCTCCGCCGCCGTGCCCAGCACCGCGTGAACTGCATCGGCCAACTGGCCCGGCAGACGGCTGAGCCAGTGCATCGCGGTGCCGGAAAAGCCCAGATGCAGCGACGCATCGGGCAGGATGCGGCTGTAGAAACTGGTGCCGCTGGCGAATGCGAACACGCCGGGCAGATCGCCCAACCCGGCCTGCACCTGCCGGAACAGCGTGGAGAAATCGTTGTGCGGCAGGTCGGTGTAGGTGATGGCCACCTGCCTGCCAGCATCCCGCGCCCGCACCGCGTCCACCAGCGCGCGCTGCAGGCCGAGCGAGGTGCCGCCATCTGCTGCCCCGTAATCGGCCACCCGGAACGCGCCACCGGTCAACGGAATTTCGGCCACCGCGCGCTGCACCAGCGGAATGCAGGAGTCGATCACATGGCGCGCGCCGATGGTGTTGGCGCTGTAATACCCCGCATCACGCATGCGGATGATGGGTGTGGGCTGGCCGGACATGCTGGGCGGTTCCTTGGCGTTTCAGTCGTCGTCCCGCGTGGCGCTGCCCGCGCCCCGCGCGCGCGACTGGGCGGAGGCCGGGACATAGGTGCGGGCGGCGTAATCGTTCAGACGGGCGGCGAGCGCGGCGGCAATGCGGGGGCGGCCTTGCGCCAGCGGAAACGCGAAGGGCAGCAACGGCGCGGCCCCGCCGATCCGCGCCTCGACCTGGGCCGATTCCAGTGCGGCGAGAGCCGGCAGGGGTGCGGCGGCCAGCGGCGGCATCCCGCCCACGTCGATGCCGCCGATATGCAGCGCGAAAGCCTGCCCGTGCTGGGCAGCGGCCAGAAACAGTGGTGGCAGCAGCCAGACCGGGGCCACGATGTGCGCGAAGGTAAACTGCGCGTGGGCGGCGGCACTGTCAGCCAGCAGGCAGCCGTGCAACAACGGGCAGGATGACGGCGGCGGCGATGTGTCCAGCAAGGCCAGCAGGCTGCTTGCCCAGTCCACGCCATGCGCGGCCAGCCAGCGCGCCGAGCGCCCGGCATCGTCGGCCAGCCCCCATGCCAGCCCGGCCCCGCGCGCTGCCTTCTGCGCCAGACCCTCGACCTCGTTCAGGGAGAGGTCAGGCGGCACGGCCAAGCGCCGGTTGGTCGGCAAACGCGGCGAGTTCGGCGGGGAACGGGGCGCCCTGAAACAGCGTGATCCGCAGCCAGCGGTCGGACCGTGGGTCGAACCGCCCGGCCCCGAAGCACGACAGCTTGCAGCGCAACATGTCGATGGGCCGCACATCCGCGCCCAGCAGGTTGTCGCGGACTTCGGCGTAGGGGAACCGTGCCAGCGTCTGCACGCGGCGCACGGTGGCGCGCAGATCGGGGTGGTGCAGCAGCAATTCGGCCACCTTTGCACTGCCCGGCAGATTGGCCAGCGCCGCACGCAGGGCGCCCAGATCGCGGGCGAAGGTCAACGGCTGTTCGAGGTCCGCACCCGGTTCCTCGGCCCGCTCGCCAAGCCGAGGCTCCAGCTTTTCCGCCGAGACGTACCAGAACCGCGCCTGCGCGGCTGGGGTGGTGAAGTCGATGGCCTCCGCCCAGCCGCACTGCGCGTCGATCAGGTGGCCGAGCGCGGCTGCTTCCATGCTGCCGTCGATGGGCACCGCCACATCCTCATCGGCGGACAATGTGCCGCCCAGATCGTCGATCAGCGCGCCGTGCGGTTCCAGCAGCAGGGCGACGGTGTATTCCTGCCCTTCCAGACTGAGGGTTTCCTCGGCCCAGCGGTACAGCGCGTCCCACGGGTGCGCGCCATCCGCGTGTTGCGCGGCCAGTTGCCGCAAATCCTCGGCAAGGGTGGCGATGCGCGCGGTCTGGACTTCATCCACCGTCTGCCACTGCGCCACGTTGCGCTGCGCTTCGGCCACCGCTTCGGCGAAGGCCGCCTGCGTGGCAGCCGTGGCGGCGGGCAGCGCGCGCACGCGGGCGAGTGCGGTTTCACGCGCCAGCATCCAGCGGTGCAGCAGCAGCGGGTGTTTGGACAGGTACGGGGCCATGCCCAGCCCGGTGGCATTGCCCACGCCGAAGCGGCGCCGCACATCCGGGTGCAGCGTGACCGCCGTGTGCGGCGCCAGCGCGAAGGCACAGTGTTCCACCAGATCGACGGTAAACGCGCGGGTGAGCCACACCGACAGCATTTCCGCCTGAAACGGGCCGGACAGCGCGGGGTGGCTTGCCACCCGGTCACGGTCGGCGATACCGAACTTGCCGTTGCCGTACACGGC
>CAIPHQ010000522.1 GCA_903864895.1 uncultured Rhodospirillales bacterium
CTCCACGGGCGGCCGACGAAAATCAGGCAGAACGGCGCGCCGCCTGCATGCTCGCCTGCGGGCACCACAACGCCGGGCAGACCGGCGATGTTGATTTCGTCCACCGTGGTTTCCTGAATCGGCTCGCCCGCATGCAGCTTCGGCAGCGGGCCGCGCATCTGCGGGAATACCAGCGCGTCCAGACGATGCGCGTCCATCACAGTGTGGAAAATCGCCAGATAGGCTTCGCGCACCGCATGGAAGGCCGACATGTCGGGCGGTGCCGTGGGGTCGGCCAGACAGGCGGTGAAGGCGGGCATCCCCACGAGGTCGTGTAGCGGGCCGCCGGGGGCGAACGGGTCGTGCGCCGCCGTGGCTGCGGCAAATTCGGCAAAACTGCGCAACGCGGCGGCGGGGCCTAGGCGCAGCAGATACTGGTGCAGGTCGTATGGCACCGATTCCATCCCGCGCAAATCGAAATGCCCGGACGGGGTGCGGCGAACGGCGGCAAAGCCGGTGCCCGCAAACGGGTCTTCCACCAGCGTGGCGACGCGTGCGGCGATTTCCCGCTGCGCGCGCTGATACAGCGCCGCAGTCTCTGCCGACAAAGGCTGCGGCCGCCAGCCGGGTCCATACAACCCCAGCCGCTTGCCATGCAGCGCCGTGGCACTGAGGCGCGACGTGTAGCCGCCCTTGGGGATTTTGCCGATGCTGGCGGTGGTTTTCGGGTCCGCCATGGTGAACCCGGCCAGCACGTCCAGACACAGCGCCGCATCGCGCACGCAACGGGCAATCGGCCCCACCACATCGCGCTGACTGGACAGCGGTACCACACCGGCATTTGGCACCAAGGCGAAGGTCGGCTTGATGCCTACCAGACCCTGGGCGGACGCCGGATTCTGGATGGAGCCGCCGGTTTCCTCCGCCAGTCCCAGCACGGCCATCGAAGCGGCCACAGCCGTGGCGGTGCCGGAGGAACTTGCCCCCGGAACACAATCGGGTGCCGCGGCGTTCAGCGTGGGGCCTGCCCAGCTATCATTGGCATGGGTGCCGCTGGCGCTGAGTACCGGCACGTTGGTCTTGCCCAGCATGATGGTGCCCGCCGCGCGCATCCGCGCCACCACCGGGCTGTCGGTGGCCGGGATCAGGTCCACACCGCCTCTCTGGCTGGTCAGCAGCGACCACCCGGCGGTGGTGGGGATGCCGGCCATATCCATCGGGTCCTTGATGACCACCGGCACACCAGCCAGCGGCGGCAGCGCCTCACCGGCGGCGCGCCGGCGGTCGATGGCGCGGGCGTCGTCCAGCGCATCGGGGTTCATCAGGATCAGCGCATTGTAGTGCGGGTTGTACTGCGCGATCCGGTCGAGGCACGCCTGCGTCAGCGCCTCACAGGTGAATGCGCCGGAGGCAAACCCCTCCTGCACCTGCGCCACGGTCAGTTCGACAAGGTTGATTGCGGTCTGCCCGCCGGAAACGTGATCCATGATGTCCGAACCGTTGCTGAATTGCGGGTGGCCGGTCAGCGTTTGCTTTTCTGCGACAGGTCCACGTACACGGCGGCCAGCAGCACGATGCCCTTGACCACCTGCTGCCAGAAAATGCCGATGCCGAGGATGGACATGCCGTTGTTCATGACACCCATGAAGAACGCGCCGATCACCACGCCCATCACCTTGCCGACACCACCCGAAGCCGACACGCCGCCGATGAAGCAGGCCGCGATGACGTCGAGTTCGAACGAGTTGCCGGCGCTGGGCGTGGCCGAGTTCAGCCGCGCGGCCACAATCAGGCCCGCCAGACCCGCCAGCACGCCCATGTTCACGAAGGTCAGAAACGTCAGCCGTTCCACCCGCACGCCGGACAGTTCGGCGGCAAGCCGGTTGCCGCCCATGGCATACACGCGCCGCCCGATGGTGGTACGCGTGGTGATGAAGGTGTACAGCAGCACCAGCGCGCCCATGATGACCAGCACGTTGGGCAGGCCCTTGCGCCACGCCAGCAAGTAGGTGCCGCCCAGCACCAGCACGGCAAAGATGATGTTCTTGCCGATGAACAGGGCCGAGGGTTCCAGATCCATCGAGGCTGCGGCATCACGCATACGCTTGCGGGCGCTGACGAACACCAGAAGTGCGGCACCGATGATGCCAATCAGCATGGTCAGCCAGTAGAACTGGTCCTCACCATCCGCCGCCACGAACAGCCCGAAATCGCGGAAATCCGGGATGAACCCGGCGCTGATGGACTGGAAGCCCTTGGCGAACGGGCCGACGAACTGGCCCAGCAGCAGATTGCCGGTCAGGCCGCGGAAGATCAGCATCCCCGCCAGCGTGACGATGAAGGCCGGAATCTTGGCATACGCAACGAAATAGCCCTGCGCCGCGCCGATCACCCCGCCCAGCACCAGCGAAAGCAGGATCACCGGCACATAGGGGATTTTTTGATACACCATCAGCGAGGCGGCGATGGCACCGACAAAGCCGACGATGGAGCCGACCGAAAGGTCGATATTGCCACCCACAATTACCAGCAACATGCCCAGCGCCATGATGACGATGTAGCTGTTCTGCAGGATCAGGTTGGTGATGTTCACCGGGTCCAGCAGCACCCCGCCGGTGACGACCTCAAAGAAGCCCATGATCAGCAGCAGGGATGCCAGCATCCCGTAGTCACGCAGATGCGCGCGCCACACGCCCGCGTTGTTGGCTGCCACGTTGGACCCGCTGCTCTGGCTCATGCCGCCACTCCGTACTGTCTCATGATTGACGCCATGATCTTTTCCTGCGTTGCACCGGCGGCGGGCATTTCATCGACGAAACGCCCCTCGTTCATCACATAGATGCGGTCGCAGATGCCCAGCAGTTCCGGCATTTCCGAGGAAATGACGATCACGCCCTTCCCTTCTGCCGCCAGTTGGTTGATGATGCTGTAGATTTCGTATTTGGCACCCACATCGATGCCGCGCGTGGGCTCATCCAGCATCAGCACCTGGGGCCCGGCGAACAGCCATTTGCTCAGCACCACCTTCTGCTGGTTGCCGCCCGACAGGTTGATGGTCTTCTGGAAAATCCCGGAGGAGCGGATGTTCAGCAACTCGCGATAGCGCAGCGCCACCCGCGTTTCGGCATGGTCATCAATCACGCCGCGCCGGGCGATGCCGGGCAGGTTGGCCAGCGTGATGTTGTTCTTGATGTCCTCGCTCAGCACCAGACCCAGCGACTTGCGATCCTCGGTCACATAGGCCAGCCCGGAACGGATGGCTTTCTGGATGCTCGACAGGTCCACCGGCTTGCCGTCCAGCAAGGCTTCGCCGCGCACATTGCGGCCATAGGCGCGGCCGAACACGCTCATGGCCAGTTCGGTGCGGCCCGACCCCATCAGCCCGGCAATGCCCACCACCTCGCCCCGGCTGACATTGAGGTTGATGCCCTTGATCACCTCCCGCCCGGCGTGCAGCGGATGGTCCACCCGCCAGTCGCGGATTTCGAACAGCGGCGCGCCGATTTGCACCGCGCGCGGCGGATAGCGGTCGGACATTTCGCGCCCGACCATGGATTTGACGATGCGGTTCTCGTTGATCGGCTCGGACCGGCAGTCGATGGTCTCCACGGTCGCGCCATCGCGCAGAATGGTGATCGAATCGGAAATCTGCGCGATCTCGTTCAGCTTGTGCGAAATGATGATCGAGGTGATGCCCTGATCCTTGAAGCCCACCAGCAGTTTCAGCAGTGCTGCACTGTCGGTTTCATTCAGGCTGGCGGTGGGTTCGTCCAGAATCAGCAGCTTGACCTTCTTGGCCAGTGCCTTGGCGATTTCCACCAGTTGCTGCTTGCCGATGCCCAGATTGGTGATCAACGCGTTGGGTGATTCCTTCAGCCCCACCTTGGCCAGCAGGTCGCGGGTGCGGCCAAACGCCTCACCCCAGTTGATCACGCCGAAGCTGTTGGCGGTCTCGTTGCCCAGAAAAATGTTCTCGGCAATCGACAGCAGCGGCACCAAAGCCAGTTCCTGATGGATGATGATGATGCCGAGATGCTCGCTGTCGGCGATGCGGGCAAAGCGCCGCTCCTCACCTTCATAGACAATCTCACCCTCATAGGTGCCGTGCGGATACACGCCGCTGAGCACCTTCATCAGCGTGGACTTGCCCGCGCCGTTCTCACCGCAGATGGCGTGGATTTCGCCGCGCTGCACGGCGAGGTTGACGTCCCGGAGCGCCTTGACGCCGGGGAAGCTTTTGGAGATCCCCCGCATTTCCAGAATGATGCTCATGGCCGCCTCCCTGCTGTCTGGTTCTTAGCCTGACGCGGCGGGGCAGCCTAGTCTTGCGGACCGTGCCGCCGTACGCGAACGCCGCCCCGCAATCCAAGGATCACGGGGCGGCGGCAGGCGAGTGTAGGTTACTGGAGCTGGTCGAGCTTGTAGTAGCCGCTGTCCACCAGAACCGGCTTCCAGTTGCTGGCATCCACCGGCACCGGCTTCAGCAGGTAGGACGGCACGATCTTGACCTTGTTGTTGTAGGTCTTGGTGTCGTTGATTTCCGGCTTGCCGCCCGAAACCACCGCATCCACCATGTTCGCCGCGACCTTGGCGAGTTCACGCGTGTCCTTGAAGATCGACGAATACTGCTCGTGCGCGATGATCGACTTGATCGACGGGATTTCGCAGTCCTGGCCCGAGATGAACGGCATCGGCACGTCCTTGGTGCCGTAGCCGACGCCCTTCAGCGCGGAGATGATGCCGATCGACAGGCCGTCATACGGCGACAGCACCGCATCGACATGCTTCTTGGTGTAGAACGCGCTCAGCAGGTTATCCATGCGCGACTGCGCCACCGAGGCTTCCCAGCGCAGGGTGGACACCTTGTCCATGCCCATCTGCTTGGACTGCACCACGAGCTTGCCCGAGTCGATCAGCGGCTTCAGCACCGACATCGCGCCGTCGTAGAAGAAGAACGCGTTGTTGTCGTCCGCCGAACCGCCGAACAGCTCGATGTTGAACGGGCCGGACTTGCCCGCGTCAAGGCCGAGGCCATGCACGAGCGAGGTGGCCTGCTGCACGCCGACCTGGAAGTTGTCGAACGTGGCGTAGTAATCGACATTGCCCGAGCCGACGATCAGGCGGTCATACGAAATCACCTTGATGCCCGCATCGGCGGCGGCCTGCAGCGCGTTAGACAGCGTGGTGCCGTCGATGGCAGCAATCACCAGCACCTTTTCGTGCTTGGTGATCATGTTCTCAACCTGCGCCAGCTGGTTGGGAATGTCGTTGTCGGCGTATTGCAGGTCGGTCTTGTAGCCCTTCGCCTGCAGCACCTTCACCATGTTGTCGCCATCGGCAATCCAGCGGGCCGAGGACTTGGTGGGCATGGCGATGCCAATGGTGCCCTTGTCCTGCGCGGAGGCCCCAGCGGCGGCGGCGGTGACGCCAAGCGCCAGCGCGGCGGCGAATACCGTAAACTTCATGCTTTCCTCCCGAATTTGGTAAAGCCAACCAGACACGCCAGAGCTGCCCCCGGGTGCCAAACATCGGCTCCCGGCGGCTGTGCCCTGCGACGCGTCCTTGCGGGGCAACCTGCGTATTTTGGATATAATGGTCAAATGCCATTCTTGAGCGATGATATATGAATTTGATATATCATCCGCCCTGACGCAGGGTGAGGCCAGAATTTTTGCCAGACCAGAGTGATTTTCCGCGCCAGCCTCTCCCCCCGCGCCCCGCCGGGCTGGCGGTGGCGCAAAGCCGTCTGAAACTGGCGCATCTGCGGCTGATTGCGGCCATCGACGACAAGCAATCGGTCAGCGCGGCGGCGCAGTCGCTGAATCTGTCGCAGCCCGCCGCCTCACGCATGATCGCGGACCTTGAAGTGCTGCTCGGCACCAAGCTGTTCCAGCGCCTTTCGCGTGGCGTGCGGCTGACCCCGCTGGGGCAGGCGCTGGCCGGGCACGCGCACAGCGTGCTGCTGCAACTGGCCCGCGCCGAACAGGAATTCGACGATCTTCGCACCGGGCGGCAAGGCACCGTGGCACTGGGGGCCGTGACCGCGCCCGCGTTCGAACTGGTGGCGGAAACGGTAAACGACATCCGCGACCGCTCACCGGGTATCGAGATCAATTTGCAGGTGGACAACTCCAACGCACTGGCCCGCGAACTGCTGGCCGCGCGGCTGGATTTCATCATCGCGCGCGTGCCCGACGAACTGGACCCGCGCCAGTTCGACGCGCTGACCATCGGCGTGGAGGAAGCCACCGTGGTGGTGCGGCAGGGGCACCCGCTGCTGGCGCAGGCCCCGGTGGGGCTGGCCATGCTCGGCGGCTGTGAATGGATCATGCAGCCGCGCCACGCCATGATCCGCCGGGCGGTGGATGATCTGTTCCTGCAGGCCAACCTGCAGCCGCCGCGCTGCCTGATCAACACCACCTCGATCATGCTGACTCTGATGATGGTGGCGCGCTCCGACGCACTGGCGCCGATTGCCACGGGTGCCGCCCGCTTCGTGACCGATGAGGCGACACGCGGCGCGCTGACCTTCCTGCCGCTGGATTTTGCCATCAAGGTGCGGCCGTACAGCCTGATCAGGCTGCGCGACCGGCCGCTGTCACCCGCCGCGAAGATCGTGTTCGAGTTGCTGCGCAAGCGGGTCGTGGCGGCCGTTTAGGCGGCGCTGGCGTTCTGGACGGCGGGGTTCCGCCATGCGAGCGTGTTTCGCGTGACCGATATTTGCCACACAAATGCCCGGCGGCCCTGCCGCATCTGTACCGTGGCCTCTGCGCCGCGCTGGCACAGCAGCCCCGATCCTGTGCGGATCTAGGCGCGGCATGGCGCGCACGCCCGTCCAGGGCCAGATCTTAAGCCACAGCCAGCGCAGCTTGCTGGCGGCACAGGAGGCGTTAAGGACGGGCCAAGCGGCTGCCGCCGTGACGCTTCTCAAATCCCTGCTGGCCAACGAGCCGAAAAATCCGGCGCTGCACCAGCTTCTGGCGGCGGCGGCCCTGAAGCTCGGGCAACCGGCGGAGGCGCGCCGCCACGCTGCGCGGAGCCTCGCATTGCGGCCCGGCCATACCGGCACGCTGCTGCTGGCAGCGGCCGCAGCGGCGCAGGATGGTGCGACGGCCGAGGCTACGGCGGCGCTGGATGCGGTGGCCGCCACCGGCGCGCTGCCGGCACCGGTGCATTTCGAGATCGGCCGCCTGCGTTTTCTACTCGGCGACGCCGAGGCCGCCGCCGCCAGTTTTGCCGCAGCCGCAGCACTGGAACCGCGCGCGGCGGCCCCGGTGCTCAATCTGGCCGAGACCCTGCGCAGCGCCGGAAAACAGGCGGAAGCCGCAGTTGCGTATGAGCGCGTTGTAGCACTCGACCCGGCCCATGCGGGTGCATGGTTCGCGCTTGGGCTGGTGCGGCAGGACTTGCACGATCACGCGGGCGCTGCCGAGGCCTTCCGCCGCGTGCTGGCGCTGGACCCGGCCCATGCCGAAGCCGCCGTCAATCTGGGGATCGTGTTGCAGGAACGCGGCGACCGCGCATCCGCCCAAACTGCCTATGCGCGCGCCTATCAACTGCGCCCGGACACGCTGGGGCGTATTGCGCAGGCGCTGACCTCGGCGCGCAGCGGGATGGTGTATCTGCACCCGTCAAGGCTGCGCGGGCAACTTTCCGGCTGAACCGCGCCGGGCGCGGAACTGCTTCCGGTACACGCCCGGGGCGGCCAGAATGGCGCTGCCGGTGGCGTCATAGCGCGCCGCCTGCGCCGCATTCATCGGGGCCAGCGACATGGTCATCGCCATGCGCGGCACCGGCACGCACTGAACCACCGGCGTGCCGCGCGGCAGCACGCCGCGAAACGCCGGGTCGGTCCACTGTGCGGGGAAAAAGATGCCGACGTCATTGAACCTGTCCGCATCCACCAGTCCGGCGACGGTGCGGAACGGCAGGTCTGCGCGGTTGAGCGGGTGCAGCGCCAGCAGCGACCAGCCGGGGTCGAGTTCGATGGTCCAGAAGCTGTTGAACTTCACGATCACCTGATCCGCCGAATGCAACGGCGTGCCGACGGCCTGTGCCGGGCTGTGAAAACTGATCGGCGCGCGCGGATGCCCGGCAATCGAGGGTACCGGCAGATCCCAGTCCCATGTCAGCGTGCCGTCACCCACCAGCACGTCACAGGCCAGCGGCATCATGAAGCCGTAGGCCATGGCATCGACGAAAGGCGGGCATTGCTTGACGGTGCGCACGTCCATGCCGTGCAGGTCCGAGAACGAAGTGGCAGGCATGGTGCGCAGCCAGTCCGGCAACATGGCGCGCGCACTGACCGGCGGCGGGATATGGCCCTGAAGCGCCGGATCGCAGCGAAAGCGGATGTTCACCTGTGATCAGCCGGTGGTGCGGGTGCGGCGCACCGCATCCTGCCAGCCGGCATATTTGCGCGCGCGTTCGCTGCCATCCAGCGCCGGGGTAAAGCGGCGGTCCAGCGCCCAGCGCTGGGCAAATTCGTCCGGCTGCGGCAGCACCCCGGCGCGCAGACCGGCCAGATAGGCGGCACCCAGAGCCGTGGTTTCCTGCACCACCGGCCGGTCCACCGGGGCGGCCAGCATGTCGGACAGGAACTGCATCGCCCAGTCCGACGCCGTCATCCCGCCATCCACGCGCAACACCGTGCGGCCCGGCGCCTGCCAGTCGGCATGCATCGCCTCGATCAGGTCGCGGGTCTGGTAGCCGACACTTTCCAGCGCGGCGCGCGCCAGTTCACGCGGGCCGGTGCCGCGCGTCAGCCCATACAGCGCGCCGCGCGCCCCGGCATCCCAATACGGCGCGCCGAGGCCGACGAAAGCGGGAACCAGATAGATATCCTGCGCCGGATCGGCGGTGGCGGCGAGCGCGCCGGTCTCGGCAGCGTTGGCGATCACGCCGAGGCCATCACGCAGCCATTGAACCGTGGCCCCGGCGGCGAAAATCGCCCCTTCCAGCGCATAGGTCCGCACGCCTTCCAACTGGTAGGCAATGGTGGTCAACAGCCGGTTGCGGGAGGCAACCGGCGTGGTGCCGGTGTTCAGCATGGCAAAGCAACCGGTGCCATAGGTAGCCTTGGCCATGCCCGGCGCAAAGCACGCCTGCCCGACCGTGGCCGCGTGCTGATCGCCCGCGATGCCACGAATGGCAACCGGTGCGTCCAGCAGGTCCGAGATCGTCACGCCGAACTCGGCGGCGCAGTCTTGCACGCTGGGCAGCATGGCCATTGGCACGCCAAGCAGGCGGCACAATTCCGCGTCCCATTCGCCGGTATGGATATCGAACAGCAACGTGCGCGCGGCGTTGGTGGCATCGGTGGCGTGCACCCGCCCGCCGGTCATGCGCCACAGCAGAAAACTGTCCACAGTGCCGAAGGCCAGTTCCCCCGCCTCGGCCCGCGCCCGCGCACCCGGCACGTGGTCGAGAATCCACGCAATCTTGGTGGCGGAGAAATACGGATCGAGCAGCAGCCCGGTGCGCGCGGTGACCAGCGCTTCGGCGCCGTCAGCTTTTAACTGCGCGCAGCGGTCTGCGGTGCGGCGGTCCTGCCAGACAATGGCGTTGTAAATCGTCCGGCCGGTGGCGCGGTCCCACACCAGTGTGGTTTCACGCTGGTTGGCAATGCCGATGGCGGCGATGGACGCTGGCGCAACCCCGGCACGGGCAACGGCCAGCCGCATGGTGGCGACAGTGGTGCGCCACAGATCCTCCGGGTCATGTTCGACCCAGCCGGAGGCCGGATAATGCTGCGGGAATTCTTCCTGCGCCTGTCCGGCGATGGACAGCGCGGCATCGAACAGGATTGCGCGCGACGAGGTGGTGCCCTGATCGACCGCGAGAATATAGGCCGCCATTGTTCTCAAGCTCCACGCAACGCGACATTTCCCGGCGGGAGAATGCGAAACGGGGATGGACATTGTCCACCCCCGCCCACGAAACCACCGGCGGCGGAGCGTGCCCCGCCGCCGCGCTCATCAGTTCTTCTTCGGCGGCGAGGCCGGCCAGGACTTGATCAGCGTGTCATAGTCGATCGTCTCAGGCTTCGGCTTCTCGTTCGCCAGCTTGCGCTGCGGCGCGATGTTGCCGTCCTTCTCGGACTTGGCGTACCAGAATTCCGCCGACTCCTTCTTGTTCATCTTCGGACCGCAGGCACCCTGCACGCCGGACTTCTCCAGACGCTCGAGCACCGCATCCTGTGCTGCCGCCAGCGAATCCATCGCCTGCTGCGGGGTCTTCGCACCGGACGACGCATCGCCGATGTTCTGCCACCACAGCTGCGCCAGCTTCGGATAGTCAGGCACGTTCACGCCCGTCGGGGTCCACTGCACGCGCGCGGGCGAGCGGTAGAACTCGATCAGGCCGCCCAGCTTCGGCGCACGGTCGGTGAACGACTTGTCCCAGATGTCCGATTCACGAATGAACGTCAGGCCGACATGGCTCTTCTTCAGGCTGACGGTCTTCGAGACAATGAACTGCTGGTACAGCCAGATCGCCTTGCGGTGATCCACCGGGGTCGACTTCAGCAGCGTGAGCGAACCCACGTCCTGATAGCCGAGCTTCATGCCTTCCTTCCAGTACGCGCCATGCGGCGACGGGGCCATGCGCCACTTCGGCGTGCCGTCCGCATTCATCACCGGCAGGCCGGGCTTGACCATGTCGGCGGTGAAGGCAGTGTACCAGAACACCTGCTGGGCAATGTTACCCTGCGCCGGCACCGGGCCAGCTTCGCCGAAGGTCATGCCGGGCGCCGACGGCGGGGCATACTTCTTCAGCCAGTCAAGGTATTTCTCGATCGAGTACACGGCAGCCGGGCCGTTGGTGTCGCCACCGCGCTCAACCGACGAGCCGGTCGGGCGGCAGCCCTCCATGCGGATGCCCCATTCGTCAACCGGGATGCCGTTCGGCAGGCCCTTGTCGCCGTTGCCGGCCATCGACAGCCAGGCATCGGTGAAGCGCCAGCCCAGCGACGGGTCCTTCTTGCCGTAGTCCATGTGGCCATAGACCCGAACGCCATCGATTTCCTTGATGTCGTTCGTGAAGAACTCGGCGATGTCTTCGTAGGCGGACCAGTTCACCGGCACGCCAAGGTCGTGGCCGTACTTGGCCTTGAATTTCGCCTTGATGTCCGGATTGGTGAACCAGTCATACCGGAACCAATACAGGTTGGCGAACTGCTGGTCGGGCAGCTGGTACAGCTTGCCGTCCGTCCAGGTGGTGAACGACTTGCCGATGAAGTCGTTGACGTCGAGATACGGGTCGGTAACGTCCTTGCCTTCGCCAGCCATCCAGTCCGTCAGCACAACCGTCTGGTTGTAGCGCGGATGCGTGCCGATGAAGTCGGAGTCGTTGATCCAGCCGTCATAGACCGACTTGCCCGACTGCAGCGCGGTTTGCAGCTTCTCGACGACGTCGCCTTACTGGATGACGTCGTGCTTCACCTTGATGCCGGTGATTTCCTCGAACGCCTTGGCGAGCGTCTTGGCTTCGTATTCATGCGTGGTCAGCGTTTCGGAAACCAGGCTGACTTCCATGCTCTTGAACGGGGCTGCGGCCTTGATGAACCAGTCCATTTCCTGCATCTGCTCGTCTTTCGACAGCGTCGAAGGCTGGAATTCGGTGTCGATCCACTTTTTGGCCTCGTCGGTACCGGCGAGCGCCGTGGTGGTTCGGACCAGTTGCTGCCGGGCGCGGCGACCAGACGCCCGTCTTCGGCAAACAGAAACACGCGCGCGGGATCGACGTACACCGTGATCGCCGCCCCCGGGTCCACCTCATGCGAGCCCGCCGCCAGCGCCACCCAGCGCAACGGACCGGCATGGACATGCACGTAACTCTCCGAGCCGGTGAGTTCGGTGACATCGACAACACCGGACAGTTGCAACGACGCCGCCGGCGGCGGGGCCAGCAACACGTCATGCGCGCGCACGCCCAACCGGTAGCGGCCATCGGGAAGCCCGGCGAATACGCCCAGCGCCGGTACCGTCACGCCCCCATGCAGCGTGATATGCGAGCCCGCCTTGGTAATGGGCATCACATTCAACGGCGGGTCGGAGAACGTCATGGCCGACACAAGGTTCACGGGCTGGCGATAGACCTCGGTCGTGCGGCCAAACTGGATCAACCGCCCTTCACTCAGCGCCGCCGTGTTGCCGCCCAGCAGCAGCGCCTCGGTGGGTTCGGTGGTGGCATAGACGAAAATTGCCCCGGTTTCGGCGAAGATGCGCGGCAATTCCTCGCGCAGTTCCTCGCGCAGCTTGTAGTCCAGATTGGCCAGCGGCTCATCCAGCAGCACCAGATCGGCGTTCTTCACCACGGCGCGCGCGATGGCGCAGCGCTGTTGCTGGCCGCCGGACAGTTGCAGCGGTGTCCGGTCAAGCATGTTGTCCAGCCGTAACATGCCGGCGGCGGCGCGCACGCGCTTGCCGATCTCCGCCTTGCTACCGCCCTTCACCCGCAGCGGCGAGGCGATGTTCTCGTACACCGACAGCGTCGGGTAGTTGATGAATTGCTGATAGACCATCGCCACCGAGCGCTGGCGCACATGCACCCCGGTGACATCCCGCCCATCCACCAGCACACGCCCACTGGTCGGCCGGTCCAGCCCGGCCAGCAGCCGCATCAGCGAGGTCTTGCCGGACAGGGTCGGCCCCAGCAGCACATTCAGCGTGCCGCGTGCGAAGGTCAGCGACACGTCCGCGATGTGGCGTTGCGCGCCCACCAGTTTGGAGACGTTTTCGAGGCTGATGCTCACTGCGCCGCCCTCAGTTCCAGTTGGGCGGCGCGGGTCAGGCGCATGTGGCTGTCAAGGGCCGCCACCTGCTGCGCACTCATCCGCAATCCGAGTTTGCTGCGGCGCCACACAACGTCTTCGGCGGTCATCGCCCATTCCTCCGCCATCAGATAGGCCACCTCGGCTTCACTGAGCCCGGACCCGAAATCCGTGCCGAGATCCTGTGCGCGCTGTGCCTTGCCCAGGAACCGCCCGGCGCGCGTGCCATAGGCCGTGGCAAGCCGCGCTGCGTCGCGCGGGCCCAGAAACGGGTGGGCGGCGCGCATCTGCCCGGCCAGTGCTGCCACATCGCGGCCTGGAAAATCACCCCCCGGCAGCGGCACGCCCGCCGTCCATCCGGCTCGCTGTTTCAACACCGGCAGCGAGTCCGACAGCCGGGCCAGCGCCGCCTCGGCCAAGCGCCGGTATGTGGTGATCTTGCCGCCAAAGATCGAAAGCACCGGGGCACCGGCCACCACGTCATCGACTTCGAACACATAGTCGCGGGTAGCCGCCTTGGCGTCGGTCGCGCCGTCATCATACAGCGGGCGAACGCCGGAATACGTCCACACCAGATCTTCGCGGCGCACCGGGCGGGCAAAATATTCGCTGGCGGCGGCGCACAGATAGTCAATCTCCGCGTCGCTCGCCACTACCTCCGCCGGGTCGCCGGTGTAGTCGCGGTCGGTGGTGCCGATCAGGGTGTAATCATTTTCATAGGGAATGGCGAAGATGATCCGGCCATCGGCGTTCTGGAAGATGTAGCAACGGTCGTGGTCGTAGTGCTTCCGCACGACGATGTGCGAGCCCTGCACAAGGCGCACTTTGGCTTTCGCATTCGAGCGTACGCGCGCCGCGAGCACGTCGGCCACCCACGGCCCGGCGGCATTCACCAGCACGCGGGCGCGAATGCTGCTGCGCTCCCCGGTCTGCGTGTTCAGCAGATCCAGCGTCCAGCCATCGGCGCTTCGGGTTGCACCAATGGTCTTGGTCCGCGTCTCCACCACCGCGCCACGCTCCACCGCGTCGCGGGCGTTCAGCACGACAAGGCGGGCGTCATCCACCCGGCAATCCGAATATTCGAAGCCCCGGCGAAACAGGCCGGGCTTCAGCGGCCGCCCGGTTTCATCGCGTGACAAGTCCAGCGTGCGCGTGGGCGGCAACAATTTGCGCCCGCCCAGATGATCGTACAAAAACAATCCAAGCCGCAACAGCCATGCGGGCCGCAAGCCACGATGATGCGGCAGTACAAAGCGCAGCGGGCCAATGATATGCGGTGCGGCCGACCACAGAACTTCGCGCTCGATCAACGCCTCGCGCACCAGCCGGAACTCACGATATTCCAGATACCGCAAACCACCATGGACGAGTTTTGTGGACCATGAGGACGTGCCGCTCGCAAGGTCGTTCATCTCGCACAAAAACACGGACGCTCCCCGCCCCGCTGCATCGCGCGCGATGCCGCAGCCGTTGATGCCGCCGCCGATCACAGCGAGGTCGTAAACCTCCGCCATCTCCCCCCCCGTTGCACGCGCTGGCCGCCTGCCAAGCACATGGCGGCAGCGGCGCTTGCAGATTACCTATGCATTAAGTCGAGAGTAATATATGTTTCCTTTTACCTGCAAGCGAAAAAAACCTGAACCTGGTGGGCTCGCGCTCAAGCCCGCTGCCCGGTTTGCGTGCCACCCGAAATGGCCGGTAGGCTCACCGGACGCCACCTTGCCGAGGAAACGCAATGTCACTGGATCTGAACCGGCTGATCGTCACCGGCGAAAACCCCTTCATCCGCCTGAGCGAAAGCGATGGCGGCCCCATCACCACCAACGCCAGTTTCTGGCGCATCCTGCTCTCGCCCGCCGGGGCCGGGCATGTGCTGTATCTGAAAAGCGAACTGACGCAGAACCGCTGGAAAATCTACTCCGACAACATTGCCATGACGCGCTGGCTGCAAAAGACGGTGCAGGGCATGCTGAACGAAGAGCTGCTGGATACCGCAATCCCGGTGACCGATGCAGCATTCGGCAAGTCCGGTGACGCACGCGATTTCTGGACCGAGCGGGCAGTATCGCACGACGATGAAGTGGCGCTGACCTGGTACGATATCGGCGAGCCGTTGCTGATCCACACGCAGCCGGGCGCTCCCCCGGCCCGCAAATACGGTGTCTGCACGGTGCTGATCCCCGCACTTGGCGCGCGCCTGACGGTCAACGGCGTACAGGCCAAGGGCAGTCCGTTCCCCAACCAGCGGGACGGAAAACCCTTCAGCACGTGCGCGCTGGCCTTTTCCGAAAGCTGGACCGAGGCGCGCTGACCGTTTCGCGGCGACCGCCGGGGCAAACCCGGCGGCCCCCGCAGACTTCGTTCCAGCCTGCTGACCGTCTC
>CAIPHQ010000523.1 GCA_903864895.1 uncultured Rhodospirillales bacterium
GATTGCGGCAGGCGGGCCAGAAACGAGGCCAAAGGCAGGCTGTCCTGCTTCCAGCGGGCCAGCAGCAGCGCACGGCCGCGCTTCCATGAGGTCATCAGCGCGATGAGGGCTGCGCCCATGACCAGCGGCACATAGCCGCCTTCCGGCACTTTCAGCAGGTTGGCGGCGAAGAACAGCGTGTCGATCACGAAAAAGAAGCCGAACACGCCGTAGACTGCGGGCACGCTCCAGTGGAAACGGTCGCGGAACACCGCCACGGCCAGCACGCAGGTGCACAGGAATGTGCCGGTCACCGCAATGCCGTAGGCGGCCGCCAGATTGTCGCTGGTCTTGAAGGCGAACACCAGAAACAGCACGCCGATCATCAGCGCGGTGTTGATCTGCGGCACGTAGATCTGGCCTTCCTCGGTGGCGCTGGTGTGGCGCACCGTCATGCGCGGCAGGAAGCCAAGCTGCATGCACTGCCGCGCCACCGAATAGGCCCCGGAAATCAGCGCCTGGCTGGCAATCACAGTGGCCGCTGTGGCCAGAATGACCATCGGCAGTTGCAGCCATTGCGGCCCCATCAGGAAGAACGGGCTGCCCAGCGCACTCGGGTTGGCCAGCACCAGCGCGCCCTGGCCGAAATAGTTCAACACCAGACAGGGCAGCACGAACACAAGCCACACCACACGGATGGGGGCAGCGCCGAAATGGCCCATATCGGCGTACAGCGCCTCCGCCCCGGTGACGGCCAGCACCACAGAACCGAGCGCCACGAAGGCCAGCCAGCCGTGATGCAGCACCAGTGCGAGGCCGTACGTGGGCGACAGCGCCAGCAGCACGGTGGGATTGGCGGCGACCTGCAACACGCCCAGCACGCCGATGGCGCCGAACCACAGGCACATCACCGGGCCGAAAATCCGCCCCACGCTGCCGGTGCCGCGCGACTGCACGGCAAACAGCGCGATGATGACCAGGGCCGAGATCGGCAGCACGAACTGCTTCAGGCTGGGAGCTGCAATCTCCAGCCCCTCCACCGCCGACAGCACGGAGATGGCCGGAGTGATCACACCGTCGCCAAAGAACAGGCAGGCACCGCCGATGCCCACCAGCGACAGCACGGTGCGCGCGCGCGGACCTGCGGTGCGCTGCGCCAGCGCCATCAGCGCCAGAATGCCGCCCTCACCCCGGTTGTCGGCGCGCATGACCAGCAGCACGTATTTGGCGGTAACGATCAGCACCAGCGCCCAGAAAATCAGCGAGAGAATGCCGAGTACCTCGGTCTCGCCCACCCCGGTCTCGGTGAAGTGGTCCATGCTGGCCTTGAAGGCGTACAGCGGACTGGTGCCGATGTCGCCATACACGATGCCGAGCACGCCGAGCAGAACGCTGGCGCGCAGCGGCGATGGCTTGGCCGCGCCGGGGAGCCCGGCGGCAATGGCGGTCATGGATATGTGCCCCAGCAATGAGGGCCCGGCTGGAGAAGCCAGGCTTCGGCGGGAATGGCGAGGGTCATGCAGCGCCCCAGGATACCTGCGCGGGGCGGACGGATACGCCGCGCCTCCGGCCGGTGCAAGCGCGGCGCAATCAGGCCGGCGGCGGCGGTGCCGGGCGCTGGCCGAAGATGGCGCTGCCGACGCGCACCAGAGTCGCGCCCTGCGCGATGGCCACCTCGAAATCGCCCGACATGCCCATGGAAACATCAGGCAATCCGTGGCGCGCGGCCATCGCTGCCAGCAGCGCGAAATGCGGTGCCGGGTCGCCTTCGGCCGGAGGGATGCACATCAGGCCGGTCAGGGCTGCCCCGAAGCGGGTGCGGCAGGCGGTGATGAACGCATCGGCCTCGGGGCGTGCCACACCGGATTTCTGCGCCTCGTCACCGGTGTTGACCTGTACCAGCAGACGCGGCAGGCGGCCTTCGCGCTGCGCGGCATCCTCAATGGCGTCGGCGAGCCGGGGGCGGTCGAGGCTTTCGATCACGTCGGCCACGCGCACCGCGTCGCGGGCCTTGTTGGTTTGCAGGCCGCCGATGATATGCAGCCGCAGCGCCGGGTGCGCGGCACGAAGTGCCGGGAACTTGGCGGCGGCTTCCTGCACGCGGTTTTCGCCGAACACGCTCTGGCCCGCCGCGATGGCTTCGGCCACCGCCTCGGCCGGATGGGTTTTTGACACAGCTACCAGTGCCACGCTGCCCGGCGGGCGGGCGGCGGCGGCGCAGGCGGCGGCGATGCGGGCCTGAATGCGGGCCAGACTGGCGGCGATGCCAACGGCAGGCGGGGCAGAGGAATGGGACATGGACGCTAGGCTTGCCGCATGGGCGCGCGCGGTCAAGGCGCGCCGGGCCAAGGCCGGGCTGCCCTTTGTGCCGCCGCTGTGGCTGTTCACCGATCCGGTGCGGCTGGCCGACCCGCGCGAGGCCGTGGCCCGGCTGCCACGCGGGCTGGCCGGGGTGGTGTTGCGCGGTGATGGCGCACCAGGCCGGGCCGCACTGGCGCGGGACATTGCGGGGATTTGCCGTGCGCGGCGGTTGCTGCTGAGCGTGGCCGGAGACTGGCGGCTGGCGGCGGCGCACCACGCCGGGGTACATGCGCGCGGCGGCCATCGCCCGGCCGGCATGACGCGGGGCCTGCGGCTGTTGACGGCATCGGTGCATGACCGCGCCGACGCCGTACGGGCGCGGCGCGGCGGCGTGGCTGTGGCCTTCATATCGCCGGTTTTCCCGACCCGATCGCATCCCGGCGCACGCCCGCTTGGCCCGGCGCGCTGGGCGGTGCTGGCGAATTGGGCAGGGCAGGGCCGCGCCGCGGCCCTCGGCGGCATCGACACCAGCCGCATCCGCCGCCTGCCGCTGCGGTTGTGCCGGGCAGCCGGTGCCATCGGGGCGCTGCGTTGACCGGTTGCCACACCGGCTGTGGCAACTGCGCCACAGTGTTCCGCGAATGCCACTCTGCCCGCCGCGTGACGGGCGTGTGACCGTTGCGGGCGGTCTGAAACTCGTTCAACACTTCACCGGGTTCGGCAGCTTCCACCTGTTGGGGGGTCGCGCTGGAAAGCGCGATTCGAAGGGAATGGGGCGGGACCGTCAGTAATGGCCGGGCTGTCCGGCAAGAACAGGAGAGTTTTTATGCGCAAGTATCTGCTCGCGGGCGCCGCGCTCGCGGTTGCGACCGCCGCCCTGCCGGTGATGGCCAAGGCCGACGAAATGAAGCAGGTTGCCCCGCCGGCGACGCTGACCCTCGGTGGCCGTCTGTTTGAATCGGTGTTCATCCAGAGCGTGTCCAACCAGAACCCGGTCCAGGGCGGCAACGCCACGCTGCAATCCTACAACTTCCAGGACTACTTCCGCCTGTATCCGGCCGTTGACTACACCGCGCCGAACGGCATGCACTTCGGCTTCATCTCCGAACTGCGCTGGGGCGGCAACGCCGGCGCCGGCGTGATCAACCGCGCTTACCTGTTCGTGAAGTCGGACAAGATGGGCGTGTTCACGATGGGCGGCCAAGCGGGCGCCATCAAGAGCATGGCGGTCGCCAACGACGAAGCCTCCGGCACCGGTGGCTGGGACGGTGAATACGGCTTCTTCGGCAATGGCTATCAGTGGCTGATGGCCGACACCTACGGCGACGGCCTCGAGAACATCAAGTACGTCACCCCGTCGTTCGCCGGCGTGAAGGTGACCCTGTCGTGGACCCCGGATTCGACCGCGCAGGTCGGTGCGGACCGCTTCATCAGCAGCTTCAACAATGCGGCGATTGCCGGCGTGCCCGCGAACTCCGTGCGGAACCGCGTTGAAGGCATGATCAACTACTCCGGCACGTTCGGCTCGACCGGCCTGAACGCCAACATCGGTGGCGCCGTGGCGGCCCCGATGCAGGCGGCTGGCGGCTGGCAGAACGTGACCGTGTTCGACGCCGGCTTGGAAGCGTCGTTCAGCGGCCTGACCGTCGGTGGCCATGTGGATACCGGTAAGTATGCGGCCGCCTTCCTGGCCCAGCCGGATGGCGTGGGCAACACCACTGCGGTTGACGCCGGTATCGTCTACAACTTCGGCGCTGCCCAGGTTGGCGCGCAGTACTATGGCTACAGCATTCCGATCACCACGGCCGTGAAGCAGACCTTCAGCGGCGGTGCGATTGGTGCCAGCTACAAGCTGAACCCGGGCGTGACCCTGTTCTTCGACGGCCTGTTCGGCACGAAGCAGCAGACCGCCGTGAACAACGTCAGCTTCACGGGCGTTGGTATCGGCACCTACTTCCAGTGGTAATCGGCTGACCGGGGCAACCCGGTCATCTGGTTCCGGCGGCATGAGGGCGGGCGATGGAATTCCATCGCCCGCCTTTCTTGTGCCTGGATCCTGCCGCATGATGAGTCCATGCCGTGCGCCGCACGGCATCTTGGCGGATCGGCGGCCTGCGGTTAAATGACGCCGCCGGATGGCAGCGGGAGTGGTGATTTGTTCAAGAGCCGATGGGCGTGTCTGGGGCTGGCGAGTGCGCTGGCGGCTGGCCTTGGCGGGTGCGGCTACACCCCCCCGCCCAGCGCGCCGGAAACCGGCGGGTCGTCGGTGATCCACGACAACTGGTCCAAGGCGACCGGCAGCGCGATGACCGATTCGTCGGTCGAGGAAAATTTCAAGTTCGGCGCGGGCGGTTTCAGCACAGGCAGCGGCGGCGGCATTCTGGGTGGTGGCGGCGGCAGCAGCAATGGCGGCAGCAATCTGGCCGTGAACGCGTATCTGTGGCGCGGCACGCTGGAGACGCTGAAATTCATGCCGCTGACCTCGGCCGACCCGTTTGGCGGCGTGATCATCACCGACTGGTGGACGCCGCCTGCCTCCCCCAACGAGCGCTTCAAGGCGGCGGCGTATATTCTGACCAAGGATCTGCGCTCGGACGGCGTGCACATCACGCTGTTCCGGCAGGTGCAGCAGGGCGGCACATGGATCGACGCCCCGGTTGATCCCACCAAGGCCACCGAGCTTGAGAACATGGTGCTGGCCCGGGCGCGTGAACTGCGCACGCTGACCACCTCCTGACAGCGCATGCGTCCCGGCGATTCGCATCGCCGGGACGCATGACATCCGGGTTGCCGGGGCGGCGGATCTGACGGATACAAGCGGCGGTTTTACGACAGACTGCCGCCAATGACCCCTCCGCCCGCCGACGTACCTGCCCGCCCCGACACTGCCGCCGCGCAGGATGCGCCGCGCTATGACTTCCGTGCCGCCGAGCCAAAATGGCAGGCGGCGTGGGATGCGCGCCGCTGCTTCCAGGTTCCGGACGTGCCGCAGGACGGGCGGCCGAAATACTATGTTCTTGAAATGTTCCCGTATCCCAGCGGGAAGATCCACATGGGGCATGTGCGCAACTACACGCTCGGCGATGTGGTGGCGCGCTACAAGCGGGCGCGCGGGATGGCCGTGCTGCACCCGATGGGCTGGGACGCGTTCGGCCTGCCGGCCGAGAACGCGGCGCGCGAGCGTGGTATCCATCCGGCGAAGTGGACGTGGGACAATATCGCGGCCATGCGCGCCGAGTTGCAGCGCATGGGCCTGTCGCTGGACTGGACGCGCGAATTCGCCACCTGCGATCCGGCGTATTACGGCCAGCAGCAAAAGCTGTTTCTGGACATGCTGGCCGCCGGGTTGGTGGAGCGGCGCGAAAGCTGGGTGAACTGGGACCCGGTGGACGGCACCGTGCTGGCCAACGAGCAGGTGATCGACGGACGCGGCTGGCGCAGCGGCGCGCTGGTGGAAAAGAAGCAGCTGTCGCAGTGGTTCCTGAAGATCACCCAGGCGGCCCCTGATCTGCTGAGCGCGCTGGACGGGCTGGATCGCTGGCCGGACCGGGTGCGGACCATGCAGGCCAACTGGATTGGCCGCAGCGAGGGTGCGCGGCTGGCATTCGCACTGACGGCGGCCGAGGGCGGCATCGACTCGGTGGAAGTTTACACCACGCGGCCCGACACGCTGTTCGGCATGTCGTTTCTGGCCATCGCGCCCGAGCATCCGCTGGCCGCCCTGGTGGCGGCCCGGGACGCGGCGGCGGCGGATTTTGTGGCCGTCTGCCGCAGCAAGGGCACCAGCGAAGCGGTGATCGAGACCGGTGAAAAGCTGGGCTATGACACCGGGCTGTTCGTGCAGCACCCGTTTGATGCCACGCAGCGCTTCCCGGTGTGGATCGCCAATTTCGTGCTGATGGAATACGGTACCGGGGCGATTTTCGGCTGCCCCGGCCATGACCAGCGCGATCTGGACTTTGCCCGCAAATACGGCCTGCCGGTGGTCCCGGTGGTGCTGCCGCCCGGCGAGGATGCCACCCGTTTTGCCATCGGCACCCGCGCGCATGACGGCGCAGGCCGGATGATCAACTCCGGCTTTCTGGACGGGATGGAGCCGGAAGCGGCGAAATCGGCTGCCATTGCCGAACTGGCACGGCTTGGCGCGGGTGAGGGCGTAGTGAACTGGCGCCTGCGCGACTGGGGCGTCAGCCGCCAGCGCTACTGGGGCTGTCCGATTCCGGTGATCCATTGCGATGCCTGTGGCGTGGTGCCGGTGCCCCGCGCGGACTTGCCGCTGAAGCTGCCGGAGGATGTGACCTTCGACCGGCCCGGCAACCCGCTGGATCATCACCCCTCCTGGAAGCACGTGAACTGCCCGAGCTGTGGGGCCGCGGCGCGGCGCGAGACCGACACGTTCGACACGTTTGTCGATAGCTCGTGGTATTTCGCCCGGTTCTGCAGCCCGCACGCCGCCGGCCCCGTGGACCGCGCGGCAGTGGATCACTGGCTGCCGGTGGACCAGTATATCGGCGGCATCGAGCACGCGATTCTGCATCTGCTGTATTCGCGCTTCTTCACCCGGGCGATGCGCGCCACCGGGCACCTGTCGGTGGACGAACCCTTCGCCGGGTTGTTCACGCAAGGCATGGTGACGCATGAGAGCTATCGCGGCGCCGATGGCCGCTGGCTGTATCCCGAGGAAGTGACCCGCGCGGCGGACGGCGCGGCCAGCCATGTGACCACCGGCGAAGCGGTCACGGTCGGGCGCGTGGAGGCGATGTCCAAGTCCAAGCGCAACACCGTCGATCCGGGTGCGATCATCGCCCGCTTTGGCGCTGACACGGCGCGCTGGTTCATCCTGTCCGACAACCCGCCCGAACGCGACATGGAGTGGACCGAGTCGGGCGTGGCCGGGGCGTACAAGTTCACCCAACGTGTATTCCGTCTGGCCGAGGGACTGGCCGAAGGTCTCGCCGAAACGCCGGATTTTGCGGCCATGCCCGCAGAGTTCGGCCCGGAGGCGCGCGCTTTGCGGCGGGCCACCCATCGTGCCATCGCCGCAGTGACGGAGGCGTTGGACGGGTTTGCGTTCAATGTCGCGGTGGCGCGGGTGTACGAATTCGCCAATGCCATCGGCGATGCCGAGCGCGCAGCAGCGACCGGCTCCGCTGGGCTGGATTGGGCACGGCTGGAAGCGCTGCGGATGCTCGCCCTGCTGGTGGCGCCGATGATGCCGCATCTGGCGGAGGAGGTTTTTGCGCGCCTTGGCGGCAGCGGCCTGGTGGCCGAGCAGTCCTGGCCGGTGGCCGACCCGGCTTTGACCGCCGCCGAGACGGTGACCATTGCCATGCAGGTCATGGGCAAGCTGCGCGGCACGGTCGAGATGCCGCCGGACAGCGACGCGGCCGCCGTGATTGCCGCAGCCGAGGCGGAGCCGAACGTGGTGCGCGCGCTGGAAGGCCGCCGCATCGTCAAGCGGGTGCATGTGCCGAACCGCATCGTCAATTTCGTCGTCGCGGGCTAGACGATGCTGCGGGGCCGGCGCGCGCTGCTGCTGTCCGCGCTGGGTGCCGCATCCTGCGGGTTGCATCCGGTGTATGCGCCCGTCTCCGGCAAGGGGACGGACGCGCCCGCGTCACAACTGGCGGCCATACAGGTGGGGTTGATCCCCGACCGCACGGGCCAATTGCTGCGGCTGGCCTTGCAGGAGCGCTTCGAGCGCAGCGGGGCGGCCCCGGCGCGGTTATACGATCTGACAGTCAATTACGCCGTGTCGTCCGAGAACATCGGCATCCTGCAAGACTATGCCAGTACGCGTGTGCGCTATATCGGGCGCGCCACCTACACCCTGACCACCGACGTGCCGGTGCATACCACGCTGACCAGTGGCTCGGCGCAGGCGCTGGACGGACTGAATCAGTTCGACCAGCAGTACTTCGCCGCCGACCAGGAAGGCGAGACGGTGCAGCGGCGCATGGCCGGACAGTTGGCCGATGAGATCGCCCTGCAACTGGCGGTGTATTTCCGCAAGCGGGCCGCCGCACCCGGTGGCTAGGCCGCGATGAAGCTGGATGCGCGGAGAATCGACGGGTTCCTGCGCGACCCCAGCCCGGTGCGGGTGGCGCTGCTGCATGGCGAGGATACCGGGCTGATCCGCGAGCGCGGCAGCAAGCTGACGCGGGCTGTGGCGGGCAGTCTGGACGATCCGTTCCGGGTGGCCGACCTTGACCATGATGCGGCGGCACGGCTGGGCGACGAACTGGCCTCCATGCCGCTGACCGGCGGGCGGCGGGTGGTGCGGGTGCGGGATGCGGGCGATGGCCTGACCGCCGCTGTGGAGCGGGCGCTGGCGGGCCGGGCACCCGGGTTTCTGGTGCTGGAGGCGCCGGGGCTCGCTTCGCGCTCGAAGTTGCGCGCGGCCCTGGAAAAATCTGCCGATGCGGCGGTGATTGCCTGCTATCCGCCGGATGCCGCCGCCATTGCTGGCGAAATCCGCACCGCGATGCAGGCGGCGGGTGTGTCGGTGGATGCCGAGACGCTGCGCTGGTTGCAGGACCGGCTGGGCAGCGACCTTGAGGTGACCCGGCGCGAGATTGAGAAACTGGCGCTGTATGCCGGACCAAACGGCAAAGCCGACATGGCGGCCGCACAGGCCTGTGTGGGTGATCTGGCCGGGGTATCGCTGGAAGACGCGCTGTACGCCGCCACCGCCGGAGATCCGGCCGTCACCGACCGCGCGCTGGAACTGGCGTTGAGCGAAGGGGCCGCCGCGGTGGCCGTGGTGCGCGGCGGGTTGCTGCATGTGCAGAAACTGCATCGTGCGCGGCTGGCCATGGCGGGCGGGATGCAGGCGGGAGAGGCCACCGAAGCGGTGCGGCCGCCGATTTTCTTCCGCCGCAAGCCGGCCTTCGAGCAGGCGTTGCGGCTGTGGCCGGAACCGGCGCTGGCCGCTGCGGCCGCGCGGTTGTGGGAGGCCGAGCGCAACTGCAAGCGCACCGGATCGCCCGCCGAGACCATCGCGCGCAGCGTAATCCTCGGGCTGGCGCAGCGGGCAGCAGCACAACGCCGCTGACGCGGCGCCTCAGTCGCGGGTGAGCAGCGTTACCAGACCGTCGAGTTGGTCGAAATTGCGATAGTGCAGACGTAGCGCGCCACCGGTTCCCGACGCGGTGATGTCCACTTTCAGGCCCAGCCGTTCGGTCAGCATCCGTTCCAGCGCCGCCGTGTCGGGGTCTTTCAGCTTGCGCGGGGCCGAGGCGGTTTCCTCGCGCCGCGCCGCCAGCGCCTCGGTCTGGCGCACATTCAGGCCGCGCGCGATCACGGCCAGCGCCGCGCGTTCCGGCTCGGGGTGCGACAACAGGGCGCGGGCATGTCCGGCGGACAGCGCACCGTTGCGCACTTCGGTCTGCACCTGTTTGGGCAGGTTCAGCAGGCGCATGGTGTTGGCGACATGGCTGCGCGACTTGCCGACGGCCTCGCCCAACACCTCCTGGGTCATGGCGAATTCAGTCATCAGGCGGCGGTAGCCTTCCGCTTCTTCCATCGGGTTCAGGTCCTGCCGTTGCAGGTTCTCCACCAGCCCCGCCGCCATGGCCTCGGCGTCGGCCAGCGGGCGGACCAGCGCGGGGATGTCGTGCAGCCCGGCCAGTTGCGCGGCGCGCCAGCGGCGCTCCCCCGCGACGATCTGATAGCGCCCGGCGGCGGCCGGGTGCGGGCGCACCAGCAAGGGTTGCAGAATGCCGCGCGCACGGATCGAGTCGGCCAGTTCGCGCAGCGACGCCGGGTCGACCGGCTGGCGCGGCTGATACGGGCCGGGCTCCAGATGCTCGATGGGCAGCGTGCGCACCCCCTCGCCTTCGGCACGCCCGCTGGCAGCATCCCCGAGCAGTGCCGCGAGGCCGCGCCCGAGGCGCGGGCCGGTGTCCTTGGCGCTCATGCCGGCATCGCCGCAACTGCGCGCTCGCGGCGCAGCACCTCGGCGGCAAGCTGCACATAGGCCTGCGCACCGGGCGAGCGATAGTCGTACA
>CAIPHQ010000524.1 GCA_903864895.1 uncultured Rhodospirillales bacterium
AGCCCGCGCAGCTTCAGCCCGCCATGGCGGCTGCGCTCCTCGGCCAAGGGCGCGTTGATTTCCAGAAAATACGGCAGCTTGCGGCGGCGCGCGAACCAGGCGCCGGCCAGAAAGAACAGGTTGTAGCGCTCGTACAGCAGGTCGAATGTCTGCCCCGCCGCGGCCCGGCGCAGGCGGCGATAGGCGGGGATATTGTAGGCCAGTTCGGCCAGTTCGGCGAGCATGCCGGGCAGCAGGCGGCGGATGACCGCCACCATCCGGCTTTCCTGCCCGAAGCCGGACTGGTCGTAAAAGCCGGGGCCAGCCACCACCACCTCATGGCCCAAGGCGCGGAAGGCGGCCACGAGTTCCTCGACATGCACGCTCTGGCCGTCGCGCGACTGGATGCGGTGGCTGTACAGGATGCGCACGCTTATGGCCCTTCCGACGCTGGCGGGGCGGTTATGCCGGGTTCGCAAAACAAAGGTAAGCCAAGGTAAGGGCTCCGCCCCCGCCCCGCAGGGGACATGCTCTTGACCCGCCGGGGCCGGTGGCCCCAGACCCCTTGCATGCGGTTGCTGACCTTCTCAACGCTGTTTCCCAACGCCGAGCAGCCCAACCATGGGGTGTTTGTCGAAAACCGGTTGCGCCATCTGGTGGCAACCGGAGAGGCGCGGGCCACCGTGCTGGCGCCGGTGCCGTATTTCCCCAGTTCCGCCGCGCTGTTCGGCACCTGGAGCCGCTACGCCCGCGTGCCGCGGAGCGAGTCCCGGCACGGACTGTCCATCCATCATCCGCGCTATCTGGTGATCCCGAAATTCGGCATGAACTTCGCCCCCGCTCTGCTGTACCGCGCAAGCCTGTCCGCCGCGCGGCGGCTGCACAACGTCGAGCGGTTCGACCTGATCGACGCGCATTACGTCTATCCCGATGGCGTGGCCGCCGTGCGGCTGGGCGCAGCACTGGGGCTGCCGGTGGTGATCACCGCACGCGGGTCGGACGTGACGCAACTGCCAGATTTTTCCGCCCCGCGCCGCATGATCCGCGACGCCGTCACGCGGGCCGCCGGACTGATCGGCGTGAGCGCGGCCCTGCGCCAGCGGCTGATCGAATTGGGCGCCGACCCGGCCAAAACCGTCACGCTGCGCAACGGCATCGACACGCGGATGTTCCACCCGGTGGACCGCGCCGCCGCCCGCGCGGCGCTGGGGGTCAGCGGGACTGTGCTGATCTCGGTCGGCGGGCTGATCCCGCGCAAGCGCCACCATTTGACCATCGGCGCCATGCGGCATCTGCCGGACACCACCTTGCTGATCGTGGGCGACGGGCCGGAGCGGGCGGCGTTGCAGATGCAGATCGACAGCCTCGGCCTGTCTGCCCGCGTGCGCCTGCTCGGCCCGCAGCCGCATGCCGATCTGCCGCGCTTCTACGGCGCGGCCGATGCCAGCGTGCTGGCCTCCTCCCGCGAGGGCTGGGCCAATGTGCTGCTGGAATCGATGGCCTGCGGCACCCCGGTGATTGCCAGCGACATTCCCGGCAACCCCGAAGTGGTGCAGGCAGCCGAAGCCGGGCTGATCGTGCGGGAAAATACGGCCGAGGGCATCGCCGAAGCGGCCCGCAGCCTGTTCGCGGCCCTGCCGGATCGCACAGCCACGCGCGCCTATGCCGAAGGCTTCGGCTGGGATGAGACCAGCGAGGGGCAACTGGCGCTGTTCCGGCGCATACTGGCGCGCAGCAGCGGCGCATCGGGCTGAAAACGGCTGCGATGTTGCGCCGGGCCAGCGGCGCATGGTAGCCGGACCCCGCCGGTCCGTGCTGCATTCTGGAGTGTTGCGGAGTTCATATGCCGGCTGAATTGGACGACACGGCGCCTGCCGCCTCCCTCCCCCCCGAACCCGCCGCAGCGCCCGCAGACCCGCCGCAGGCCGAGGTCGCTGAGGTGGCTGAAGCTGCGCCTGCCATCGACACCCCGGCAGACGAACCCGGTCCCGGTGAACTGATCGCCCCGTCCGGAGAGACTGCCCCCGAAGCGCCCGAAGCCTCCGAATCGGGACCGGACGCGGCCATTGCAGCCGTTCCTGTCGAGCCGGAAGCCGGGGAACCGGCTGCCGCAATGCCGGAGCCGATCCCTCAGACGGCATCTGCGGCTCTGCCGGACGGAGCATTCCAGTTCGAAGGCCATGTCGATTTCTTCGGCTACCATCCGCTGGCCGGGTGCTGGCTGTTCGGCGGCTGGATGACGCATCCATGGCCTGCGGGCAGCCGCCCGGAGGCCACTGTGGCCCGGTTTGCCAATGCCGTGGTGGATGAGCAGATCGCCGCCACCTTCTATTTCCGTGAAGACGTGGCGCAGCGCGGCATCGGCTACGTGTTCTTCCTGCGCGCGCCCGATGACGGCGGCGGCGAATTTCTGGAACTGGACATCCGCTTTACCCATGGCAGTCACCGGGTGATGCCGTCGCGCACCGCCCTGCGGCTGGACGGTGCGGCACTGCTGGCCGAGGTGGAGCCGATTCTGGCGGCGGGCGAAGAAGGCTCGCAGCGGCGCAAGCTGCTGGAGATGCTGCGGCACGGCAAGCCGATCGACGCGCTGACCGGGATCATCGATTTTTACGGCTACCACGCCGCCGCCGGGGTCTGGGTGTTCACCGGCTGGCTGTCCGCCCCGTGGCCACCGGCGCGCGCGCCGGGGCAGATCATGGTGGCGTTCGAGCAGGGCGACCTTAGTGGCACCTGCCGGGTCGCGCTGTATCCGCGCCCGGACGCCGATGACGGCTCGGTCGGCGTGACCTTCCTGCTGCCTGGCCCGCCTGCCGCGCTGGGCAGCCTGACCAGCCTGAGCTTCGAACTCGGCCGCGTCCGCTCCAGCCTGTTCCCCTCGGTCGAGGGGCAGCGCCTGCGGGAGGCAGAACTGGCCGAACGCGCGCGTGGGCGGTTGCTGTTGGGCCAGCCCGGATCGGGGGCGGACCGCCTGCTCGCTGTCCTGTCGCGCAAGGCCTACAGCGGCGCGGACACGCTGAAGATGCTCAGCGACCCGGTGATGTTTGAAATCGACGAGCTGATTTTCTGCGAGCCGGACGGGCTGCTGCTGATGGGCTGGCATCTGGCCAAGCCCGGCGTGGTGCAGGCCATCCGCATCCGCTGCGGCGAGTTGTCGGTGTCGCTGGACCTGCGCGGCGCCTTCATCGTCAATCGCGCCGACGTGCTGTCGGCGTTTCAGGACCAGTACGGTTTCGACGACCCACGCTGCGGCTTCGTCGCTTTCTTGCCCCATGCCGCCACGCGCGACGGGCAGATCTATG
>CAIPHQ010000525.1 GCA_903864895.1 uncultured Rhodospirillales bacterium
GTTTCTGGCGCTGCCGCAATACTGGGCGTGGCGGCTGAGCGGCGTGGCGGCGTCGGAAATCAGCAGCCTCGGCGCGCAGTCGCATCTGTGGTCGGCGATCACGCAAGGCTTCTCGCCCATCGTGGCCGCGCAGGGCTGGGCACGGCTGCTGCCGCCGTTGCATCCGGCGTGGGCCACGCTGGGGCCACTGACCCCGGACTGGGCGCAGCGCACCGGGCTGGATGCGGACACGCAAGTGCTGTGCGGCATCCATGACAGCAGCGCCAATTTCTATCGCTATCAGGCGGGCGGACTGCGCGGGCTGACCGTGGTGTCCACCGGCACATGGATCGTGGCGCTGAGCGATGAGACCCGGCTTGAGGCGCTGGATGAGGCGCGCGGCATGGGCTGCAACGCCGATCCCTCCGGTGCGCCGCTGCCGGGGGCGCTGTGCATGGGCGGGCGCGAATTTGCGTTGATCGCCGGGCCGCAGCCGGACGGGGCGGCGACCGATCTGGACATTGTGGACACGCTCGTAGGGCGGGGCAGTTTCGCTGTGCCGAGTTTCGGCGAGGATGACGGCCTGTTTCGCGGCACCGCCGGGCGCGGGCATTTTGCCGGACCGCCACCGCAATCGCCCGCCGAACGCCGCGCGCTGGCCACGCTGACTGTGGCGCTGCTGACCGATGTGTTGCTGGATGCGCTGGGCAGTGCGGCGACCGTGGTGCTGGATGGCTCTTTCGTGGCTGACCCCGCGTATGCGGCGCTGGTGGCCGCCTTGCGGCCCGGCCAGCGCGTGGTGTTCAACAGCGACAGTCACGGCCCGGCCGCGGGGGCCGCACTTTTGGCCGGGCACGAACATCGCAGCAGCCCGGTGCCGCTGAACCTGCGCGCACCCGCCCCGCGGGCACTGCCCGAATTGCCCGAATACCGAACCCGATGGCGCCGGCTGGCCGCCGCATCGACGGAGACAACCCCATGAGCAAGACCAACGAAGCCGCCCTGCGCCGCGAGATGGTGGAAACCTGCCGCAAGATGAACAGCACCGGCATCAACCAGGGCACGGCGGGCAATCTGTCGATGCGGCTGGACGCGGACAGTTTCCTGATCACCCCGTCCTCGCTGCCCTACGAGAACATGAAGCCCGCCGACATCATGAAGATGTGGATGGACGGCACGTTCGAGGGCAAGCACCGCCCGTCCTCGGAATGGCGCTTCCACCGCGACATCCTGCGCCACCGCGAAGACATCAACTGCGTGCTGCACTGCCACTCCATCTACGCAACCACGCTGGCGGTGCATCACAAGACCATCCCGTCGTTTCACTACATGACCGGTGTGGCAGGCGGCACCACCATCCGCTGCGCGCGCTACGCCACGTTCGGCACGCAGGAACTGTCCGACGCCGCCATCGAGGCGCTGGACGGGCGGCTGGCCTGCCTGCTGGGCCAGCACGGCCAGATCTCGCTGGGCAAAAGCTTCGCCAGCGCGCTGTGGCTGGCCATCGAGGTCGAGACGATCTCGCGCATGTATGTGCAGGCGCTGACGCTGGGTGAGCCGCCGATCCTGTCGGACGGCGAAATGGCCCGCGTGATCGGCCAGATGCAGCGCATGAGCTACGGCCAGATGCCGGAAGGCGAAGGCGCCAACGATGTTGCGCGGCCGCGCACGGCGAAGAAGGCCGCCGCAAAGAAGATTGCCGCCAAAAAGGCCCCGGCCAGAAAAACCGCCGCGCGCAAGCCTGCGGCCAGACCGGCCGGGCGCAAACGCGGCTGAGACAACCGCAAGGAGTCTGCTAAGCTGCGGCTATGGTGGCGACCGACCGCATTCCCATGCTGATGACGGTGCCGGAGTTCCTGGCCTGGAACCCGGACGGCGGCGCGCGCTGGCAATTGGTGGATGGCGAACCGCTGGCCATGGCCCCGGCCAACCGCACGCACGCTTCGCTGCAAAGCGAACTGAGCCGGGTAATCGGCAACCACCTGCAAGCGCGCGGCAGCCCGTGCGTGGCACTGGTGGAAGCGGGTGTCGTGCCCAATGTCCGCGCGCGGCACAATTTCCGCGTGCCGGACCTGGCCGTCGCCTGCAGCCCGTACTCCGAGGAAGAAGCCTCGCTGACCGACCCGGTGCTGCTGGTGGAGATCCTGTCCCCCAGCAATCAGGCGGAAACCTGGGGCAATGTGTGGACCTACACCACCATCCCCAGCGTGCAGGAA
>CAIPHQ010000526.1 GCA_903864895.1 uncultured Rhodospirillales bacterium
CCGGACACCCACAGATTGGCCAGCGTATCGAGCTTCGGGCGGCGCAGCAGGGCGGCCACAGCGCCCTCATCGGCGATGCTGATGCACAGCGCGTCCGGTGCCAGAGCTTCCGGCACCGTCGCCCCGTTCCACAGCCTGAAGCCGATCTCCAGCTTCAGGTGCGCCCGCAAATCCCCCAGCAGCCGCGCGAAAGCGTCTGCCCGCGCAGCTTGCGGCATGGCGTCAGTAAACGACGACGGACCGGATGGATTCGCCTGCCGTCATCAGGTCGAAGCCCTCATTGATCCGCTCCAGCGGCAGCGTGTGCGTGATCAGGTCGTCGATGTTGATCTTGCCTTCCATGTACCAGTCCACAATCTTCGGCACATCGGTACGCCCGCGCGCGCCGCCGAACGCGGTGCCAATCCAGCGGCGGCCGGTGACCAACTGGAACGGGCGGGTGGAGATTTCCTGCCCCGATCCGGCCACGCCGATGATGGTGGACACGCCCCAGCCACGATGCGCGCATTCCAGCGCCTGCCGCATCAGCTTCACGTTGCCGACGCACTCAAAGCTGTAATCGGCGCCACCGTTGGTCAGTTCCACGATGTGGCCGACCAGGTCGCCCTTCACGTCATTGGGATTGACGAAATCGGTCAGCCCGAAGGCGCGCGCCAGCGCCTCGCGCTTGGGGTTCAGGTCCACGCCCACAATGCGGCCCGCGCCGACCATGCGGGCACCCTGCACCACGTTCAGCCCGATGCCGCCGAGGCCGAACACCACCACCGTGCTGCCCGGCTCCACCTTGGCGGTGAACATCACCGCGCCGATGCCGGTGGTCACCCCGCAGCCGATGTAGCAGGCCTTGTCGAACGGCGCGTCACTGCGGATTTTCGCCAGCGCGATTGCCGGCAGCACCGTGTAATTGGCGAACGTGCTGCACCCCATGTAGTGCATCACCGGCTTGCCGCGCAGCGAGAAGCGGCTGGTGCCATCCGGCATCACGCCCTTGCCCTGTGTCGCGCGGATCTTCACGCACAGATTGGTCTTGCGGCTGAGGCAGTATTCGCACTCACGGCATTCCGGCGTGTACAGCGGAATCACATGGTCGCCCGGCTTCAGGCTCGACACGCCGGGGCCGCATTCCACCACCACACCGGCCCCCTCATGCCCGAGGATGGACGGGAAAATGCCTTCCGAGTCCTGCCCGGACAGCGTGTATTTGTCGGTATGGCACAGGCCGGTGGCCTTGATTTCCACCAGCACCTCGCCAGCCTTGGGGCCTTCAAGCTGCACGGTTTCAATGCTGAGCGGTTTGCCGGCCTCGAAGGCGACAGCGGCGCGAATATCCATGATGGGGTCTCCTTCGTTGAACCTATTCGGCGCCCGCGCGCCGCGAAATCAGGCCGCGCCCGGGGTCGTAGCCAATCACCGCCAGCACCATGAACACCAGCGTGAACCCGGCCAGAACGGCGGCAGATTGCCACTCAAATTCCAGATACAGCGCGAAGCGGATCAACTCGGTCGCACTGCTGAACGGGTTGACCTGACAGATCCACCACAGCGTCAGGCTGGATTCCTTCACGCGCCACAGCGGGTACAGCGCGGACGACGCAAAGAACATCGGGAAGATCACGAAGTTCATCACGCCCGCGAAATTCTCAAGCTGCTTGATGAAGCTGGACAGCACCAGCCCCAGCGCGCCCAGCATCAGGCCGGACAGCACCAGCGCGGGCAGCACCGCCACATAGCCCCACAGCGGCGGGTCGATTTCCCAGAACCATGCAATGGCCAGGAAGATGTAGCACTGCACCACCGACACGGCGACGCCCGCCAGCAGCTTGCTCAGCAGCAGGAACCAGCGCGGAAACGGGCTGACCATCAGCGTCTTCATGCTGCCCATCTCACGGTCGTAGACCATCGACAGTGAGCTTTGCATGCCGTTGAACAGCTGAATCATCGCCAGCAGGCCGGGCGCGATATACACCTCGTACGGCACATAGGTTTCGTACGGCGGGATGATCGACACACCCAGCACAAAATGGAACCCGGCGGCGAAAATTGCCAGCCACACCAGCGGGCGGACAAGGGCCGAGACGAAGCGGCCACGCTGTTGCAGCCAGCGCAGCGCCTCACGCTTGATGATGCCGGTCAGGCAGCGTGCGTATTGAACCAGTGTCATGAAGCTGCCGCCGCTGTCGCTGCCGTCAGAGTATCGAACGCGCCCCGCAGATCCTTCGCCCCGCTGGCGGCCACCACATCGGGCACGCGGCCATCGGCCAGCACCACGCCCTTGTGCAGCACGATCACGCGCGAATTCTCGTCCGCCTCGTCAATCAGATGTGTGGCCCACAGCACGCCAAGCCCGCGCTCGGCGCACAGGGCGCGCACATGCGCCAGCAGGCTGCGGCGGCTTTCAATGTCCAGCCCCACGGTGGGTTCATCCAGCAACAGCAGGCCAGGGTTGTGCAGCAGCGCGCGCGCCAGTTCCACGCGGCGGCGCTGCCCGCCCGACAACAGGCGCGCATGGTCCTTGGCGCGGCTGGACAGGCCGGTGCGGCCCAGTTCGGCGTCGATGCGCTTGCGCGCCTCACCGGCCGCCATGCCGTGCAGCGCGGCGTGGTAGGCCATGTTCTGTGCGACCGACAAATCCAGATCGAGCGTGGATTGCTGGAACACCACGCCCATGCGCGCCAGCGCCAGCGATGGCTCACGGCGGATGTCGTGGCCATACACCGAAATCTTGCCGGTGTTGCTGTGAAACAGCCGCGTGATCAACGCGAACAGCGTGGTCTTGCCCGCGCCGTTCAGCCCCAGCAGCACGGTGAAGTCGCCGGGGCGGACGGCGAAGCCCACCCCCTGCAACACCTTGCGCTCGCCGAAGGCGTGGTTCAGGCCGGAAACCTCAAGGGCGGCAGCGGTCTCGCTCACGGGGCAACCACCACGCCCCACGGCAGGCCGCCCACCGGAATCGACTTCGTCACCTTGCGGGCCGCCACGTCGATCACCGACAGGTCGTTGCTGATGCCGTTGGTGGTGTAGACCTTGCTGCCATCGCGCGAGAACGCAAGGTTCCACACGCGCTGGCCAACCAACAGGTATTTTTCCACCGCGTAGGTTTTCGCGTTCACCACCGCCACGCGGTTGGCCGGGCCGAGCGCCACAAAGGCGGTGTTGCCCTCGGGCGTGATCAGCATGCTGACCGGCTCGATCTGATCCTTGGTCACGCCCGGAATTTCGAAGGCGATCTTATGCACGACTTCGTGGCTGACGGCGTCGATCACCGCCACGTTGCCGCCGACTTCGCTGGTCACCCAGACGAACTTGCCATCCGGCGTCCAGGTGGCGCGGCGCGGGCGGCTGTCCACCAAGACGTTGGCGGTCACGTCGCCGCTGGCGATGTCGATGAAATGCGCCATGCTCGTGGTCTCGGACGTATCCACGACGGTCTTGCCATCCGGGCTGACCGCCATGCCTTCCGGCTCCACGCCCACAGGCACGGCCTTGACGGTCTTGCCGCTGGCGACGTCCAGAAAGCCGACCGTGGAATCGTTCTCCAGCGCGACGAACAGGGTCTTGCCGTCGAGGCTGATGTCGAAATTCTCCGGGTCCGGGCCGCTTTCCAGCGTGCGGACCACTTTTAACGTGGCGAGGTCGAGTTCCTCGACCTCATCGGAATCGCTCGCACAGATGAACAGCGACTTGCCGTCCTTGGACAGCACGATGCCGCGCGGCCGCGCGCCCACCGGAATGGTGGCGATGATCTTCAGCGTGGCTTCGTCCACCACGGTGATGGTGTTGTCCTTCTCGTTGGACACGAACAGCCGGTCGGCGAAGGCCGGTGCAGCGGTGAGCAGGGCGGCGGCAAAGGCGCCGGCGCGCAGGATCAGTTGAGGTGACATGCGGTCTCCGGCTGGTCGATGCCCAGCGTATCGAGTTCAGACACTTGGTGCAGAAAGCCCGGCTGCGGTGAGACGGACACAAGCTGGCGCGTGTCAGCCAGCAGAATCGGCTGGCGCAACTGGCCGTCCCACGGGCGGAACGTCAGCCGCGCGCCACGGAAGGCGCCCAATTCGAATTGCGGGCTGTGGATGAAGCCTATCATGGTGGCCGGGTCGGCGCTGTGCGTGCGCACCGCGGCCTCACCAAAGCTGCGCACGGCCATCCAGCCGCCGAAATCCTTGCTGGTCATGATCCGGCCGGTGGTTTTCTTGAAGCGCAACTGCAACTGCGTCGCCCCCCATTGCTCGAACACCGGCGACCAGGCCTGCGGCATCAGCCCCGAACTGCCCGCCACCGGGCGCGGGTCGGTGGTGTGGAACGGAATGCTGTCGGCGAAGTCGCCCGCCTCATCGGCCACCACCAGCACATCGTAGCTCAGCCCCTGCGTGAAGCGGGAGACTTCGGCGTCGATGGCGTAATGCCCGGTGTCGCTGCGCCGCGCCCCGGCCACGAAGGTCCACGGCTTGTCAGCGGCGATCTTCAGGCGGAATTTTTTCATCGAGCGGCGATAGGCGTCCGCCATCAACTGGTCTTCCGGGTGCGGCCCCGGCACCAGCAGAATGTTGCGCCAGCCCTTGATGGTCAGGAACTGCATCAGCGTATCGGCCAGCATGGCGCGGCTGGGCAGCAGGTGCATGGTGTTGCGGCGGCAATCCGCTCCGCGCAGCGAATCGTCGCTGCTGGTGGCATCCAGCAGCAGTGCGTCTTTCGCTTCCGGCAGGTCGGCCATTTGCAGCAGCAACGGCGCGGGCACATCCACCACGAACAGCTTGCGCCCCGCTGCCAGTGCGGCGCGGAACGCGTCCAGTACGGCTTCGTTGCTGGCTTCGGCGTGTTCTTCCAGTGACCAGTTCTGGCCGGTGAACTTGCCGGTGGTGGCGTTCTCGCTCAGCGCCACGCGGGCCCCCTGCAGCCCTTCCTCGGTGGGCGGCGGCATCAGCACGGTGCTGGCCACCTTGGACTTCACCGTCAGCGACACCCACACCAGCGGCACCGCAACCTGATCGTCGGCGCGCGCCGGGGCATGGCCCAACACGGCCAGCCCCATCATGGCCAGCCCCATCATGGCCAGACCGCATGCCAGCTTCCATCCCGGCCATTGCCGCACTGCCATCGAGCATCCTCCCAGCGCCCCGGATCGGGGGGCTACAGATAGCCGCACGGCGCGGCCAAGGCCACCCCACCCTGCGGCCCCGCCGCGAGGCATTGACTCTGCCGGACGGGCGGGAAGTGATGCGCCCCGGAGGACCCAAACCATGATCCTGTCACGCCGCCACGCGCTGCTGGGCGCGCTGTCTGTCCCGTTCGCGGCCCGTGCCGCCCGCGCTGATGCCGCCGCCCTGCGCCTCGGCGTGCTGCGCTTCGGCACCGTGTCGTGGGAGCTGGACACCATCCGCCGCCATGGGCTGGACGCCGCGCATGGCGTGGCCATCGCCGCCACCGAATTCGCCGCCGCCCAGGCCACGCAGGTGGCGTTGCAGGCCGCCTCGGTGGACGTGACCGCGCAGGACTGGACCTGGGTGGCCCGCCAGCGCGCGGATGGCGCGGACTGGACCTACATCACCTTCTCCACCGCCATCGGCGCACTGATCGCCCCGCAAGGCTCGCCGGTCGCGTCGGTGACCGACCTGCCCGGCAAGCGGCTGGGCATTGCGGGCAGTTCGCTCGACAAAAGCTGGCTGATCCTGCGCGCCTATGCCGCGAAGGCACATGGCATCGACCTCGACAAGACCGTGCAGAAAACCTTCGGCCCGCCGCCGCTGCTGGCCGAACAGGCCCGCGCCGGGCGGCTCGATGCAGTGCTGACCTTCTGGCCGTTCGCCGCCCGCGCGCTGGCGCAGGGCAGCACCCGCGTGCTGGCCATGGAGCAGGCGGTGCGCGGCCTTGGCATCGAGGGCGAAGTGGCCGTGGCGGGCTACGTGTTCTCGGAAAAATGGGCCAACGCCAACCGTGCCGCCATCGACGGC
>CAIPHQ010000527.1 GCA_903864895.1 uncultured Rhodospirillales bacterium
AGTTCGGTGGCCTGGATCATCGGCTCGGCATGGAAGCGCCGCCGCATCGGTCCCTCGAACAGCGCGGTGGCGATGGCAACGATGGTCATGCCCTGATGATGCGCCATGAAGGCGCGCACGATGGCAACGGTCTGCCCGTGCGGCAGCCGGGCGGGCGTGTAATCCAGCGCCTCGTAGTAGCCATAGCGGGCGCGGCCACCGGCGGCGGTCAGACGGTCAAGATTGGTGCAGGCGGCGCGCGGGTCCACCATGGCGGCCAGTGCCGTGGCATAGGGCGCGATGGTGCGCCCGCTGCCAAGACCGCGTTTCAGCCCCAGTCCGGGGACACCGAAATTTGAATACTGATAGGTAAATTCAAGGTCGCGCGCATTGTAGGCTGATTCCGAAATCCCCCACGGCAGTCCGAATTCCGCCGCATAGACCATCTGCTGCTGCACAATCAGGCGGTTGGTCTGGGCCAGCAGGCTGCCTTCGGGCGCGCGCATCACCAATGATGGCATCAGATACTCGAACATCGACCCCGACCACGAGATCAGCGCCGCGCCCGCCCCGCATGGCGTGACGGCACGCCCGAGGCGGAACCAGTGCCGGGCCGGAATGTCGCCCTTGGCGATGGCCACAAAACTAGCCAGCCGGGCTTCGGAGGCCAGCAGGTCGTAGCAATTTGAGTCGAGGGCTGCCTCCGGAACCCGGTAGCCGATGGCCAGCAATTTGCGCTCCGGCTCCAGCAGGAAGCCGAATTCCATGGCCAGCGCCATCGCGCGCGCGGCGTCTTCCAGCAGGTGCAACCGGGCTTGCAGAGCGGTTGCACCGCCCCCGGCCAGATCGGCGCGATGGGAGGCGATGGTGTCCTGCGCCGCCTGCAACCAGAACAGCAGCCCATCGCCGCCGCCACCCCATCCACCGGCGGCCAGCGCGCGGGCCGGACCGTCCAGCCCAGCAGCCTGTCCGGCCAAACCGGCCAGATGCGCCGCTGCCTCTGCCACGCTGGCGGGCAATAACTGCGCCGACTGCGCCAGGTGCAGCAATCCGGTGTCGAGTTGCCGCCACGAATCCGCCAGCGGTCCGGTGGATTCACGCAGCGGCAACATCTCAGCGCGCAACAGGACCAGCGCATCACCCAGACCGGCGCGGCAGAGTGCCGCATTGAACGTCTGCCCCTGCCATTCGCGGCAGGCATTGGCCAGCGCGATCAGGTGCCCGGCAAGGTTGCCGCTGTCCACGGTGGACACATAGGGCGGCTCCAGCGGGCGCAGGTCGCGCGTGTCGTACCAGTTGTAGAAATGCCCGCGAAAGCGCTCCAATCCGGCCATGGTGGCCATTGTGGCTTCCAGCCGCGTGATGGCGGTGCCGGTGGCGATCCAGCCGAAATCCTGCGCCGCCGCCACAGACAGCAGGTAAAGGCCGATATTTGTGGGCGAGGTGCGGTGCGCCACCACCGGCACCGGGTCTTCCTGAAAATTGTCCGGCGGCAGCATGTGATCGAGCGGTGTCACGAAGGTCTCGAAATAGCGCCACGTCCGGCGGGCCGTGCGGCGCAGTGCCAGCGTATTGGCTTGCGAGATCGTCTCGGACGGGCCACCGCGCGGTGGCAGGCTCACCCGGCGCGCCACGGCGGGCGAGGCGAGCCACAACAGCACAAACGGCAGCGCCAGCCGCCAGTTGCCGCCACCTGCCGCCAGCGCGGGCAATGGTGCCGCCGCCGCAATGGCGATGGCGCCGCCCATCCAGCGATAATACGCGCCGAGTGACGGGGCACGGCCTATCACCGCCTGTGCCGCCGGGGTCCATTGCAGCAGATGCCTGCGGCTGACGCGTAGCCGCCACAGCGTGCGCAGCACCGCGTCGCTCATCAGCCACGCCTGATGCGCCAGCAGCGTGAGTTGCAACAGCGACAGCTTGGCGGCAAGCCGCACATCGCCGCCAAGGGCGCGAAGATGGCTGGACAGTGTCACGCCCACCCGGCGCGGCGGCACGGCGGCAATCACCGGGATCAGCGTCGGCAGCATCAGCGTGGCCACCACGAACAGCGTCCAGATCAGCGCCGCATGAAACGGCATCATCCAGCCGGCCAGAAGGCTGGCCACGGCCGCCGGGGCGGACAGCGAGCGGCGCAGATTGTCGATCATCTTCCAGCGGCCGATCATCGGCATCGCCGGCGGGCCGGCCCCGTCCGCAACCGCCGGGCCGCCGCCGAAAATCCATGGCAGCAACTGCCAGTCACCGCGCGCCCAGCGATGGTGGCGCAACGCGCCTGCGTCGTAGCGGGAGGGATATTCCTCGACCACCTCGACATCCGAGGCCAGACCGGCGCGGGCGAACACACCCTCGAACAGATCATGGCTCAAAAGCGCGCCGTCCGGCACCCGGCCCGCCAAGGCCGCCTCAAACGCATCAACGTCATAGATGCCTTTGCCGGCGTAGGAGCCTTCGCCGAACAGGTCCTGATAGACGTCGGACACGGCGGACGCGTACGGGTCGATCCCGCTGACTGACGAGAAGATGCGCTGGAACAGCGAGCCTTCCCGCCCGACCGGCAGCGACGGCGTGACACGGGGCTGCAGCACCGCGTAGCCCTCCACAACACGCCGGCACGCCGGATCGAAGCGCGGGCGGTTCAGCGGATGGGCCATCTTGCCGATCAGGCGGCGGATGGTGTCACGCGGCAGACGCGTGTCGGCATCGATCGTCACGACATAGCGCACCCCCGCTGGCACCTGCGGCGGCCCGGCGGCGGTATCGATGAAGGTGGTGGCCGCCGCGCCGCGCAACAGGCGGTTGAGTTCATGCAGTTTGCCGCGCTTGCGCTCCCACGCGATCCAGCAGCCTTCGGTTTCACTCCAGACCCGGTGACGGTGCAGCAGCAAAAAGCGCGGCCCGGCAGCGGCTGGCGGATAGCGGCGATTGAGCCGGGCAATGCCGGTTCCGGCGGCGTCCAGCAAGTCCGCATCCGTCTGGCTGCTGGCCTCGGGCGCGTCGGTCCAGTCCGACAACAGCGCGAAATACAACTCGCCTTCCGGGCTGGCGAGGTGATGCACTTCCAGCCGCTCGATCTGCGTGGCGATAGCCTCGGCAGAGGTCAGCATCACCGGCACGGCCACCATGGTCCGCAGATGCGCTGGCACGCCATCGCGCAATTCCAGCCCGGGCAGCAGCGTGGCGCTGTAGCTGGCCGTCAGCAGCCTGTTGGTCAGCGCGAAGGCCGCGTCGATGGCCGGAATGGCACCCAGCACAGCCAGCACGGCCAGCCAGGGTGTGCCCAGGCCCGCCGCCCCGATGGCCAGCAACGGCAAGGCCAGCAAGATCGCCGTCGCGATCGCGATGGCCAGTGCGTATGAGCCGATCCCGAGCGTGTGGCTCACACGGGCCGGCCATTGCCGCAGCTTCGGGCGGTAGCCCAGCGCCCGCTCGAACGCGCGCAGCCCGCCAGCCAGCAGGTGATACCCCGGGTCAGCCGCCAGACTGTCCGGCGCGCTCGACAGCGCGGCCTTGGCTGCGGCGCGGGCGATATCGAGTTCGGCAAGGCGGCTGCCACGCGCCAGATCCTCGATCGCGCTGCGGTAAAGCGTGCGCGTGGCGAAATCCATCATGGCAAACTGGGTGCCTGCTGACAGCACTGCATCGGCCAGGCTGGAGCGCTCGACCAGATCCGTCCAGTCCACATCGGCGATCATGCGCAGGCTGGTGATGATGTTGCGTACCGTGACGTTCGACGCACCCTGATCGCGGTGCACGTCCTGCACCGCCGTGTCAGCGTTCACGCCGCCGGCCGACAGACGCTGGTGCAGCCAGTCCAGCACCGGGGTGGTGCGCGGGTCCTGATCACGCAGCCGGTGAATCAGTTGCACGGCGAATGCGTTGGAAAGCCGCGTGGTTGCCAACTCGGCCAACAGCACCGGTAACGGCTCCGGCGGCAGCCCGCCCGTGCCCAGCATCCGGTCGGCCACCACATCAGCCTGCTGGCGCGCGGCGCGGCTACTGATGATTCGCTGTGCAAGGCGGCGCAGGTTCTCAACCAGCACGATGCGCAGCGTCATCGACACCGCCCACAGTTCCCCGATGGTCAGCGGCTGCACCTCCTGATACGCGCGCAGGAAGCGGTGCAGCAATTCCGGGTCGAAGTGGCTGTCGGTATGGGCCACGAACGCCCATGCCAGCCCGAACACGCGCGGATAGCCCGCGAATGGCCCGGCCGCGAGCTTGGGCAGTTGCCGGTAGTAGCCATGCGGAAGGTCCGTGTTGATGTCGCGAACCTGCCGCTCGATCACATGATAGTTGTCCACCAGCCATTCTGCGGCCGGGGTGATGGGCCGCCCCGCGTCAATGGCTGCCGCAAGGACGCCGTATGCGGCGAGCAGGGCTGCGGCGTTGCTGTCGAGCCTGCGGTTGAGGGTCTGGCCGCGAACCCGGCGCGGCAGCACGGTCTGTACGGCCGCCAGATGCCGCGCGTGGTCTTCCAGCCGGTCGATACCGAACAGGTCTTCGCGCACCGGGCGGTCGCTGTCCCACAGCGTCTGCCTTCGGATCTGGCGCGGCATCTGAGCTGACAGGCGGGAGACAACGGACATTCGTGCTGCTTTCGCGCTGTGGATGCGGCGGGACCGGCCCGGCCTGACCGTGGCGCGCCCACTCGGCACAGGCGCGGCTGATCATGGCCACCGCCGGACCGGGTGCCAGCCACGGCTTCTACCCATGGGTCTGGCCATGAGGCTGACCTTGAAGCTGGGCGGTTAGTGCTGGCGGGTGAAACCGCCCTCGGGCATGGCGATGCAGGCACCTTGCGTGGCGGCGGCCCCGGCACGGTCCTGGGGGACGGCGCCTGCTTGCCCCTCACGCACCAAATGCTGCTGCCAGTGCCAGATACAGGATGCCGCCTGTACTCTGGCCGGATCGCCGGGAGCGGCCGGGGCCAGCCGCCCGGAACCCTCGGCAGGCCCCCTGCCAGGCCCGCCCGAGGCCGGCCGCAACCGTTCAGTGCCTTCATCCATCAGGCCAACCACGCCGGACAGGTTTCCGGCCGCCTGGGTCCGGTTGCCACTGCCGTCCGTTCCGCATTTGGTCAGACAAGACCCCAACCAGACGGAGGGCGCCATTGCGGCAACGAGGAGCAGCACCACACACGTCCCGCGCAGCAGCCAGCGGGAGCGATGCCGCTGACCTTCCGTCTGCACTTCTGCGCCAGGTAATGCCTCGTCTGGCATGGGCATGGGTTGCTCCTCAGGACCGCGCGGAAACGCCCGGCCGGGCTTCCAACTGTCCCGGCGTCCCGCAGGGGCTGAAACGAAGCGCGGCGTCTGAGGGAACTTTAATCTTCCGTCCACGCCGCCGGGCAGGGACGGAATCTACTCGTGCCGGGGGCGTGCCCGGCTGGTCAGAATTTGACCGAGGCACTGAGTGAACCGAAATTGAACAGACCAGACCGCTGCCCCTTGAACGAGGCAGTCTGCCACGTCTGCGTGTAACTGATGCGGGTGCCAAACACGATCACGGCTACCCCGGCTTCCATTTCACCGACCAGCCAGTTGTGCGGCACGCTGGCGGTGGTGCGGAAACTGCCGCCGTCCAGAAACGCGTCATGGGCCACCGCTTGCCCATCGGCCCCCACGAAGATGTACCATGGTACGCCGGAGGTGACCGTGAACGCATCGCCACCGTTGATACCGGGGCGGATGCGGGACGCACCGTAATCGCTTTGCAGGCCCATGCCGAACCGCAGCACAACGCCGGCCTGCGCGTAGTCGCGGACCGTGCCGGCGCCTGCGGTCAGCGCAGGCAGGATATCGGTTTCCAGGGGTCCCACCGTCAGCAGCGGCACACGCCAAACCCGCCTGCCCAGCACTTCCACCGCCGCTTCGTCCGGCAACTGGTAGCCCCAGCCGTTGTTCAGCTTGTCGTTGATGATCTTGTGAAATCCGTTCTGGATTTGCTGCCCCTGCGCCGACGGGCCGATGACCCCCAGCGTCAAAGCCAGCACGCTGCGGCTTTGCGCGTGGTCTTCCTGCACGCCGAACGTGCCGGCCAAGTAACCCGCCACCGGCCGGTCGTGCGGATCGGGGATAACCAGCGCGGTGTTCAATGGCGTGTAGATCTGCTGATTGATATCGACGCTGACCCGCACACTGCCATCGCCCCACATGAAGTGCGCCATGGCGGCGGCAAAGTCGGGCACCTTGTCCTGCCCGGAGGTCCAGCCCAGCCGCAGACCGTTGGTGTAATACCGGTCCGACCCGCCCAGCGTGGTGGAGATGACGTCGTTTTCGACCTGAATGGTCCAGATCGAGTCCGGATCACCGGCCAGGTTGGCCGGCGGTTCTGCGCGCGCGCTCAGCGGAATATAGGCCGCCAGCGTTGCCAACCCGGCCAGAACACCCCGCCACGTCCGCGCAGATTGCGCGGGCATGGCGGGTATTGATTTCGCCGGACTCAACTGGCCAAGGCCCGGTCGATGAACACAATCGCACCCGCATTGTCGCCTTTACTCAGCGCGTGCAGCGCATCCTCGATGCGCATTACGACCGGGCTGGCGCTGGGGGCCGTGGTCTCACCGGGCGGCACCACGCGGTCAAGCGCGCGGGTCTCTGCCATCTCGAGCGACTGTTGTGCGAGGCCGGTATGCCCGCCAACCAGCGCCGCGCGTGCCGACCGCAGATATTCGCCGGGGAATGAACTGTCGCCCACCGCCGGTGATGGCAGCGTGGGAGCCACCGCTGGCATTGCGCCGCCGGGCGCAATATTGCCAGCCTTGTCGGACAGCGGCAGCGATTGGCCAACCCCCGGTTCGTGGCCAACCCGCGCCTCCTGCGGCCCGTCAAGCGGCGGTGGGGTCTGGGCGAGTGCAGACAGAGCGGTCAGCCCCAGCAGGGCCGCCAGCGCAATGTTGAGCGTACGCATCGGAATGTGTTCCTTGACTGAATCAGAGGTGCCGCAACGGGACCGCAGCCGGGTGCCACCGCCTCAGATGACGCGGAAGACCATCAGCACTACCACAATAATGAGTAGCGTTCCCAAGCCGCCGCTCGGGTAGTATCCCCACGATGCACTGTGCGGCCACGTCGGAAATGCCCCAACCAGCAGCAGAAACAGCACAATTATCAGGATGATTGGCATATTATATTCTCCAATTCACGAGCTCTATATCGAAAAGCGCTTTCCCGAGAACTATTTCCAGATGGGCTTGCCCAGATTGATCGTATCCGGGCTGGTGGCCGCGCCGCCGACAGCCCCGACGGCACCGCCCACAAGGGCACCGCCGACCGGCCCGACGCCGGTGACCGAACCGATCACCGCGCCAGTGCCAGCCCCGATCAGACCGCCCGACACGGCACGGTCGCCCTGGCTGTGGCCGCAACCTGCGAGCGCCAGGCTGAAACCGGCGAGCAGGATATAGTTTGAGGGTTTACGGAACATGGCTGTTACTTTCGTCTTTGGGAAGCAATTGACCGTGCGGGTTCAGCCGGACCAAGCAACTCTTCCATTGCAGGGCCAGTTTTCGGCAAACAACAATCGGTATTAAGTTGATTGCCTGATGGATAAACTTGCACCACATACATGGATGTGCCGCAAGCCAAGACAACAATAATGGGTGTAAGTACTCACCTGATTTCCTGCTGCTCCGATTCGGGCACGGACTTCGTTGCAGCGCGGCCCTTGAGTAGAGTCCGAGCCTGCTGTTCGCGCAGCTTTGGCCAATATGAAAGCTGCGGCGCCAGGCACATGCCACGCCGAGCCAGAGTGGACCCAGACCATGAACAAGATTCTTGCCATAGCCACCGTGGCGCTGGCGCTAAGCAGTGCCGCCGCGTTCGCCGAAACAACCACCACCGAAACCACGATATTGGTGACGCAACCCCCGGCCGCACCGTTGGTCATCATCCCGCCGCCAGCAGGCACGCTGAGCACCACACATACGGAAAAAACCATCGCCGGGGACGGGTCCGAGACCGAAAAAACGTCCACCACCTACCGCAATTCCAATGGCGTGGCCGAAGACACCATGACCAGGACAACCACGTCCACGCCTGTGCCCGTTACAATACAAAATAACAACACGACCACAAGCACAACGACGACGCAGTAATTTCTGCATCTATGAAAACCGGGAGACAATTCATGTTCACGACACCCAACTCAAATCGCTCGTCAAAAGCCCGCCTTCTGGCGCCCATGACAGTATTGCTCGGCGTCAGCATGGCACTCGGGGCCTGCGGGTCAGACCCGAAAACCCGGACCACCACCACAACCCAGCAAACCACCACCCAACAGGTCCAGCCGGTTGTGGCGCCTGCCACCACGACCACGATTACCAAGACGCAGCAGACGCAACCGTAGGCCAAGCCTGCCAACACGCGGCGGGTGAGTAGTTTCCGAACCTTCCGCGCCAAAAAACCGGCGTTACGCTGTGCGCTCTATCCAACAGCACGGCGGCGGCGCGGCGGCGGGCGGAAACGCCGCCGCAGGAACACAGAGCGAGAGACAAGGTGATCCTTGTTCAGAAAGAACGGAAAATTCAGTGACCAACCCGAAAACGAATAAATATTCTCTGTCACTGCTGGCCTCACTGCTTCTGCTGGGTGGTTGCGCGCAGATGTATCAGCAACCGGCTAAACCCGCCGTGGCCTATAACCCGCCCGGTGCAGCCCTCGCGGCGCTGCCGGCCGGAGCGGTCACCCGCTTCAGCGTGGCATTCGCCAGCAACAGCGCGGATATCGATGCGGCTGGAATGACAGCCATCAGCGGCGCCGCCGACCTGATGCAGACGAATGCCGCCTTTGTGGCCACTGTGATCGGCTCTTCCGATCCGTCAGGGTCCGACGCTGGCAACATGCTGCTGTCAAAGCAGCGCGCCATGGCCGTGCATACCGCGCTGCTGCAGACCGGCAAAGTCACCGAGCAACGTATCGAGACCCGCTGGATGGGCGACCGGCCGCAGGCGTCTGGCGATGTGACTGCCGCGCCGAACGTGCGCGGCGTGGAAATAGCCGTTCACTGAGCACGCCGCCTGCCTGGGAAATTAGAAGGACATGACAATGCCGATCCTCACCAGCAGCGATTCCAGCGCCGAAGCCATGATGAACGATGTCGCGGCACTGAAGCGCGATTTCGGCAGCCTGCTTGAGCACCTCAAGCTGTCAGCCAACAGCGGTGCCCAGGATGCCGCGGACCAGATTGATGACGGCGCGCGGCGGATTTACCGCAGCGTGGCCGCCGGTAGCGGGCGGGCATCGAGCGCCATCGGCTCAAAGGTCGAAGAACGGCCGCTTGCCGCCGTGTTGATTGCGCTTGGCATTGGCTTTCTCGGCGGCCGCATGCTGTCGCGCTGACCTGCCGCCGCCGCCTGCTCTGCCCTGCCACCGTTGCCGCGCCTGCACCAGCGAAGGTTTCCCCATGCATACCACCCACAATACGCTGGACGCCGATATCCGGGCCAAATCGGCCGAACTGCTCAACCTGCACCTTGCCGCAGCAATTGACCTGCATTCGCAGACCAAGCAAGCGCACTGGAACGTGCGCGGCCCAGGGTTTCTGGCAGTGCATCAGTTGTTTGATGCCGTATCAACCATGGCGGAAGGCTGGTCGGACCAGCTTGCCGAACGCACCGGGGCACTGGGCGGCACGGCGCACGGCACCACGCGCGTGGCTGCGGACCGGTCTTTCCTGATCCCGTATCCGCACGGCATTGCCGGGGTGGATGCGCATATTTTTGCGATGAGCGGATCGCTCGCGGCCTTCGGCCAATCGGTGCGCAATGCCGCTGCTGCTGCGGCGGCGTATGGCGACATGGACACCTCCGACCTGTTCACCGAAATTTCCCGCAGCACGGATCAGCAATTGTGGTTCGTCGAGTCACATCTGGCACCGGCATGAGCACCGTGCCGCGCGTCCTGCAGAACACGCTTCCTGTTGCATTGTCTTGATGCGCGGCCAGCGCATCCACGAGGCCGGCGGGTTGACCGGCGATCATTCGGCAAACTCGGCGCGGCGGTGCATACGAACCCCCAGGCCGCCGCGCCCCCTTCTTGCCGGACTGTCGCACCAACCCGCCGCCGGACCGCCGCGCACACCGGTGCGCGACGCCCGCTATCTGCACCGCTCGGCCGGCCGGCAGGCCGTTATCGCGCACACGACGCACTGGCGGGATCGCGCCGAGGAACAATACATGCTGGCATTGGTTTATACCGCCCCGGGCGAAAAAGCGCTGCTGGAGCGGCCGAAGCCGCAAATTGCCGCGGCCACCGATGCCATTGTGAAGATGACGCGCACAACAATCTGCGGCACCGATCTGCACATTCTGAAAGGCGATGTGCCAAGCTGCCAGCCCGGCCGCATTCTGGGGCATGAAGGAGTCGGCATCGTCGAATCAGTTGGCGCAGCCGTCGGCCGGTTCCGGACGGGTGACCATGTGTTGGTGTCCTGCGTTACGTCTTGCGCCCGCTGCCACTATTGCCGCCAGCAGATGTTTTCGCATTGCGAGAATGGGGGCTGGATTCTGGGCAACACCATCGACGGCACACAGGCGGAATTCGTCCGCATTCCCCACGCCGATTCCAGCCTGTATCCGGCCTATGACGGTGCGGACGAAGAGTCGCTGGCGATGCTGAGTGACATTCTGCCCACCGGTCTGGAATGCGGCGTGCTGAATGGCAAGGTTCAGCCCGGCGGCATTGTGGCCATTGTCGGTGCCGGACCGGTCGGCCTTGCCGCATTGCTGACTGCGCAATTCTTCACGCCCGCGTTGCTGATTGCGGTGGATCTGGATGAAAACCGGCTGAATGCCGCCATGCGGCTGGGTGCCACCGCAGCCATCAACAGCAATGACAGCCACGCGCTGGAATCTCTGATGAAAATGACCGGCGGCCGTGGCGTGGATACTGCGATCGAGGCGGTGGGCGTACCTGCCACGTTCGATCTATGCCAAAAAATCATTGCACCGGGCGGCACCATCGCCAATGTTGGGGTTCACGGCAAGAAAGTGGATCTTCATCTGGAGAACTTATGGGACCGCAACATCAGCATCACCACCCGGCTGGTGGATACCGCGACAATGCCCATGTTGCTCAATCTTCTGCGTGCAGGCCGCATTGACCCCAAACGGTTGATCACACACCGCTACGCATTCGCCGACGCCCTTGCTGCTTACGACACTTTCAGTCAGGCCGCATCAACTCACGCGTTGAAAGTGATGCTGGAATTCTAGCGCGGTTTCTGCGCCACCGGTGCATATAAGTGATATCATGCATCTACGTCACAACCATGTCCGGCTGCTGCTGTTGTTGAAAGCCGCATTTAATGCCCCCAGACCCCAGGCCTGCCGACGCAAACAAGGCTGCCGCGCAACCCACAGGTCTGCCGCCGGCATCGGACGGCGCTGAGTCCTTTCTTGTCGTGGGCATCGGATCGTCTGCC
>CAIPHQ010000528.1 GCA_903864895.1 uncultured Rhodospirillales bacterium
CCGGCATCGTGGTGGCGTATTTCACCATGCAGGACGCGAGCGTCAACATCGCCAACATCCCGCTGCCGGGCTTCGCCGCCATTATTCTGGCGCTGCTGGCCAGCGTGGGGCTGGGGCTGGTGACATCCTTCGGCATGACGGTGATCGGCATTCCGAGCTTCATCATGACTTTGGCGATGTTGCAAATTGGTGCGGGCGTGTGCGCCATGCTGGTGCGCGGGCAGATTGCCTATAACGTGCCGGACCTGATCACCACGCTGGGCAGCGGGTCCATCGGGCACGTGCCGTGGCTGATCATTGTGGCGGCCCTTGTGCTGCTGACCGGCCATGTGGTGCTGACCTACACGCGCTTTGGCCGCTACATCTACATGACCGGTGGCAACCGCGAGGCGGCGGAATACTCCGGCATCAACACCAAGGCGATCATCGCTGCCGTGATGGTGATCTCGGCAGTCTGTGCGGGCCTGGCGGGGATGCTGGGCGTGGCGCATTTCGGCAGCGCGCAGCAGGATGAGTTCGACAACTACCTGCTGGACAGCATTTCGGCGGTGGTGGTGGGCGGCACCAGCCTGTTCGGCGGTCAGGGCGGCATTGGCAATACCATCGTGGGGCTGATGGTGCTGGGCGTGCTGAACAATGGCCTGGACCATGTGCGGATCGACAGTTTTCTGAAAATCCTGATCCGTGGCCTGATCTTGCTGCTGGCGCTGATTGTGAACGTGTATGCGCAGCGGATGCGCACCCGCGCCGCGACCACGGCTGTTGGCGGATAGACCGCCCTCGGCACTCCGCCGCCTGCTGGCGGCGCTTGGCCCCGGTCTGGTGACCGGGGCGGCTGATGATGACCCGAGCGGGATTGCCACCTACAGCCAGGTGGGTGCGCAATTCGGCTACGGCCTGACCTGGGTGATGCTGTTCAGCTACCCGTTGATGGCGGTGACGCAAGCCATCAGTGCCGAAATCGGCGCGGTGACCGGCAACGGCATCGGCCAGAACCTGCGGCGGCATTATCCGCGCTGGCTGTTGCGCGGCGTGGTGGCGCTGCTGCTGGTGGCCAATATCGCCAATCTGGGCGCGGATCTGGGTGCCATGGGCTCGGCGCTGGAACTGCTGATCGGCGGGCCGGTGCTGCTGTACACCGCCCTGTTTGCCGCGCTGTGCGTGGGGCTGGAAATCTGGCTGAGTTACGCGCGTTACGCCGCCATTCTGAAATGGCTGACACTGTCGCTGTTCGCCTATGTGGCCGTGGTGTTCGCGGTGCATGTGCCGTGGCGCGAGGCGCTTTACGCGACCTTCGTGCCCGCCATTGTGCTGGACAGCGACCACGCCATGGCGCTGGTGGCGGTGCTGGGCACCACGATCAGCCCGTATCTGTTCTTCTGGCAGGCGTCGCAGGAGGTGGAGGAGCAACTGCGCCGCACCCACAAGCCGCTCTACGTGGCCCCTGCCGAGGCCGGTCCGGAACTGGAGCGGATTCGCATCGATACCTGGGTGGGCATGGGCTACTCTAACCTCATTTCGGTATTCGTCATCATCGCCACGGCTGCCACGCTGAACGCGGGTGGCATCACCGAAATTCAAAGCACATCGCAGGCGGCCGAGGCTCTACGGCCGATTGCCGGGGTGTTCACCTTCGCGCTGTTCGCACTGGGCATTATCGGCACCGGATTGCTGGCCGTGCCGGTGCTGGCCGGGTCTGCCGCCTACGCGGTGTGCGAGGCGTTCGA
>CAIPHQ010000529.1 GCA_903864895.1 uncultured Rhodospirillales bacterium
ATCCAGAAGCTCATCCCGTGCGCCGAGCGCGTGCGCTTCACCTCATCGGGCACCGAAGCCACGCTGATGGCGCTGCGTCTGGCCCGCGCCTTCACCGGGCGTGAGAAGCTGTTGCGTTTCAAGGGCCATTTCCACGGCTGGCACGACCATATGACCTCGGGCTGGGCCAACCATTTCGATGGCTCGCCCACGCCGGGCGTGCTGCCGGGGATCGCCAGCAATCTCGTGCTGGCCACGCCGGGCGATGAGGCGGAGGTGGAGCGCCTGCTGGCCCCGGGCGATGTGGCGGCGGTGATCATCGAGCCCACCGGCGCCAGCTTCGGGCAGGTGCCGCTGCGCCCGGAATTCCTGCATTTCCTGCGCGATGTCACCCGGCGCACCGGCACGCTGTTCATCATGGACGAGGTCATCACCGGCTTCCGTGTCTCGCCGGGCGGCGCGCAGGCGGCGTTCGGGGTGATGCCGGATCTGACCAGCCTCGCCAAAATCGTCGCGGGCGGCCTGCCGGGTGCTGCGGTGGTCGGGCGGCAGGAAATTCTGGACTTGCTGGACTTTGCCGCCGCCCCCAAGGCCGGGCGGGAGAAGATCGGCCATCAGGGCACCCACAACGCCAACCCGGTCTCGGCGGCGGCAGGCATTGCGGCGCTGGAGATCATCGGCAGCACCGATGTCTGCGCCCGCGCGGCGGCGGCGTCGGCCCTGGTGCGCGATGCGTTCAATGCGGTGATTGCGCGCGAGGGTCTGCCATGGGCGGTGTATGGCACCTCCTCGGGCTTCCATTTTTTCCTCAACGCGGGCAAGCGCCCCATCACACCCGCCACGTTCGATCCGTTCGATTGCACGCTCGAGGAACTGAAGGCGCAGCCGCAACCGCTCACGTCGCGGCTGCGTCTGGCGCTTCTGGTCAACGGCGTGGACGTGAACGGGCGGCTGAGCGGGTTTACGTCCATCGCCCACACGCAAGCCGATGCGGACGACGCGGCGGCCGCCCTTGCGGCCAGCATCGCCATGCTGCGGGCCGACGGCGAGATCTGAGCGCAATGCAGATGCGGGCTGGCCTGTAATTGCTTGGGCCAGCCCGCGATTCGCTTTAGAATCACGCGAATCGATTGCCGTAGGACGAGATGCTTTCCAGCCGAGCGAAATATGCCATCCGGGCCGCCTTGTACCTGGCGGATCAGGTGGGCCAGCCAGGCTGGATCCCCACGGCGGTGATCGCCGAGCAGGAAAGCATTCCGCGCAAGTTCTTGGAGGCGATTCTGGTGGACCTGCGCACCACCGGCCTGCTGGAAAGCCGCCGTGGCCCCGGTGGCGGGCACCGGTTGCGGCTGAAGCCGGACAAGATTGCGGTGGCGGACATCATTCGCATCGTCGATGGCCCGCTGGCGCTGACGCCGTGTGCCAGCCGCACCCAGTTTCAGGCCTGCGCCGACTGCCCCGATCTGGAAGCCTGCCGCCTGCGCGGTCTGATGTTGCGCGCGCGGGACGCGGTGGCGGCAGTGCTGGAAGATTGCTCGCTGGCCGATCTGGCCACAGCCCCGTCCGCGTCCCGGCAGGCACTCCTGAATGCAACGGTCGCCGGTCTGACCGCCTGACATCTCGGTGCGCGCCGAATCACAACGCTGCTGTCATTTAATCAGACTTGACAGATAGGGAATATGGGATGGCATATTGCCGCCATTGACCGCGCCGCTGGGCGCCGAATGGAATGGATATGCTATGACGCAATCGCAGGACGCCGCGGCCGCATCTGATATTTTGCATGACGGCGTGACAATGTGGACCGCTTTTGGCGATGTCTACTTGGCCACTGTTCTACCCGTGAGCGTTGAGAACTGGAGAAATCCTTCAAGCAGCGATGCCGGGATTGCCCGGGCATTTCCTCAGCGGGCTGGCTTGTTCCGAAGGCTGTGGCAGTTTGGCCGCGCTGTCGTTGCCGGGTTGCTGGCCGCCGGGCTGCTGGGCGTGGCCCCCGCCAAGGCCGAAGACCATGTCTTGCGCGTCGGCGTGCAGAAATACGGCACGCTGGTAATCCTGCGCGAACAGCATGCGCTGGAAGCCGCCCTGAAACCGCTGGGCTGGACAGTATCGTGGACCGAATTCCCCGGCGGCCCGCAATTGCTGGAAGCCCTGAACGCAGGCGCGCTGGACTTCGGCACCACCGGCGAAGCCCCCCCGGTGTTCGCGCAGGCGGCCGGTGCGCCGCTGTTGTATGTCGGCGTCGAGCCGCCCTCACCGAAAGGTGAGGCGATTCTGGTGCCGCAGGACTCGCCCATTCACAGCATCGCCGATCTGCGCGGCAAGCGCGTGGCGCTGAACAAGGGCTCCAACGTCCACTACCTGCTGGTTCAGGCGCTGGCTTCGGTGAAACTGCTGCCCGCCGATATCGAGCCGGTGTACCTGGCCCCCGCCGACGCCCGCGCTGCCTTTGAGCAAGGGGCGGTGGATGCGTGGGTGATCTGGGACCCGTTCTACGCCGCCGGTCAGGCTGCCACCCATGCCCGCGTGCTGACCGACGCGCAGGGGCTGGCTCCGAACCGGCAATTCTTCCTCGCAACCAAGGACTTCGCCGCAGCCCATCCAGACGTGGTGAAACTCACCATGGCGCAGGTGCTCACCACCGACGAATGGGCCGCCACGCATCAGCCGGAAGCAGCCAGGCTGCTTGCCCCCAAGCTGAACCTGCCGGAGGAAGTGGTGGCCACCGCGCTGTCCCGCATGGGCTACGGCGCCGGGCCGATGACCGCTGAGGCCGCCGAGGGGCAGCAGCGGATCGCCGACACGTTCCGGGCGTTGAAGCTGATCCCGGTGCCGGTGGACGTGTCCGCCGCGCTCTGGCAGCCGAAATCGTAAGGGGCACGTCATGAGCCTGTCGCTGTCCGCGCCGCACGGCGTGGCACTGCGCTGGCGGTTCAACGCCGCCCCGCTGCTGCCGTGGCTGGTGCCCGCCGCGCTGATTCTGGCGTGGCAAATCGGCTCCGACGCCGGATGGATCACCCGCCGCACGCTGCCGTCACCGCTGTCCATCGCCAACGCCATCGCGGCCCTGGCATGGAGCGGCGAGTTGTTTCATCACGCCGCCATTTCCCTGCAGCGCGCCGTACTGGGCTTTGTCATCGGCGGCACGCTGGGCTTGGGCTTCGGCGTGCTGAACGGCATCTCGCCGCTGGCCTCCCGCCTGCTCGACACCACGCTGCAAATGCTGCGCACCATCCCGCATCTGGCGATCATCCCGATGGTGATCCTGTGGTTCGGCATCGGGGAGGGCGCGAAAATCTTCCTTGTCGCCGCCGGGGTGTTCTTCCCGATGTATCTGAACACCTATCACGGCGTGCGCATGGCCGATGCCGGGCTGCTGGAAATGGGCCGGGTGTATCGCCTGAGCGGCTGGGCGGTGTTCTGGCGCGTGATCCTGCCGGGAGCCATGCCGTCCGTGCTGCTGGGCGTGCGCTACGGGCTGGGCATCATGTGGCTGACGCTGATCGTGGCGGAAACAATCTCGGCCAGCGCGGGCATTGGCTACATGACCATGAATGCGCGCGAGTTCCTGCAAACCGACGTCGTACTGGCCGGCGTGCTGTTGTACGCGCTGCTGGGCAAGCTGTCCGATGTGGCGGCAAAGGTGCTGGAACGGCGCTGCATCGCCTGGCACCCGAGTTTTGCCGCGCAACGGGAGGGTTGATCCATGCTCGCCACAGTGATGGACCCATCCGTGTCGTTTCGTGATGCCGCCCCGGCTGACCACGCCGTGCCGGTGTCCCCCGCCGCCGAACTGGCGTTGCGCGGCATCCACAAATCCTTCGGCGGCCGCACGGTACTCAGCGGGCTCGATCTGGACATCGCCCGGCACAGCTTCGTGTCCATCGTCGGGCGCAGCGGTGAGGGCAAAAGCACGCTGCTGCGCATGCTGGCCGGGCTGGAAACGCCGGATGCGGGCGGGGTGAACCTGAACGGCAAGCCGGTGCGCGGCCTGTCACCCGACGTGACCATGATGTTTCAGGATGCCCGTCTGCTGCCGTGGCAGACCGTGCTGGGCAATGCCGGAATTGCCCGCGGCCAGGGCTGGCGGCGCGAGGCATTGGCGGCGCTGGCCGCCGTGGGTCTGGAAGACCGCGCCAATGAGTGGCCCGCCGTGCTGTCCGGCGGGCAGAAGCAGCGCGTGGCGCTGGCCCGTGCGCTGGTGCGCCACCCCGGCCTGCTGCTGCTGGATGAGCCGTTCGGGGCGCTGGACGCACTGACCCGCGCCGACATGCAGCGGCTTGTGGAACGGCTCTGGCGGCAGACCGGCTTCACCGCCGTGCTGGTCACGCACGACGTGGCCGAGGCGGTGGCGCTGTCCGACCGTGTGCTGGTGCTGCGCGGCGGGCGCATCGCGCTGGATTTGCCGGTGGACCTGCCGCGCCCGCGGCCGCGCGCCAGCGCCGATGCGGCCGCATTGGAAGCGACGATACTGAACGCCCTGCTGGGCTGACGCCTCAAGCGTCCCCGTAAGGAGACTACGATGACCGATACGCAAACCGCCGCAGATGACGGCGTCGATCTGCTTTGGTTTCTGCCCACCCACGGTGACGGGCGGCATCTGGCCAGCAGCATTGGCGCGCGCGCCAGCACGATGGAGTATTTGGGCCAGATCGCCCGTGCGGCCGACAATCTCGGCTATTACGGAATGCTGATCCCCACCGGGCGGTCCTGCGAAGATTCGTGGATCGTCGCCTCCACCATGGTGCCGCAGACCAAGCGGGTGCGGTTTCTGGTGGCGGTGCGCCCGGGCCTGACCGAACCCGCCTTCGCCGCCCGGGCGACCGCCACGCTGGACCGGTTCTCCAATGGCCGCGTGCTGGTCAATGTGGTGGCCGGTGGCGACCCGGTGGAATTGCGCGCCGATGGCGTGTGGCTCGATCACGGCGAGCGCTATTCGGCGGTCAGCGAGTTCCTGACCGTCTGGCGCGGCATGATGCGCGGCGGCACGGTGAACTTCACCGGCAAGCACTACCGCGTGGAGGGCGCCAATCTGTCCTACCCGCCCGTGCAGGCACCCTATCCGCCGCTGTATTTCGGTGGCTCGTCCGATGCCGGGCACGCGGTGGCCGCCGAGCATATCGACGTCTACCTCACCTGGGGTGAGGCGCCGGCCGATGTGGCGGCCAAGATTGCCATCATGCGCGAACTGGCGGCCCAACAAGGCCGCACGCTGCGCTTCGGCATCCGCCTGCACATCATCGTGCGCGAAAAATCCGCCGATGCGTGGGCGGCAGCGGAAGACCTGATCCGCTACGTGGACGACGATGCCATTGCGGCGGCGCAGAAAGTATTCGCCCGCTTCGACTCGGTGGGGCAGGCGCGCATGGCCAGGCTGCATGGCGGGCGGCGCGACAATCTGGAAATTGCGCCGAATCTGTGGGCCGGCGTGGGGCTGACGCGCGGCGGCGCGGGCACGGCGCTGGTGGGCGACCCGGATCAGGTTGTGGCTCGGATGCAGGAATACATGGCCCTCGGCATCGACCGCTTCGTGCTGTCCGGCTACCCGCATCTGGAGGAATGCTACCGCGTCGCCGAACTGGTGATGCCGCGCCTGAAACTGCGCCAGCACCCCGATATGCCGCTGGCCCGCGCTGCCGGGCCGTCCGGCAATGCCGGGCCGTTTGGTGAGCTTGCCGCCGACTCGAATGGCTCCGGGATGCGGAGGGCGGCCGGATGAGCCGCCCCCGCGCCAAGCCGCGCGCCGTCCCCGGCAAGGCCCGGCCATCTGGCCCGCCCTTGCCGGTGGCGGTGATCGGGGCCGGATTCAGCGGCACAATGGCGGCCATTCAACTGGCCAGCTGGCTGCCGCCGGATCAGCAGATTGTGCTGTGCGAGCAGGGCACGCCATGCCGGGGGGCGGCCTACGGCACGCCCAATCCGGGCCATCTGCTGAATGTGCGCTCGGCGAACATGAGCGCGTTTCCCCGCCAGCCGGAGCATTTCGACCGCTGGCTGGACAGCCGGCTCCCGGCTGTATCTTCAGAGGTCATCATCACTCC
>CAIPHQ010000530.1 GCA_903864895.1 uncultured Rhodospirillales bacterium
CGGGGGCCACCGCCCGGTTCAGCAAGCCCACCACCACCGCAGGGGTCAGGTAGCCGACGCCCAGCATGTCGGCATCGTAGGTGGCCGCCCAATTGTCGTAGTTGCGCACCTGCTCGGCGCGATCACCGGCCTGAAACACCCGGTCGAGCCATCCATCCGTGTGCCTGCTCACCATGTGCCCCCTAAGCTGCCCGCGCCGCCGCGACGAAGGCGGCGATCATGGCCGGGTCCTTGACCCCCTTGGCGCGTTCGACGCCCGAGGATACGTCCACCGCCGCCGCCCCGGACGCGCGGATGGCCCCGGCCACGTTGTCCGGCGTCAACCCGCCCGCAAGCAGCCACGGATGCGGCGCGCGCCAGCCAGACAGCAGCGGCCAGTCCAGACTGACGGCATTGCCGCCGGGCCGGGTTGCACCCGGCGGTGGCTTGGGTTCCACCACATAGCCATCCACGCCCTCGCCGCCCTGCGGCAACCCGGCGGCGGTGGTAACACCCACGGCGCGCCACACGTCCCGTCCAAATCGCCCGCGCAGTTCGGCCGCGCGGGCGGGCGGGACATAGAGTTGCAGGACATCCAGTGGCAGCGCTGCCAACGCTGCTTCGATGTCGGCATCGAGGGGATCGACGAACAGCCCTACCCGCTTCGGCCCGCCCGCATGGCGTGCGGACAATGCGGCGGCCTGCGCCGGGGTGACGGCACGCGGAGAGGTGGGGAAAAACACGAAGCCCACCCAGTCAGCACCGGCGGCCACGGCGGCATCGAACCCGGCCGCATCGTTCAGCCCGCAGATCTTGACGCCAATCATCCGGCGATTTCGGCGGCAATCGCGGCTGCTGCCGCACCAGGATCGGCCGACTGCGTGATGGGGCGGCCCACCACCAGCCAGTCGGCCCCGGCTTCAGCGGCTTCGCGCGGGGTGAGCGTGCGCGCCTGATCGCCCGCCGCCGCACCGGCCGGGCGAATGCCGGGCACCACCAGCACCGGGCCATCGCCCAGCGCATCGCGCAACATCGCCACTTCCAGCGGGCTGCACACCAGCCCGTCCGCCCCCGCCGCCAAGGCCAACCGGGCCAGCCGCAGCACCTGCTGGCGCGGCCCACCCGCCACACCGGTGGCGTGCAGAGCCTCGGCATCCAGACTGGTCAGCACCGTCACCGCCAGCAAGAGCGGCCGCGCGGCGCCTGCGGTCTCGGCCGCCTCACGGGCAGCGGCGATCATCGCGGCCCCGCCCGAGGCGTGCAGCGTCAGAAACCGCGGGCGCAGCGGCAGCACCGCGCGCACGCCGCCTGCCACCGTGTTGGGAATGTCGTGCAGCTTGAGATCGAGGAACACCTCCGGCGCTGCCACCGCCGCATAGCCTGCCCGGCCATTGGCCAGAAAGAATTCCAGCCCCAGCTTGACCATGCCGCAATGGGGCGAAACCGCCTGCGCCCACGCTGCGGCGCGGGCCACATCCAGCGTGTCCAGCGCGGCGATCAGCCCGGTGAGGCGGCCGTTGGGGCGGCTCATCGCTCCGTCAGCGCAAGCGCGCGCGCCGGGGGCTGCGCGTCGCCCTGCAGGATCGGGCGCGGCGCGGCCATGCGGGCCTGCGCCGCCTTCAGTTCGGCCACCTGGGCTTCGAGGATCTTCACAGTACGCTCGGCGCGGCGCGCGCGATGGCGTGCGGCCAGCACGCTCATCCAGAGAACCAGGGCACCGGCCACGAAGGCCACGCCCATTGCGCCCAGCACCGCCAGGGACAGTGGCAGTTCCACCACGAAGTCAGTGGGCCACAGCTTGAACGGCGTGGTCTGCGGGTTGGACAGCGCAAACAGCACCAGAATCAGCAGGAACGGCGCGGCCAGAACAATACGCAGCATGATTTTACACCGGAATGCGTTCAGCCCCGCGCGTGAGTTTGGGCTTGTTGACCCGCTCACGCAACTCCTTGCCCGCCTTGAAGAACGGCACGGCCTTTTCGTCAACCGGCACAGCCTCACCGGTGCGGGGATTGCGGCCGGTGCGTGCGTCACGGCGCTTGACGGTGAAGGCGCCGAAACCGCGCAACTCCACCCGCTCACCGCGCGACAATGCGGCAGTGATCTCGTTGAAGATTGTGGCGACAATCAGTTCCACGTCGCGCCCGGTCAGATGCGGGTTCGCGGCGGACAATTCGGCGATCAACTCCGACTTGGTCATGTCCGCCCCACCCTGCCCGGTTCGGCGGCCGGGTCCGGCCGCAATTATTGCCCTGAAACCACAGGCTGCCAGACGGCCAAACCGCCGTCAAGTCTAACCCCTTGGAACAGAACAGTTTTCAGAAGGTCTTGAAACATCGGGCCAAGCGAGGCGCCAAGCGTGCGCCCGGCCAGTCCGCCGGGCTTCACATCTTCCACCGGCAGGCTCGCCGGAACCTGCTTTTCGGCTGCCAGCCACGCCCGCGCATCGGTCTCACCACCGATGGCGTCGATCAGCCCGAGCTTGAGCGCCTGCCGCCCGGTATAGGCGCGGCCATCGGCCAGTTCGCGCACGCGGGCCGGGTCCATGTGCCGCCCGGCAGCCACCATTTCCACGAACTGGTCATACATATCCATCACCAGTCCATGCAGCACCGCGCGGCCCTCGGCGGACATCGGCTTGGTGAAACTGGGCTGGTCTTTCAGCGGCCCGGAGGTGATGGCGTCGGCGGACACGCCCAGCTTGCCCAGCAAGCCGGACAGTTCGCCGGTTTCCAGCAGCACGCCAATGGAGCCCGTCAGCGTCGATTCGCGGGCGAAAATACGCGCCGCAGGCACCGCAATCATGTAGCCCGCCGAAGCGGCCATGCCGCCCATCACGGTCACCACCGGCTTGGCGGCAGCCACCTTGGCGATGGCTCCGTGCAGGCTTTCGCCGCCCGAGACGCTGCCGCCGGGGCTGTTGACCGAGACGATCAGCGCCTTGACCGAGTCATCCTTGGCCAGCGCCTCAACCGCCTCGTTCAGCTTGTGGTCCTCACCGATGGTGCCGGTGACTTCCAGCCGCGCCACATGTGAACCGGCGATCAGGCCGGTCTTGCCCAGGGCGACCAGCGCGCAGACCAGCACGGCCAGCACCGTGGCACCGCGCCAAAACAACAGGCGGCGCTTGAGGCGCCGCCTGTCCAGCAAGAGATCCGATTCAAGGCTCACGCGCGTTGCCCCGCGTGAGCCACACGAACCGGCTTAGTCAACGGTGGTCTGCTGGTTGCGGCGGCGGATGGCAGCACCCAGGATGTCACCCAGCGAGGCGCCGCTGTCGGACGTTCCGAACTCGGCGATCGCCTGCTTGTCCTCTTCCATTTCCTTGCCCTTGATGGTCAGCGACAGCTTGCGGGCGGCGCGGTCCACCGCGATGACCTTGGCATCGACCTTCTCGCCGACCGAGAAACGGTCGGGGCGCTGGTCGCCCTTGTCGCGGGCCAGTTCGGCGCGGCGGATGAAGCCGGTCAGAACGTCGTCCACCTTCACTTCGATGCCGTTGGACTGCACGGCGGTGACCACGCAGGTCACCACGTCGCCCTTGTGCACCCGATCCAGCACGGTCGCCGCCGGGTCATCCTGCAGCTGCTTGATGCCGAGGCTGATGCGCTCCTTCTCGACATCCACATCCAGCACCTTGGCGCGGACAATCTGACCCTTCTCGAACTTGGCCATCGCCAGTTCGCCGGTGTCGTCCCACGACAGGTCGGACATGTGGACCATGCCGTCGATATCGGCCGAGATGCCGATGAACAGACCGAACTCGGTCATGTTGCGCACTTCGCCCTCGACCACCGAGCCGATGGGGTGATCGTCGGCAAACTGCTCCCACGGGTTGCGCTGCACCTGCTTCAGGCCCAGCGAGATGCGGCGCTTGGAGCTGTCCACATCCAGCACCATCACGTCGACTTCCTGGCTGGTGGAAACAATCTTGCCAGGATGCACGTTCTTCTTGGTCCACGACATTTCGGACACATGGACCAGGCCTTCGACGCCCGGCTCCAGTTCCACGAACGCGCCGTAGTCGGTGATGTTGGTCACGCGGCCGGTGAACTTGGCGTTCGCCGGATACTTCGCGGCCACACCTTCCCACGGGTCGGCTTCCAGCTGCTTCATGCCGAGGCTGATGCGCTGGGTTTCCGGGTTGAAGCGGATCACCTGCACCTTCACGGCCTGACCGATCTGCAGGGCTTCGCTGGGGTGGTTGATGCGGCGCCACGCGATGTCGGTAACGTGCAGCAGGCCATCGACGCCGCCGAGGTCCACGAACGCGCCGTAATCGGTGATGTTCTTCACCACGCCGTCCAGAATCATGCCTTCCTTGAGGCCCTGGATCAGTTCGCTGCGCTGTTCCGCACGGGTCTCTTCCAGCACGGCGCGGCGCGAGACCACGATGTTGCCGCGGGCGCGGTCCATCTTGAGGATCTGGAAGGGCTGCGGGGTGCCCATCAGCGGGCCGACATCGCGCACCGGGCGGATATCGACCTGCGAGCCGGGCAGGAACGCCACCGCGCCGCCGAGATCGACGGTGAAGCCGCCCTTGACGCGGCCATAGATGGTGCCGTTCACGCGCTGGCTGCTCTCGAACGCCTTTTCCAGGTTCGTCCAGGCTTCCTCGCGCCGCGCCTTTTCACGCGACAGCACGATGGCCCCGTCACGGTCCTCGTAGCGCTCGACATACAATTCGATGTGATCGCCCGGCTTCACATCCGGGTTGGACCCCGGCGGGCCGAATTCCTTGAGGGCGACACGCCCTTCGCTTTTCAGGCCGACATCGACGATGGCGAATTCGTCGGTCAGGCGCAGGACGCGGCCGGTGACGACGGAGCCGTCGAAGCCGGTGTCCCTGCCAAGGGTTTCGTCGAGCAGCGAGGCAAAATCCTCGACCGGGCGGGAGGCGTGGGCGGTGGCGCTGGATGCCATGAGCTTGGTTCGGTCCTGTACGTCGGAAGGGCGAATGCCCGTTCGGCGATGTGTGCGCCTTTCCGTTATGGAAACACGGCTTGCCCGCGCCAGTGGCGCAGGCCAATGTCATATGATGGCCGGGATGGAAGGGTTTCGCCCGCCTGACCCGCACGCTCGGCACCCGCCGTGCGCGGGCGCATACATCAGCAGATGCAAAACGGAGTCAAGCGAAACCGGGCTCAGTTGGCCCAGTTGCCGCCGCAAACAGCGCCGTCAGCGTCTCCGGCCGCCCATCCAGCGCGGCGGCCTGCAAATCGCGCGAGAACAGCCGCTCCAGCGCCAGCGATCCGGGCGGCGGTTCCGGCGCGATGGCCAGAGTGTCCGGCGGCAGCCCGGCCTCGGCGGCCAGCGCGGCATTGTCTGCGGCGAAGCGCGCCTGCATCGCCGCCCGCACCGCCGCCGAAAACGCCACCTTGCGCCCGCCGCCCAACGTGTTGGCCCCGCTCAGCATCGCCTCGCCTTCCGGCGACCCGGCCCGTGGCGCGGGCGGCGGGCCGGTGCGGGTTACGGTCATGGAACGCCCACCCGGCAGAAGCAGTGCCGCTGGCCGGATGACCGGCGGGGCGGCTTTCCAGCCAAGTCGGTGGCGGCAGAACATTTCGGCCGATTCGCCGAGACTGTTGCGCATGTTGGCGTGCGATTCCGGCCGCTGCGGCCAGCCGGACAGCAAACCGGCGAAATCCAGAAAATCCGTCACCGTGGAGCCGCCCACCAGCGACGCATAGGGCCGCAAGGCAACGGTCAGACCCGGTTCGGCGGCCAGCCGGCGGTAGAGCGACAGATAATCGAAATGGAACGTCCACTCTCGGAACCGCACCTGCCCCAGCGTGATGACGGAGTCGGCCATCCGCCCGGCTTCCTCGGCCATGCCGTGCTTCAGCATTTCGAAATACAGCGATTCGGCGAATGACGCCTGATCGCGCAAATACAGCAGCACCGTCGCCGTGTGGTCCGCCAGCGCCGGATGCGTCAGCAGCGGCAGCAACCCGCCCGGTTGGCCGAGCAGCGTGGTGAAACCTTCGCTGGACACGATGGCGTCGCCCGCGAAGGCGGCGATTTCGGTGGCCAGGGCGTCCAGCGTGCCCTGCTCACGCCGGTAGCGCCGGTCGCCGATCATCTGCCAGGCGATGCAGTGGTGATCCACGCTGCCATGGATGCGACCGGCCAGCGGATACAACACACCGCGCGCCAGCAAGGCGGCCGTTTCCCGGTGCAGGAAATGCTGCAACGCCGTGGTGCCGGTCTTGTGCAGCCCGGCGTGCAGCAAAAGCCGCCGCTGTCCGGGGCGGGCCGCCGCCCAACCCGCTTGCGGGGTCATCCGAGGCCCCGATGCGCGCGCAGGAGGTCCAGCGCGCAAGCGAATGCCGCGTCCGCATCAAGTGCAGTGGTGTCCAGCGTCAGCGCATCGGCGGCGGGCACGAGCGGGGCGGCGGTGCGGTCGCGGTCCTGCTGGTCGCGCACACGCACCTGCGCCGTCACCTCGGCCAGATCGGCGTCGATGCCCTTGGCCTGCAATTCCAGCCAGCGCCGCTGGCCGCGCGCCTCGGCACTGGCGGTCACGAACAGCTTGGCCTTGGCCGCGGGGAACACGATGGTGCCGATGTCGCGCCCGTCCAGCACCGCGCCACGTTCGGTGCCGAAGCTGCGCTGAAAATCCAGCAACGCCGCGCGCACGCCGGGAATGGAGGCCACCGCCGAGGCGGCGCTGTCAGCCTGCGGCCCGCGCAGGTCGCTGCGTGACAGATCATCGGGTTGCAATGCCCGCGCCGCCGCCTCGGCCGTGGGCGGGTCGGCAGGCTCGCCGCCCGCGTCCAGCACACGCCGCCCGGTGGCGCGATAGAGCAGCCCGGTATCCAGGTACGGCAGGCCGAAATGGGCAGCCAGCCGGCGCGCCAGCGTGCCCTTGCCAGCCGCTGCCGGGCCGTCGATGGCGATGATCAATCCCACGGTGCCAGCAGCGCCGGAACGTCGCCGCCCACCGCCCGGTTGATCAGATCGACGAAGCCGGGGAACGAGGTGTCGATGAAACTCGCATCGTCCACCCGCACCGGATTGGCCGAGGCCAGACCCAGCACCAGCGCGCTCATGGCCAAACGGTGATCCATCAGCGTCTGCACCAGCCCGCCACCCTGCGGCGGCCGGCCGGTGCCGTGGACGATCAGGTCGTCGCCGTCCACTTCCACCACCACGCCGTTCACGGCCAGCAAGGCCGCCGTGGCTTCCAGCCGGTCGCTTTCCTTGACCCGCAATTCGTGCAGCCCGCGCATCCGCGTGGTGCCGGTGGCGCAGGCGGCGGCCACGGCCAGCACCGGGTATTCGTCGATCATGCTCGGCGCACGGCCCGGCGGCACGTCAATGGCTTGCAGGGCACTGGCGCTGACCACCAGATCGCCCACGATCTCGCCACCCTCGATCCGCTCGTTCTCCACCACCAGCGAGCCGCCCATCTCACGCAGCGAGGTGAACAGGCCGGTGCGCAGCGGGTTGAGCCCGACGCCCTCGATCCGCAGCTTTGAGCCGGGCACAAGCAGGGCGGCCACAATGGCGAACGCGGCCGAGGACGGGTCGCCCGGCACCACCACATCGGCGGCGCGCAGTTCCGGCTGGCCGCGCAGTGTGACGATGCGGCCCGGACCTTCCACCTGCACGTCCACCTCGGCCCCGAAATGCCGTAGCATGTTCTCGCTGTGGTCGCGCGTCGCCTCGCGCTCGGTCACCCGCGTCATGCCTGGGGCGTTCAGCCCGCACAGCAGCACCGCGCTTTTCACCTGCGCCGAGGCCACCGGCAGCACATAATCGAGCGGCAGCGCATCGCGCGCGCCCTCGATGGCCATCGGCAGCCGCCCGCCCTCACGCGTAGCAAAGCGCGCGCCGCAGGCCGACAGCGGCTGGGTGACACGCTTCATCGGCCGCTTGCGCAGGCTGGCGTCGCCGGTCATCACCGAAAAGAACGGGTGGCTGGCCAGAATACCGGCCAGAAGCCGCGCGGCGGTGCCGGAATTGCCCATGTCCAGCACATCGGCCGGTTCGATCAGCCCGCCCACGCCGCGCCCGGCGACGCGCCATTCAGCGGCCCCGCGCACCACCTCGGCCCCCAGCGCCTGCATGGCGGCGGCGGTCCGCAGCACGTCCTCGCCTTCCAGCAGGCCGGTGATGCGCGTTTCGCCCACCGCGAGCGCGCCGAACATCAGCGCGCGGTGCGAGATGGACTTGTCGCCTGGCACGCGCAGCGCGCCGGACAGCGGGGCAGCCGGCCGGCGGGACGCCAGCGGCTTTGAGGCGGGATGGGTCATGGCGCGGCGCTTAGCATGGATTTTTGCGCTTGCCAGTCACTCAATGTGGGCGGACCGCGCGGGCAGCGTTTGACAGACGCGCCGCGCAGTGGCATGGGGCGCGCCCTTCGGCAACCTTCTTGATTCCGGCGTCCGGCCACCCATTTCCGGCGACCCTTAAGCGAGGATCCCTCATGGCCAAGCCAGAACTCGGCACCAAACGGGTTTGCGTCTCCTGCGGCGCGCGTTTCTACGATCTGACCAAGGTGCCTGCGGTGTGCCCCAAATGCGCCACCGAACAGCCCGCCGAACAGCCGCGTGCGCGCCGCGCCGGTGGCAACGTGATCGACGAGAAGCGCCGCGCCAAGGTGCTGCCGGTGCCGGGTCTGGAAGACGCCGAGGTGGGTATCGAGCCGGTGGAGGAAGAGGTCGAGGAGGATGTGCTGGAAGACACCTCCGACCTGGAAGACGGCGCCGAGGGCATCGTGGACGTGGATGTCGAGAGCGAGCAGGGCGAGGAGGAGCGGTAACTCAGCCGCTTCCGGCTTCGGAATTTGAAACGCCGCCCGGGAAACCGGGCGGCGTTTTCGTTTCAACGATGATATCCGGCGATCCTGCGCCGCATCAGAAGGTCAGCGCGGATAGAGCGGCCGCCGGTCCGCCTCGACTGCCCGACGCAGGACCGGGTTGCGCAGCGACTTGCCGCTGAGCAAATCTACATGGCGGCCGAACAAGACCTCCATCGCATCCGCGAAGGCGACATAGGCAAACAATCCGATGCGCGCCTCCGGCTCGAAATCGACCAGCAGGTCCACGCCGCTGCGTGCAGGATCGAAATCGGCGCGCGTGGCCGAGCCGACCATGTCCAGCCGCCGCACCTGAAACCGGCGGCAGATGCCGGACACCGCCGCCAATGTGGCGGCATCAAGTGCAAGTCCGGGCTGCGAAGCCGGTGCCATCCCCCCCTCCTAAACCGCGATCTCCACGCACACCGGCACATGGTCCGACCCCTGCGGCCAATCGCGCGCGTCCTGCAACACCGTCATGCCGCGCAGCGCGGGTTTCAGGTCGGGGCTGACCCAGATGTGGTCCAGCCTCCGCCCGCGGTTGGAGGCGCGCCAGTCCTTGTTGCGGTAGCTCCACCACGTGTACAGTTTTTCATCGTCCGGCACGAAATGCCGCATCGCATCCACGAACCGCGTGGCCTGCCACGCGGTCAGGCCCTCGGTTTCCGGCGGCGTGTGGCTGACCACGTCCAGCAATTGCTTGTGGCTCCAGACATCATGCTCCAGCGGCGCGATGTTCAGGTCGCCCACCAGCACGGTGCGGGCCAGCGCCGGGCGGGCAGCGAACCAGTTGGTGGCTTCGGCGACGAATTGCAGCTTGTGGGCGTATTTGTCGTTGGCCACCGGGTCCGGCACGTCGCCTCCGGCGGGCACGTAGAAATCATGCACCTCGACCGGCCCGGACGGCACGTCCAGCGTGACGGCCACGTGGCGGCAATCGCCCTTGCCGCACCAGTCGGGCGCGATGTCCAGCCGCGCCAGCGGGATGCGCGACAGGATCGCCACGCCGTTATAGCCCTTCATGCCCCGGTAGGCGGCGTGCTGGTAGCCCAGCGCCACCGGGCCATCAGCCGGGAACAACTCGTCCGGCACCTTGGTTTCCTGCAGGCAGATAACATCCGGGTTCAGCGTCTCGGCAAGGCGGGACAGCAGCGGCATCCGCAGCCGCAGCGAGTTGATGTTCCAGGTGGCGATGCGCAGGGTCTGGGTCATGGCGCTGCATCGCAAGGCCGCGCGCGGGGCGCAAGGGCTTGCACTGGCCTTGCGGCTTGGCCATTAGCATTGCCACGCTCGTCCGGGGGAAATGTCACATGCTGAAACGCCGCACGCTGGCCGCCGCAGCGCTGGCCGCCTTGTTGCTGCCGATGGCCGCATCGGCCGCCGACCCGGTCCCGTTGGGCGCGGTGGAGGTGCTGACCGGGCCCACCGCCGCCTACGGCACGGCCGCCAAGGCGGGGCTGGATCTGGCGCTGGAGGCGATCAACGGCAAAGGCGTACTGGGCGGACGGAAGCTGTCGCTGACTGTGGAAGATTCGGCGGGCACCAAGGACGGTGCCATCAACGCCATGCGCAAGCTGATTGGCCGCGACAAGGTGGTGGCGCTGATCGGCCCCACCCTGTCCAACGAAATGTTCGCTGCCGGCCCGGTGGCCAATGCGCGCGGCATTCCCACCATCGGCACCTCCACCACCGCGAACGGGATCACTGATATCGGCCCGTTCATCTTCCGCACTGCCATGCCGGAAGCCGACGTGATTCCGGTGACGATGCGCAAGGCCGCCGCACGCGGCGCGAAAACGATCGCCCTGATGTATGCCAACGACGACGCCTTCTCGAAATCCGGCTTCGAGGTGATGCAGAAGGCCGCCGCCACCGCCGGGCTGCAGATTGTGGCCACCGAGAGTTTCGCCAGCAAGGACACCGATTTCTCTGCGCAACTGACCAAAATAAAGGCGTTGAAGCCCGACGCCATCGGCATTTCCGCATTGGTCGAGCCGGTCTCGGGCGTGCTGCTGCAAGCCCGCCAGCTTGGCTTCGGGGCCGAGACGCAGTTCGTCGGCGGTAACGGCTCCAACTCTCCCAAGCTGGCCGCCATCGCCGGGGCCGCCGCCGAGGGGATGCTGGTGGGCAGTCCCTGGTTCGTGGCCAAGCCGGACGCCGCCAATCAGGCGTTCGTGGCCGCGTTTCAGTCGAAATATGGCAAGGCCCCCGACCAGTTTGCCGCGCAGGCCTACGACACGCTGTTCATTCTGGCCGAAGCCATCGACCGCGCCGGAGAGGCCGATCCGGCCAAGATCCGTGACGCGCTGACCAAGACCGAGCATACCGGCGCGCTCGGCCCGTTCCGCTTCGGCGAGAACCGCAGCCCTGCCGCCACCGAGGGCGTGGTCGTGCTGGAACTGCATGACGGAGCGTTCCGCATTGCGCCGTGAACCGGCCTGACCGGTGCTTGCCCAGCAACTGCTGAACGGTCTGCTGCTCGGCGCCACCTACGCGCTGTTCGCGCTGGGTTTCACGCTGATGTTCGGCGTGCTGCGGGTGGTGAACCTGACCTACGGGTTCTACTTCACCGCCGGCGCGTTTTTGGCCCTGTGGCTGACGCAGGCCGGCGCGCCGCTGTTCCTTGCGCTGCCTGCGGCGGCCATTGCCTCCGGCCTGATCGCCACGCTGCTCGACTGGCTGCTGCTGACGCGCCTGCGCCGGGCCGGGGCGGACGAACTGGCGTCGCTGATGGTCACACTGGGCGCGGTGCTGGCGCTGTATGCGGGCATGACGGCGTGGCTCGGCCCCGATATCCGCCGCCTGCCGCCCGGCCTGATTGCGGCGGGCGCATTGGAGGCGTTCGGCCTGCGGATCACGCTGGCGCAAATCCTGATTCTGGCCGCCTGCGCGCTGCTGGTGGGCCTGCTGCTGTGGCTGATGCGCGGCACACGGCTGGGGCTGGCGATCCGTGCCATGGCCGAACGGCCGGATACGGCCGCGCTGATGGGCATCGCCACGGCTCGTCTGGCCGCCCTGGTGTCGTTCGTCTCCGGCGCGCTGGCCGGGGCGGGCGGCGTGCTGATCGGGCTGAATTTCAATGCGATTCATCCGTACATGGGCGAATCGATGATGTTGCGCGGCTTCGTGGTGATCGTGGTGGGCGGCCTTGGCAACATCTTCGGCGCGCTGGTGGCCGGGCTGTTGCTGGGCATCATCGAAGTGCTCACGGCGGGCTACATCTCCTCCGGGCTGAAGGAAGCCGTCGCGTTCGCGCTGCTGGTGCTGGTGCTGTGGACCCGCCCCGCCGGGCTGTTCGGCACCACTTTGGCGCGGAAGGCCTGAGCCGTGGCGTGGTTCGACGATCTGCTGTTCACCTACCAGAACCTCGCGGTGGCGCTGGGCGTGAACGGGTTGCTGGCACTGTCGATGTATGTGGTGCTGGCAGTGGGCCAGCTATCCCTGGGGCAGGCGGCGTTCATGGGGCTGGGGGCGTATTCCTCGGCCCTGATGAGCCTGCAGCTTGGCTGGCCGTTCTGGGCGGTGCTGCCGCTGTCCTGCGTGGTGCCGGTGCTGTTCGCGCTGGCCGTGGGCGGGCCGACGCTGCGGTTGAACGGCGTGTATCTGGCCATCGCCACCATCGGACTGGGCGAGGTGCTGCGCGGCGTTTACCTAAACGTGGATGTGCTGGGCGGCGCGATGGGCCTGTCCGGCATTCCGGAAGCCGCCCCGCTATGGCTGATCTATGCCATGCTGGCACTGGCCGTGCTGGTGCTGTGGCAAGTGGGCAAATCCGGCATCGGGCGGGCGATGGAGGCGATGCGGCTGGATGAAACCGCCGCGCTGTCGATGGGCGTGAACATCCGCCGCTACCGGCTGGCCACGCTGTGCGCCTCCGCCGTGCTGGCCGGTCTGGCGGGCGCGCTATCGGCGCATTCCACCGATTTCATCGGCCCGAACGATTTCGGCTTCGAGCCTGCGGTGACCATCCTGTCCTTCGCGCTGCTGGGCGGCATCGGCTCGCCGTTCGCGCCGGTGCTGGGGGCGTGGCTGCTGACGCTGCTGCCGGAAGTGCTGCGCCCGCTGGCCGATGTGCGGCTGGTGATGAACGGCGCGGTGATTGTGGTCGCGGTGCTGTTCCTGCCGCGCGGCCTGCTGGCATGGCGGATGCCGCGCCATGTGCGCCCGGGGCGGGCGGCGTGATGCTGCTGCAAACCAGCGCACTCTCGCGCCATTTCGCCGGGCTGGTGGCGGTGGACCGAGTGGATCTGGCGATCCCGCAGGGCGGCATTCATGCGGTGATCGGGCCGAACGGCGCGGGCAAGACCACGCTGTTCAACCTGATCTCCGGCCTCGCCACGCCGACCGCCGGACAGATCAGCTTCGCCGGGCAGGACATCACGCTGCTGCCCGCCGACCGGCGCGCGCAGGCGGGCATGGCGCGCACGTTTCAGAACATTCGCGTGTTCGCCACGATGAGCGTGCTGGACAACGCGCTGACCGGCCTGCACGCGCGCCTGAGTGCCAGCTTGCCCGCCATTATCGCCCGCCTGCCCGGCTTCCGGCGCGCGGAGCGTGACGCCATCGCGCGCGCGCAGGCGGCACTGGCACTGGTGGGGTTGCAGGACCGGGCGTACACGCAGGCGGGTGCGCTGGCCTATGGCGATCAGCGGCGGCTGGAAATCGCCCGCGCCATGGCGGGCGGGCCGCGCCTGCTGTTGCTGGACGAACCCGCCGCAGGGATGAACCCCGCCGAGCGCGCAGCACTTGCCACGCTGATCCGCGCCATTGCCGCACAGGGCACCACGGTGCTGCTGGTGGAACACGACATGCCCTTCGTGATGGGCCTGTCCGACAGCGTGACCGTGTTGAATTTCGGCCGCCGCATCTTCGCGGGCCCGCCGGGCGCGGCGCGGCAGGACCCGGGCGTGATCGAAGCCTATATCGGCCACAAGGCGGCCGTCCGGCTGGCCGGGCAGGCGCCATGAGCACGCTGGAAGTCCATGGCCTGACCTGCGCCTATGGCCGCACCGAGGTGTTGCACGGGCTGGATTTCGCGGTACCCGACGGCCGCATCGTCTGCCTGATCGGCGCCAACGGCGCAGGCAAGACCACCACGCTGCGCGCCCTGTCCGGCCAGATCCGCCCGCGCGCCGGGCGCATCCTGCTGGACGGCGCCGAGATTGCGGGCATGGCGCCGCACCGCATCGTCGCACGCGGCATGGTGCAGGTTCCGGAAGGGCGGCAGGTGTTTGCCTCGCTGAGCGTGGACGAAAACCTCGCCCTCGGCGCGTGGCTCTGCGCCGATGCGCATGAACGCGCGCGCCGGCGGGAGGCCGCATTGTCCCGCTTTCCGCGCCTGCGGGAGCGGCTGCGCCAACCGGCGGGCGCACTTTCGGGCGGCGAGCAGCAGATGCTGGCCATTGGCCGGGCGCTGATGGCCGGGCCGAAACTGCTGCTGCTGGACGAACCCAGCATGGGCCTTGCCCCGCTGGTGGTGGAGGAGATTTTCGCCATCCTGGCCGGCCTGCGGCGGGAGGGCATCACCATCCTGCTGATCGAGCAGAACGCCTCCGCCGCGCTGGAAATCGCTGATACGGCCTATGTGATCGAGACCGGACGCATCGCGCTGTCCGGTTCGGCGGCGGAGGTGGCGCGCAATCCGGCGGTGGTGGCGGCGTATCTGGGCGGGTAGCCGCTTCAGCCGCCCCGGCGTTCCAGCCACTGCGCCGCTGCGGCCAGTGCGGCGCGGGCCAGCAGGGCTTCGGCGCGCGGCGTGCGCTGGACGCCCAGATTGATCCGCGCCAGACGGACGGCCTGATTCGGGTCGCCCGCGTCGAGCCAGAACGTCGCTGCCGGTTCGGCGAAGGCTTCGGGATGCTGCTGCATCAGCGCGGTGTAGCGCCGCGCGGCTTCGGCCTGCCATGCCGCGGCCTCCGCATCGCGTCCGAGTTGAGCCAGACCGCGTGCCAGCGCAGCGCTGAACACCGGGTCTTCGGCTGTCCCTGCCAGCGGCAGCAGGCGCATCGCCGCCGCTTCAGGATTGCCCAGCGCCGCTTCGGTCTCGGCCAGATGGCTCTGTGCTGCGGCAAAGTCCGGCACCAGCGCGGCGGCCGAGGCGAACCAGCCGTGCGCTGCCGCCACCTCGCCCGCGCGCAGCCACATCAGACCGCGTTGCACATCCAGCCGCGCCAGCGTGATCGGCGATGCGGCCGGATCGGCGGCGCGGCTTTCGGCAAACAGATCCTCGGCGTCCGCCACGTCCCCACGCTCGGCCTGCAAGACCGCCAGCGCGCCGAAGGTTCCTGCATTGGGGCGGCGCATGTGCGCGGCACGCAGCAGCCCCAGCGCCTCGTCATACCGCCCGGTTGCCTGCCACACGGCGGCGCGCTCACCATCCAGCGCATCCGGGTCCGCACCGAGACTGCGCGCCGTACTCAGATCGGCCAGCGCCCCGTGGAACAGATGCAGGCGGGTACGGGCGCGGGCACGGGTAAGATGCGCCAGACCGTCATTCGGGTGGCCGAACACCAGCCCGCCCGCCGTTCGCAGCGCCCATGCGCTATCCGAAACCCGGCCCAGCAACTGCCCGCGCAACGTCGTCAGCCCGATCCATTCCGCAAACCCGGCGACCGCAAGCTGTCCCGCAGCCGCACGGGCGGCGAGGCTGTCGATCTGCGCTTGCAGATTGGCCATCGCAGTCCGGCCCGGCGCCGAGGCAACAGCCGACGGCAGTGCGTGTTCCGAACCCATACCCTGAAAACCGTCCACTGCCGTGCCGATCAGTTGAGCGCGTTTGCCGACGGCAGGGCACAAACCGCCGCGTACGGCGCCGCTGCGCGATCCATAGCCATGCCATATCCGGTGCTGCCGGCAGATTTGCGCGTGCGCGGTCCGGCGGCCTCAGCAGCTTGCCTGCCCAAGGCATCCTCCTAGAACGGTGTTACGGTTTCGTTGTATGGCCAGACTAGGCGGGCTTTCGGTACAGCGTTAAGGAATGACGGACATCCCGGACATCAATCTGTTCTCGACCGATGCGCCGCAACGCATGGGGCCACTGGCCCGGCTTCCGGCGCTGATGGTGGAGTTGGGGGCGCGCATCGAACCGGCGCTGGACGGCACCGGCATTGCACGCGCGGCGTTCGACGACCCCGAGCACCGGATATCCTATCGCGAGGGCAGCCACGTGCTGGCACGCTGTGCCGAACTGGCCGCATGCCCGCATCTGGGTCTGCTGCTGGGCGCGCGCGGCGACCACCGCGACCTTGGTGTGCCGGGACTCTGGATGGCCAATGCCGCGACCCTTGGCGCGGCACTGTCCGGTTACGTGACGATGCAGGCGGCCAATTCGCGTGGGGCCACGGTGTATCTGCACCGATCCGGCGAGCATTTCGTGTTCGGCTACGGCATTTACGAACCGCTGGCGATTGCGCAGGCGCAGATTTACCCGCTGGCCGTGGCCATGATGGTCAATGTCGGGCAAGTGCTGACGGGCAATGCCGCACCGCCGGTTGAAGTGCTGCTGCCGATCCGTGAGCCGGACAACGCCAGCCTGTACCGGACGCTGCTGTGCGGGACGGTGCGGTTCAATCAACTTGAAGCGGGTGTGGTGCTGCGGCGTGCGGCGCTGGAAGCGCCCATCCTGCAATCCGTACCGGGTGTGCAGGAGCGATTGCGCGCGCAGATCGCCAGCCAGTTGTCGCCAGCAGATTGGACGTGGACCGAGCAGGTCCGGCGCGCCATCCGGCCGCTGATCCTGTCCGGCAGCCCGACGACGGCGGACATGGCTGAAATATTCGGTGTGACCGCCCGCACGCTGGCCCGCAGGCTGGCGCAGGAAGGCACCACGTTTCAGGCGCTGCTGGACCGTGTGCGCGATAGCATGGCACGGGAGTTGTTGGTGGTGACGGACCTCTCGGCGGGCGAGATTGCCGACGCGCTGTGCTATGCGCAGCAATCCAGCTTCACCGCCGCGTTCCGCCGCTGGAGCGGTGTGACCCCGAGTGAATGGCGGCACATCATGCAAAAGCGGCGGCAAGCCGCTGCGCCAGGGCTGGCCTGACGCGGCCACAGGCTGCCGGAATACTGCGCTGAGCAACAGAACCCCTGCATGGTGCAGGTGCGCCGTGGGTGGCGGCGGACCCAGAGCGGGCAGTGCCGGGCGCAGCGCCTGAGTGCCAGCCCGAGGGCGATTTATTTTACGAAAATTTACTGTGTATTATGCCATGCAGCCCGAATCAGGTCAGATGTGCGACTGCAAATTTCCCATTGACTAGGTATGCTATACGCCGCTACAGAACGGCCGGTCAGATTTGAGGAGTCACCGCCTGCGTTCGTTTGGCTAAACGGTACCTAAATTTCAAAAAGTTGCAGTACATCTGTGTTATAAAATGCTATTTGCTTGGGGCATTTCATTGAATGAGTCTGGATTGTGTCAAATTTTTACCAAGCGACTTGTCATATGAATGCGATGCACGCCATTTCACGAATTTGTATTTTTCCGAAAAAATCCCTCTCTCTGCCGTGTAACAGGATTTTCACAGTGAACTCTGCGACAATATTGGGATAAAGGGCATGACTGTGCGGTCTTTGGTCGCCATCTCGGGCAATGTACGCGTGCCATCCCGCACCGCTGCCCTGGTCCGCGCGATCACGGCAGCGCTGGAAGTACGGCTGGGCGTGACCGGCACGGTCATCGGCCTGCCGGATGCCGCCCCGGATCTGCTGGGCGCGCTGACCCGCGAC
>CAIPHQ010000531.1 GCA_903864895.1 uncultured Rhodospirillales bacterium
CGCTGGACCTGCGCGGCGCCTTCATCGTCAATCGCGCCGACGTGCTGTCGGCGTTTCAGGACCAGTACGGTTTCGACGACCCACGCTGCGGCTTCGTCGCTTTCTTGCCCCATGCCGCCACGCGCGACGGGCAGATCTATGTGGAAATCGAGACGGTGCGCGGCGAAATCGGCCATCGCCCGCTGCCGCGCGGCAAGTTGCAGGGCATTGCCGCGATCCGCCATGTGCTGGAGCGGGTGAATGTGCGCTTCGGCGCGGTGCCGCCCGCCTATGACAAGGTGCTGGGGCCGGCGGTCGAGGCGCTGAACCGCACCCGTCTGGCGCAGCGCCCGGCGGTGGAGGTGGTGGAGTATGGCGAGCCGCCGCCGCTGCCGGTGTATTCGGTGATCGTGCCGCTGTACGGCCGCATCGACTTCATCGAATATCAGATGGCGCTGTTCAGCGAACGGCGCAGCAATGACGAGGTGGAGTACATCTATGTGCTCGACGATCCGGCATTGCAGCAGGAAACCAAGTTCCTCTGCGCTTCGGTGTATGAGCGCTTCGGCATCCCGATCCGGCTGCTGGTGCTGGAACGCAATGCCGGCTTCGCCCCGGCCAGCAATATCGGCCTGACCTACGCCACCGGCAGCTACGTGGTGTTCATGAACTCCGACGTGTTCCCGGGGACGCTGGATTGGCTGGAGTGCCTCGCCCGGCAATTGCAGCTCAACCCCGATATCGGCGTGATCGGCCCGATGTTGCTGTACGAAGATGGCACGGTGCAGCATCAGGGCATGGAGTTCCGCCTGCTGCGCGAATTCGGCGACTGGCCGTTCGGCCAGCATATCGGCAAAGGGATGCGCTATGCGGGTGATGGCGCGCTGCGCCGCTGCATCAGCATCACCGGTGCCTGCATGATGATGCGCTACCCGCTGGCGCGCCAGATCGGCGGTTTCGACGAGATCTATGCCGTGGGCGACTTTGAGGATTCGGATTTGTGCCTGCGGCTGCACGCGCTGGGCTATGCCAGCGCGGTGGACCCGCAGGTGCGGCTGTACCATCTGGAGCGGCAGTCGCAGGCCAGCGCAGCGGCGACGTGGCGGCTCAATCTGACCATCTACAATGCCTGGCAGCATCAGCGCCGCTGGGCCAGGACCATCGCGGCCTATCCGGGTGGCGTGGGAGCATGAGCGCGATGGCCGATGATGTGGACAACGGCCCGCCGCTGGCAGGCCCGGCCCGCCCGCTGCGGGTGCTGGTGGCCTCGCACAGCCACCCGGAGGTCAGCAATGGCGGGGCGGAGATTGCCGCCTACGAGTTGTATCGCGGCCTGCGCGCGCGGGATGATTGCGAGGTCTGGTTTCTGGGCTGTGACCGAGCCAGTGAGCGCGATGCGCGCGGCGCGGTGCTGGCGCAGCCCTACGGCCCGCGCGAGTACATCTACAACACCGGCGAATTTGACTGGTTCAAGTTCGCCAACCGCGACATGTGGTTTCCCGCCGAGATCTCGCGGCTGTTTGCCGAACTGGTGCCGGATGTGGTGCATTTCCATCACTACATCAATTATGGCGTAGAGGTGTTCCAGCACCTGAAGAAAGCGGTGCCGAACTGCCGTATTGTGCTGACACTGCACGAGTATCTGGCCATCTGTAACCACTTCGGCCAGATGGTGACCACCGAACATCTGAACCTGTGTTACCAGTCCGGCCCGGCGCGCTGCCATCGCTGCTTCCCGGACGTCGGAAAGTCTGATTTCTTTCTGCGCAAGCGTTATATCGAGCGGTTCTTCGGTCTGGTTGACGCCTTCGTGGCCCCCAGCCGCTTTCTGGCCGACCGCTACGCGGCGTGGGGCGTGCCGGAAGACAGGCTGTATGTGCTGGAAAACGTCACCGCTGCCACCGGGGCGGTCTGGCAGCCGGTACCGCTGCCGTCCGGCAATGTGCTGCGGATCGGATTTTTCGGCCAGATCTCGGGGCTGAAGGGCATCGACGTGATGTTCGACGCCGCCGAGGAACTGGCAGCCCAGGAAGCCACCGGGATCTCGCTGGAAATCTTCGGCGATTATCGCGGCCAGCCGCCCGAGTTCCAGAAACAGTTTCTCGCCCGGCTGACCAAGGCGGGCCGCAATATCCGCTTCCATGGCCCGTATGACCGTGAGCGGGTGGACCAGTTGATGCAGTCGGTGCACGCGGTGCTGGTGCCGTCGATCTGGTGGGAAAACTCGCCGGTGGTGATTCAGGAGGCGCTGCGCAACCGCCGCCCGGTGATCTGTTCGGATATCGGCGGCATGGCCGAAAAAGTGCGGCACGGAATTGATGGCCTTCACTTCCCGGCCGGCAGTGCCATGGCGCTGGCAGCCCTGTTGCAGGACCTGGCCGCGGACCGTTCGCGGCTGGACAGCATCGCGATGCGCATGTCCGGCACGGCGGCGGTGCAGGCCGATCTGGAAGATTTCGTCGATCTGTACCGCCGCACCGCGCTCGACGATTTCTAGGCATGGACGTCTTCATCCACATCCCGAAGACCGCCGGATCGACCATCCGTACCATCCTGTCGCGGCAATACGGCGCGGACGGCATCCTCTATTTCGAGCCCGGCTCACCTGGCTGGCCCGCCGGCGTCACGCAGCAGCAGTTTCTGGACCGCGAACGCGAAGCGCGTGAGGTACGGCTGGTCACCGGCCACCATCCGTATGGCGTGCATGAGCGGCTGAAGACCGGCGTGCGCTATTTCTCGATGATGCGCGACCCGGTGGCGCGGCAGATCTCCAACTATTTCTATGCGTTCAGCTACGAACACCACCCGCTGCGCGCCAGCATCCGCGCCGGGGAGCTGACGCCCCAGCAGTTCATCCGCCAGCAGGCCCGACTGCCGGGGACGGCACAAAGCCATCTGCTGGCGGGTGCCAGTGACACTGGTGCCGGGGTGCGTGCCGCCGCCTGCCACAACCTGGAACATGCTTTCCAGGCGGTTGGCATCGCCGAGCGGTTCGACGAATCGCTGCTGTACATCGCCAAGGTGATGAACTGGCATCCGCCGGTCTATATGCGCCGCAACGTGACGCGTCTGGACGATGAACGGCAGGCAGAGCGGCATGATAGTGAAATGCAGGTACGCACCATTTTGGCGCATCTGCTGGCCGATGATTATGCCGCCTATCACCGCGCGCAGCAGGTGATGGACCAGTGGATCGCCGCCGAAGGCAGCGCCTTTGCCACCGCCCATGCGGCGTTCGCCGAGATTCAGCACGACATAGCGCGGCAGGATGACGACCGGAAATACGCGGAGTATTTCTTTCAGAACGACGCCCGGTTGCCCGCCCTGATGGAGCGCTACGCTGGCAGCGCGGCCTTCCGCACCATGGCCGAGTACCTGGCCGCACCGCTGGCATTGCCACGCGCGACGCCGAATTACACCGGACAGATCGATCTTTGCCGCGGCGGTGCCATCGCCGGCTGGGCCCTGGATCTGGGCAGTTTTGCGCCGGTGGAGGTGCAGGTGCTGCGTTATGGCAGCGAGCTGGCGCATATCCGGGCCGAGCGCGCCCGCCCTGACGTGCTGGCAGCGGGCTATCCGCGCGCCGATGTGGGGTTCCGCTTCGAACACCCGGCGCTGCAGGACCCGTCCGGCGTCGAGGTGCTGTTCGGGTCAGGACCGCTGCGGCTGCGCTGGAGCGGGTAGGGGCCGGTCAGCCCAGATGCGCCATCAGTGCCTTGGCCAGCGCCGGGGCGCGGATTTTGCGGGCGAACAGATGCCGCCCATCCAGCGCCGGCAGAATATCGGCCATGGTTTGCAGCGTGTAGGGTTTGGGGTCCCGCTTCCAGTCCGCCCACATCAGCGGCCCGCGATTGGGCTGCGGCAGCGAGCCGCCCACGCTCAGCGCATTCTGGACGAAGTGCTCGTCGGGACAGTCGGAAAACCGGAACGATTCCCGCAGGTGCGGCCGGTTGTCGAACGCGTCCAGCACAAGCAGCGCCGAGGCGCGGGTCAGGGACCACCAGGCCTGGCCAAAATACAGCGTTTCCAGCGGCAGCTTGCCCTGCCGCATCAGCGCGGCCATGGCCTGCAATGCGTCCAGATCTTCGAGGCGGAAGGCGCGGTCGGTGCCATTGTAGCCACGCCGGCAGGTGGCCGGTGAATCCTGAAAGAAAAACCGGTCGTAGCGGTCCCTGAAATCGGGCGCGGGGCGCACTTCCATCCGCTCGCCGGGCAAGGCCAGCGCGTCCTGCAACGGCACCGGCGCGCGCAGCGTGAAACTGTCGTCCGAGATCATCACGACCCGGTCGTACTGGCGCGCAACAGCCGCGCGCAACAGCATCATCTGGGCCTGCACGCTGCTCCAGCCACGCCAGAATACGCCAAGCCGTTCCGGCAACAGGGTCACGTTCGGCAGCCCGATGGCCGGGGCGAAGCTGTCCAGGTTGGCTTTGACGTCCACATGCACCAGGAAATCGAAACCGGACAGGTAGCGCGCGTGCAACGCCAGAATGTCCGGCGCGGCGTAGGCCAGTACCAGAATCGCGCTACGCACGCGGTTCGCCGGGCTGGGCGCGGTACAGCTCCAGATACTGCTGCGTCATGTCGTGCCGTGACGGCGGGGCGGGCAGGTTGGCGCGCAGGCGCTCCCACAGCCCTTCCTCGGTGGCGGCGCGGCGGATGGTGTCGGCCAGGGCGCGCACGTCGCCCAGCGCGAATTGCAGGCCATCGACCTCATGGCGGATGCGCTCACCCGGCCCGCCACGGTCCGAGCCGATCACCGGCTTGCCGAACATCCAGGCTTCCGAGATCACCAGACCGAAAATCTCCCACCAGGTGGACGGCACGATGCACCAGTCCACCCGGGCCATGCGGGCGGGCAGGGTGTCGATGTGGTAGCCGCCGTTGTGGAACACGATCTGGTCTTCCAGCGGCAACTCGGCTTCATCGGCCAGGAATGTCTCGATTTCGCTGCGGATCGCCTCGGAGGCGTAGCGCAAATTCTCGCCGTTGATCTCCACCGTGAAGCCGGTGAAGCCCTGGGCGCGCAGCAGGCGCACCGCGCGCAGCAGGATGTGGATGCCCTTGTTGTCCACCATCTGGCCGAAGAAGCCGAAGCGGGTCTTGGCCCCCTCGGGCGGGTCCTGCGGCATGCCATAGCGGCGCTGGCCGTTGGTGACGTGGTGCAGCTTTCCGGCGGGCAGGCCCCAGCGTTCGTAGAACGCCAGCATGAACCGGCTGGGGCAGGTGAACGCGTCCACATGGCCCAGATGCCGCTGCATCCACATGCGCCGCATCAGGAACTGCTCGGGCGAGCGCTCCGGGAAGCATTGGTGGCAGCGCACGCTGCTGGCATTGGTGCACAGCGACTTGTCGGTGCGGCGGACCATGTGGCCGTCGGCGGCACAGATGGCCATGAATTCGTGGAAGGTGAACACGATGCGCGCATCCGGCAGCACCGCGCGGGTCAGCGACAGCAGGTCGATGCCGAAGGTCAGGAAGTGGTGGAAATGCACCACATCCGGCCGCACCGTACGCAGGAACTCGGCGAAGGCGTCGATGCTGCGGGTGGCCGAGGTCTTGTGCCACCAGTAATCATAGTCCTGCATCAGGAACAGGAACTGGTCGTCGTGGTTGTCGAAGCCGGTGATGCAGGCGCCAGCCTTGAACAGCGCCGGATAGGTGTTGTCCACCGAGGCCAGCAGCGTCACATCGACGGCCGGGTCCTGCTTCAGTTCCTCGTAGATTTCGTAGCACATCTGCTGCGCACCGCCGCGCACCAGTTCCGGGTGGAACAGGCTGACCAGCAGCACGCGCAGCTTGGCGGTGTCCGCGCCGGGGGCGGCGGCAATCTGGGTCTGGCTCATGGGATCACGCCGCCGGTTGCAGGATGGGGGTGTCTGAAGGCAGGGCCAGCAGCGCACAGGACGGGTTGGGCCCGTTCAGTTCGGCGGCGATGAAATCGCCCCATTGGCGGCTGAACAGCCAGCGATTGACCAGAATGCCGCCCTCATGCGCGGCGCGGCGCACCGAGCCTTTGCCTTCCATGTGCCACAGCGGCAGATCCTGCACCCACACCGGCACGCCGCGCGACAGGCTTTTCAGGCTCAGGTCGGCGTCTTCGTAGTGGCCGAACAGATAATCCTCGGTAAAGCCGCCCAGCGTCTCGTACCAGTCGCGGTCGGCGGACATGAACGCGCCGGTGATGGCCGGCACCGGGCGCGGGCAGATGAACTGGCGCGACCACACCGGGGCACCCTTGCCGTAATGCTCGGTGCGGTACATCGGCCGGGTGGCGATGCCGTCCGGGCGCACCGAGATGCCGGCATCCACCTCGAAATACATGCCGTGATGCATCAGCGAGCCGTCGTCGTAATACAGCGGCGCGCCGAACAGCTTGGTCTGCGCGGCGGGCGCGCCATCGACGATGTCGGCATGGCGCTGCGCCCAGCCATTGTCGCGCGGGAACACGTCCGGGTTGGTGATCAGCAGGCGGTTGCTGCGGGCGAAGCGGGCGGCGGCGTTGTTGGCGGCGCCGAACCCGGCATTGTCCGGCAGGCACACCAGCACGATGCGCAGGCCGTAGATTTGCCCGCAGATGCGCGCTTCCTTCACCAGCGTTTCGGTCAGTTCCGGGCTGTTGGAGACGAAGATGTATTCGTACTCGCGCGCCCGTGGCGCCGCCGAGAACAGCGCGCACTGCACGAACAGGAATTCCGGCTTGCCGAACAGGCAGACGATGATCGAGCCGATGCACGCCCCGCCGGCCGGGCCGTAATACGACGCCCAGGCGCCTGCCGTCACGTGGTTCACCACGCGGCGGTTCAGGTCCACCAGCGCGGCCCCGATGCCGGTTTCGAACGCGGCGACACTTTCCACCTGCCGGTTGCCGTACAGGTCGGCGGCGGCGAAATAGCCCAGAATGGTGCCGCGCATGTCGGCGTCGGACACCGTGCGCGGGCGCAGGTCCTTCTGGGCGAAGCGGCCATTGGCCAGCCGGGTGCGCACGCTCCATGGCCGGGTGCAATCCAGCCCCGGGGCCAGTTGCGCCACCACCCAGTAGCCGAACAGATGCCCGGGGGCGGCCTGCAACGCGCCTTCCACATCGCCGCGCCGCACGCGGGAGAACGACGTGGTGTGCCACGCATGTTCGCCGCTGGCGAAGATGGACACGCTGTGCAGCGCTGCCTCGCGGTCGTCGGTCCAGCCCACCACCAGCACGGTGCCGCCTTCGGACACCACGATGGTATCAAGGTCCATCACCGCGCCGTCAGCGGCCGTAACCCCCTTCGGCAGCAGGCCGAGCGCCTGGATATAGGCCTCAGCCGTCACCCGGCCTTCGCGGCGGCCGTGGCGCTCGTAATGGTCCTGTGCGGCCTCGAACTCGCGGGTCTCGATGGAGACCAGCACGTCGGGGTAGGTGGCCAGATAGGCGTCTTCGTCGAATCCGAGCCGTGTGGTCGCGGCTGCCGCCACCGAGTTACCGCTTGCCACGCCCTACGCCTCCGCCATGCTGCGCGTTGCCGCGCTCAGGCCGTCACCTTAAGCGAAAAGCCGGGAAAAGGCAGCCGTCCCTCGCGGAAACCCGAACGGTAGAAATGCTCCCGGCCAGAGGCGAAGGTGGCTTTTTCCACCGCCTCCCGCACATCCGGGTACTGGGCCAGGTACCACTCTTCCTGCACCGGAATTTCGTATGGCAAGCGGTGCTCGTAATAACCGCTGGTCACGTAATGCTCATGCGCGCTGGCAATCCGGCCGGACTTGATGGCTTCGGCAATATCCGGGTGGGCGGACAGATACCATTTCTCATCAAAGGCAATACGGCGGACATGCGGACGCAG
>CAIPHQ010000532.1 GCA_903864895.1 uncultured Rhodospirillales bacterium
GCGCAGCAGCGCCGGTTCCTCGAAGTCGATGATGCTGGCAGCATCGTAGGCCAGCGTGGAGAAATATTCCCAGTTCTCGCCGCCATCGTCCGAGCGCATCAGCGCCGAGCGTGTGCTCTCACCTTCACCTTCTTCCTCATAGCCGCGGATGCGGCCATACAGGCCCATCAGCAGCGAGCCGGACGGAAGCTGCCAGCACCCCAGCCGGCAGCCGCCATGTTTCAGCGGGCGCACATTCACCGGGGTCGGCGCACTCCAGGTCTTGCCGCGATCGGTGGAGCGCAACACGTACGTGCCAAGCCAGGACTGCAACTTGTACGCCCAGGTCCAGTCGCCCCATTCCGGTGTGTTGGGATGCGCACTCCAGGACACGCCTTCGGGGCGGATGCCTTTCTTGAAATGCCCGGTGATCGTCAGGTTGATGATCCAGGTGCCATCGGCCAGTTCGCAGAAACCGCAATCCCAGTTGCCGGTGGTGCTGGTCCACGGCAGCACGATTTCGGGCGCGGACCACGTGGTGCCGTTATCGGCCGAGCGGGTCAGCAAAGTCTGCCCGCTGTCATGGTGGTAGGGAAAGCGTTCCTCGTTGTACACGGCAATCACTTCGCCGGTGCTGACAACGCGGGTTGCCACCTGGTTGACGCAGTGTTCAGGGTGCGCGGCGATCAGATGGTGGGAAACGTCGGCCATTTGGGGCACGGGGGCGATCTCCGGGCAAGCTTGGTGATGAACGGCTTTGCGAACGTACCGATGCATATGCCATCGCGGGTTCCAAACGGGCGCGCGGTCATGCTGAGAGCGGTGGACAATGTCCGCCCGGCGGCCGGTTGGTCCGGTGGCTCCTGGGTCAGGCTTCTTGCGTCGATGCGGCGTTGTTGGGCGAAGCGTGTCACGCCCGTCCGGCCCGGCGTTGACCCGGAGCGACTGTGATTTGCGCTTTCGCGACGCCGCGCGCCGCCCGGCGTCAGCGGGGTGTGGCGGCGTCCTCGGCTGCCAGTTCCGCCAGCGCGCCATCCCATGCGGCGATGGTGTGTCGGATATCGGCGTCGTCATGCGCCAGCGACACGTAATATTTCGTGTCGCCCTTCATGATGCCGCGCGCCCGCAGTTTGGCGTTGAAGCGGCCCGCAAGGGCGGCGTTGCCGCGCAGCACATCGCGGTAATTCACGATCGGGTCTGCGCTGAACACCACGTCGAACATCGGCGGCTCACCCACCACCTGCCCGGCGATGCCGTGTTTTGCCAGAAGTTCGGCCAGCACCGTCATCAGTGTGCGCCCGGTGGCAAAAATCCGCTCATACGCGCCCGGACGGCGCAGGATCTCCAGTGCCGCCAACCCCGCCGCCGCCGCCACCGGGTTGCCGGACAGCGTGCCGATCTGCATCAGAAAGCCGTCATCCCCCACCCGCGCCCGGTCGAAATGCGCCATGATGTCAGCCCGCCCGGCAATGGCCGCCAGCGGAAAGCCGCCGCCAATCACTTTGCCCAGGGTGCACAGGTCGGGCGTGACACCGTAATATTCCTGCGCGCCGCCATAGGCGAAGCGGAACCCGGTAACGACCTCATCGAAGATCAGCACGATGCCGTACTGCGCGGTGATCCGCCGCAAGCCCTCCAGAAACCCGGGCGAAGGCGCGATCACCCGCTGCAACGGCTCCACGATCACGCCTGCCAGTTCGTCGTGATGCGCTTCGATCAGCGCCTCCACTGCGGCCAGATCGTTGAACGGGGCTACCAGCACCTCGTCACGCACCCGCGCCGGGATGCCCGCTGAATCCGGGGAAGCCAGCGGGAAGTTGCCGGGCTGTTTGGGCGCCAGGCTCATCAGCGCCGGGTCGCTCATGCCGTGATAGCCGCCCTCGAACTTCAAAATCCGCTCGCGGCGGCGGAAGGCGCGGGCCAAGCGGATGGCATACATGTCCGCCTCGGTGCCGCTGCTGACAAAGCGAAGCTGTTCGGCGCAGGCCACGGCCTCCACAATGGTCTCGGCCAGCCGGATGCCGTGGCGGTTGTTGGCAAAGAACGTGGTGCCCAGCGGCACCTGTGCCAGCACGGCCTCGGTCACGTCGGGGTGGGCGTGCCCCACCAGCATCGGGCCGGAACCGAGCAGGAAATCCACATATTCATTGCCGCTCTCATCCCATACCCGCCCGCCGCGCCCGGCGCGGATGACGATGTCGGACGCCAGATTGCCGAACCCGCCGCCCGGCAGCACGCGCCGCGCGGCGGTGGCGATGCCGAGTTCCAGTTCGCTGCGGACAATGGCGGTCATGGCAAGCTCCGGCGGGAATGACGGAATTCGCTTTACCATGCCCGCGCCCGGTGGCCAGCCACGCTTTGGGGCCGTGCGGCATGTTGCGGGCAGCGGGTTCGGCGTTAGGCTGGCCGCCCAACTGCGCCGCGATGGCCCCGATGCCGCTGCTCCCCATACCAACGCGCCGTCTTGCCGTGCGCGGCGCCATCGCACTTGCGGTGTTCTGGCTGCCACTGGCCGGTTCGGCCCGTGCCGCTCCGGATTGGCCGGACAGTTTTACCGCCCGGCTTGCGGCGCAGGCCCTGGTGCAGGAATTGCGCGCGGACTTGCTGAGTGAGCCCAGCGCCACGGCCACGCTGGAACGCTGGTGCCGTGTCCACACCATCGCGCCCGAAGCCCGCATCACCGCCGCCCGCCAGCACGATGCCGCCGTGCCGCCCTCGGCCGAACAGCGCGCCCGTTTGCAAATCGACGCGGCGGAACCGGTGGGCTACCGCCATGTCCGGCTGATATGCGGCGGCGTGGTGCTGTCCGAGGCGGAAAATTGGTACGTGCCGTCCCGCCTGACACAAGAGATGAACCGCGTGCTGGACAGCACGGACACACCGTTCGGCAAGGCGGTGCAGGCGCTGGCGTTCAAGCGCGCCACATTGTCCAGCCGCCTGTTGTGGCGCCCGCTGCCCGAGGATTGGGCGACGGTGCCGCCGGACGGCACGGGCGGCGTGCTCGGAGTGCCTGCTCAAATCCTGCAAAACCGGGCGCTGCTGTCGCGCGGCACCGATGGGCTGCCGTTCGCCGAAGTGGTGGAAACCTATACCAGCGGCATTCTGGCCTTCCCGCTGCCCCTGCCTCACTGACACCGGAGCGATTGCTCTCGCAGGCTTGGCGAGGGACACTTCCTCCGGCAGCAGCAAAGGAACGCCCGTGGATCACGGCCTGCATTTCATCGCCGGTCTGCCGCGCTCCGGCTCCACGCTGCTGGCAGCATTGCTGCGGCAGAACCCCCGCCTGCACGCGGGCATGACCAGCCCGGTCGGCAGCCTGTTCGGCGCCTTGCTGCACACGATGAGTCAGGCCAGTGAGGGGGCGGTGTTCATCGACGACGACCGGCGGCAGGCGCTGCTGCGGGCGGTGTTCGATGCCTATTACCATCGCATCCACCCGGAAAAACTGGTGTTCGACACCAACCGCGTCTGGTGCACCCGCCTGCCCGCATTGGCCGCGCTGTTCCCAGCAGCGAAGGTGATCGCCTGTGTGCGGGACGTGCCGTGGGTGCTGGATTCGGTGGAGCGCGTGGTGCGCCAGAACCGCTTCGAGCCGTCCGGTCTGTTCCGCTTCGATGCCGCCGGCACGGTGTATTCCCGCGTCGAGGCGCTGGCGGGCGGCACCGGCATGGTGGGCTTCGCCTACAACGCGCTGCGCGAGGCCTGCTTTGGCGAGCAGGCGGACCGGGTGATGCTGCTGACCTACGAAACCCTCACCGAACACCCGGCCGAGGCGCTGGCCGCCGTCTACGATTTCATCGGTGAACCCGGCTTTCCACATGATTTCGAGCATGTGTCCTACGACGAAGCCCGCGAGTTTGATTCGCGGCTTGGCACGCCCGGCCTGCACACGGTGGCCCCGGTGGTGCGGCGCGCCGAGCGGCGTACCATCCTGCCGCCCGACATGTTCGCCCGCTACGCGCAGGACACGTTTTGGCGTGACCCGCTGCGGGTTCCGGCCGGGCTGCGCGTGATTTGAACCGCCCGGGTACGCCGTCCGCCCCATGCCTGCCACGCAACCCTTGACCTGACCCGCCCGGGCGCGTCACGAAAGGCCCGAGCGCGGCGGGCCGGCGGGGCGCGCCACGGCGGGAGAACACCATGCGGATCGCGATGATCGGAGGGGGCTATGTCGGCCTCGTTTCGGGTGCCTGTTTCGCCGAATTCGGCATCGAAGTGGCCTTGGTGGAGGCCGACCCGGTGCGGCTGGCTGCGTTGCGCGAAGGCCGGATGCCCATCTACGAGCCGGGGCTGGAAAAGCTGGTGCAGGAAAACGTCGCCGCCGGGCGGCTTTCGTTCGGCGACGACCTGAAGGCTGCCGTCACCGGGGCTGAGGCGGTATTCATTGCCGTTGGCACACCCACACGGCGCGGCGACGGCCATGCCGACCTGTCCTACGTTTACGCGGCTGCCGAGCAGGTGGCCGGCGTGCTGGAGGATTATGCGGTGGTGGTCACCAAATCCACCGTGCCGGTCGGCACCGGGCGGCGCATCACCGAGATCATGCGCCGCCGCCGCCCGGATCTGGCGTTCGATGTCGCCTCCAACCCCGAATTCCTGCGCGAAGGCAACGCCATCGGCGACTTCATGCGCCCGGACCGGGTGGTCATCGGCGTGGAAAGCGAGCGGGCGCGGGAGATCATGCGCCGCCTGTATCGCCCGCTATATCTGATCGAAGCGCCGATCGTGTTCACCGAACTCGAAACCGCCGAACTGATCAAATACGCCGCCAACGCGTTTCTGGCGATGAAGATCACCTTCATCAACGAAATGGCCGATCTGTGCGAACGCATCGGGGCGGATGTGCATGATGTGGCGCGCGGCATCGGGCTGGATGGCCGCATCGGCCGCAAATTCCTGCACCCCGGCCCCGGCTTCGGCGGCTCGTGCTTCCCGAAGGACACGTTGGCGCTGGTGCGTATCGCGCAGGATGCGGGCGCGCCAAGCCGTCTGGTGGAAACCGTGGTCAGCGTTAACGATGCCCGCAAGGCTGGCATGGCCAACCGCGTGGTCAGCGCCTGCGGCGGGTCGGTACGGGATCTGACCATCGGCGTGCTGGGGCTGACCTTCAAGCCCGAGACCGACGACATGCGCGAAGCCCCGTCGCTGCCGATCGTCTGGCGGCTGGTGGAAGATGGCGCGCGGGTGCAGGTGTACGACCCGGAAGGCATGCCGTCCGCGAAAGCGATGTTGCCGCCCGGCACCGAGTACTGCACCGACGCCGCCGCCGTGTGCCGCGATGCCGATGCTCTGGTGGTAATCACTGAATGGAATGAATTCCGTTCGCTGGCCCCGGCCAAGCTGCGCGCGGCGATGCGCGGCAAGGTGATTGTGGATCTGCGCAACATCTTCGACCCGGTGGCCATGCGGCAGGCGGGCTTCGACTATTACGGCGTCGGGCGGGCCAGCAATCCGGCGGCCAAGCAACCGGCATGAGCCAACCGGCGGCGTTCGACGCGGACCTGCTGGGCCGCATTCCGCTCGACGCACGCACGGTGCTGTTGGCCGGGTGCGGTACCGGGGCGCTGGGGGCGGCGTTCAAGCGCCGCAACCCGGCGGCCAAGGTGACGGGCATCGAGGCTGACCCGGATGCCGCCGGCATTGCGGCGCAGGTGCTCGATCATGTGGTCACGGCGGATATCACCATTGATCCTGCGCCATTCGCCCCGCCGCATGGCTTCGATTGCATCGTGCATGGCGATGGTCTGAACCGCATCGGCGACCCGCTGGCGCTGCTGCGCCATCATGCTGCCGCGCTGAACGCCGATGGCGTGATGGTGGTGGCGCTGCCCAATGCCAGCCACTGGCGGCGGCTGGAGGAGATGCTGCGCGGCACGGCGGGGCTGGCGGTGGACCAACCCGGCGCCACGCCGCACCTGCTGCCCATCGGCACCGTGGAACTGGCGCTGCGCCGTGCGGGGCTGAACATCCGCTGCGTCGATGCACTCGATCCCGACACTGACGGAGCCGAACTGTTCGGCGACACGCTGGCCCCGGCGGCGGCAAGGCTGGGCATCAATCCCACGGCCCTGCTGCATCGCACTGCACCCCGCCGGCTCATCTGGCGCGCCGGCCGCCAACCATCTGCGCCGATCACCATCGTCAGCACGATGCTGGTGCCGATTGCCGGCGTCAGCCATGTGCGTGTGGTGGAACCCATGCAGGCGCTGGCCAGCCACCCGGATGTCCGCACGCTCACCATCAGCAATGTCGATCCGGTGCCGCCGGGCGTCAGCGGGCCAAAAATCTTCATCCTGCATCGCCCGCTACTGTCGGGCGATGACGGCATTGCCCGCATTCAGGGGCTGATCGACGATGGCTGGCTGGTTGTCTGCGAATTCGACGACCATCCCTCCGGCATTCCGGGACTGCGCGGGGTGGAGTTATTGAACTTCCGCGCTGTCCACGCCGTGCAAACTTCCACACCGCCCCTTGTGGACCTGCTGCGCCCCGACAACCCCGAAGTGGCGCTGTTCCCCAACGCAGTGGCCGAGTTGCCTGCCGTGGTGAACTACGCCAACCCGGATGCGCTGACGCTGCTGTGCGCCGGGTTGAACCGCGAGGATGAAACCCCGCCCTATGTCGGCGTGTTCAACGCCATCGCTGCCAAATCCGGGCCGCGCCTGCGCTTTCAGATTGTCGGAGACGCGCCGCTGTATGAGGCACTGGAAACCTCGCACAAATCCTACGTCCCGGTCTGCGACTACGACACCTACCGGATGCTGCTGGGCCGCAGCGAAATTTCGTTCATGCCGCTGCGCGACAACGTCTTCAACCGCTGCAAATCCGATCTGAAATTCATCGAAGCCGCCGCCCACCGTGTCACGGCATTGGCCAGTGACGTGGTGTATCCCGATACAATCGACGACCGCACCACCGGCCTGATCTTCGCCAGCCCCGCCGAACTGGAGCACAACCTGTCGCGGATTCTGGACAATCCCGGCTTCGGCCGCCGCATCGCGGACAACGCCCGCGCCTATGTCATCCAGCACCGCATGCTGGCCGACGGTCTGGCCGCGCGCGTGGCATGGTACCGCAGCCTGTGGGAACGGCGGGAGGCGTTAACCGCAGCCCTGTTGCAGCGCGTCCCGGCGCTGCGCGCGCCGGGGTAGAAGCCGCCCCGTCTGGCTCAACCAGCCAGCAGGCCCCGGATCGCTGCGAACGCCGCGTCGATGTCACCCGCATTCGGCCCGCCCGCCTGCGCCATGTCCGGCCGTCCGCCGCCGCCCTTGCCGCCCACCGCCGCTGCGGCGGCGCGCACCAGATCCACCGCGCTGAACCGGGCGCGGGTGCCTTCATCCACGCCGACCACGATGCTGGCCTTGCCCTCCGCGGTGGAGGCCAAGGCCACGACCGCGGCCCCGGTCTGCTGTGCGATGGTCTCGGCCAGACCCTTCAGGTCGCGCGCCGGAATATCGCCCAGATCGCGCGCGGCGAACGTGACTCCCCCGATGTCTTCAAGCGCTGCGGCCGTGCTTTCCCCGGTTGCCAGCTTGCGCTGCAACTCGGCCACCTGCCGTTCCAGCTTGCGGCGATCTTCGATCAGCGCTGCCACGCGGTCCGGCACCTCGGCGGGGCTCGCGCGCAGGGCGGCGGCGGTGTCGGCCATGCGGCGGTCGTTTTCGGCGATCACCGCCAGCGCCGCCTCACCACACACGGCCTCGATCCGCCGTACCCCGGCGCTGACCGGGCTTTCCTGCACGATGCGCAGCAGTCCGATATCGCCGGTGCGCCGCACATGCGTGCCGCCGCAGAGTTCGATGGAGTAGGCGTTGCGGTTCCCCGTGCCCGCGCCCATGGCCACCACGCGCACTTCCTCGCCGTATTTCTCGCCGAACAGCGCCATCGCACCTTCGGCCACCGCCGCGTCCGGCGTCATCAGGCGGGTGGTGACTTCGCTGTTCTCGCGGATGCGCGCGTTCACCTCGGCTTCCACCCAGGCCAGATCGTCGCGGCCGATGGGGGTGGGCTGGCTCACGTCAAACCGCAGCCGGTCCGGCGCGTTCAGGCTGCCCTTCTGCTGCACATGCTCGCCCAACCGCCGCCGCAGAGCCTCGTGCAGCAGATGCGTCGCCGAGTGGTGCGCGCGGATGGCCGAGCGGCGGCTATGGTCCACGACCGCCACCACCGCACCGCCCACCTGCGCGACACCTTCGGTGACGCGGCCGGCATGCACGAACAGGTCGCCGAGTTTTTTCTGCGTGTCGGTGATGTGGATCGACAGGCCCGGCCCGCTGATGATGCCGGTGTCGCCCACCTGACCACCGCTTTCGGCGTAGAACGGCGTCTGGTTCAGAATCACCGCCACTTCCGCTCCGGCCTCGGCGCGCTCGACTGGGTGGCCATCGACCACCAGCCCCAGAATCGTGCCTTCGGCAGATTCGGTGGAGTAGCCAAGGAACTCGCTGGCGCCGAGTTTCTCGCGCATCTCGAACCACACCTTGCCGGTGGCGGCCTCGCCGGACCCGGCCCACGCGGCGCGGGCGCGGCGGCGCTGTTCGCCCATCGCAGCTTCGAAGCCCTCGGTATCCACCACGCGGCCCTGCTCGCGCAGCGCGTCCTGCGTCAGATCCAGCGGGAAGCCGTAGGTGTCGTACAGCTTGAACGCCACGTCCCCGGCCAGCCTGCCGCCTTCCGGGATGCGCGCCACTTCATCGGCCAGCAGGCCAAGGCCGCGGTCCAGCATGGCCTTGAAGCGGGTTTCCTCCAGCCGCAGCGTCTCGACGATCAGCGATTCCGCGCGGCCGAGTTCCGGATAGGCGGCCCCCATCTGGCGGATCAGCGCGGGTACAAGCCGCCACATCACCGGCTCGCGCGCGCCCATCATGTGCGCGTGCCGCATGGCGCGGCGCATGATCCGGCGCAGCACATAGCCGCGCCCTTCGTTGGACGGCAGCACGCCGTCGGCCATCAGAAAGCTGGTGGAGCGCAGATGGTCGGCCACCACGCGGTGGCTGGTGCGGAACGGCCCGTCCGGGTCCTGCCCGGTCACCTCGGCGCTGGCCAGCACCAAAGCGCGCAGCGTGTCGGTGTCGTAGTTGTCGTGCTTGCCCTGCAGGATGGCGGCAAAACGCTCCAGCCCCATACCGGTGTCGATGGACGGGCGGGGCAGCGCCACGCGGGTGCCGGGCGGGCCTTCCTCGTACTGCATGAACACGAGGTTCCAGATTTCGATGAACCGGTCGCCGTCCTCGTTGGCGCTGCCGGGCGGGCCGCCGGGGATGCTGGGGCCGTGGTCGTAGAAAATCTCGGAACACGGGCCGCACGGCCCGGTGTCACCCATGCGCCAGAAATTGTCGCTGGTCGGGATGCGGATGATCCGCTCATCCGGCAGCCCGGCAATCTTGCGCCACAGCGCTGCCGCATCGTCGTCGTCAGCGAACACGGTGACCAGCAATTTGTCCTTCGCCAGCCCGAATTCCTTGGTCACCAGCGTCCATGCATGGTGGATCGCCTGATCCTTGAAGTAGTCGCCGAACGAGAAATTGCCCAGCATTTCAAAGAACGTGTGGTGGCGTGCGGTATAGCCCACATTGTCCAGATCGTTATGCTTGCCGCCCGCCCGCACGCATTTCTGCGCCGTGGTGGCGCGGCTGTAGGCGCGCTTTTCCTGCCCGGTGAAGACGTTCTTGAACTGCACCATGCCGGAGTTGGCGAACATCAGCGTGGGGTCGTTGCGCGGCACCAGCGGGCTGCTTTCCACCACGGTGTGCCCGTGGCTGGCGAAGTAGTTCAGGAAGGTCGCTCGAATATCGTTGCTGCTGACCATGGCGCGGCGGCGTGTCCTGTGAGGAAAATTCCGCCGCTGGCTTAGCGCAGGCACTGCTTCCTGTCATCTGTGCCCGGCCTGCGTGCCGTTCGCGCAATCGTCATGCATTGTGTGTTGCATTTGAATTTGCAACAAACCTAGTCTGTCATCCGGGGTGGAGGGCGCGATGGCCAAACTGACATGGCTTGGCGGCAGCACCGGCAATTGGGCAACCGCCGCCAACTGGAGCGGTGCGGCGGTACCGCAGGCCGGCGACGATGCCGCACTTGGCGCGGGTGTGGCGGTCACGCTGAACACACCGGGCGCCGTGGCGCAGACCGTCGTGCTGGGCAAAGCTACCACGCTGGCAGTCGATGGCGGCACCCTGGATGTCAGCGGCACCCTAACCATCGGCGGCAGTGTCGCGGCCACCGGCACCCTCACCGTCACGCACGCCGGCGCGGTGACCGCCGGACAGATGCTCAATCTGGACTCCGGGACCTATCTCGTCACGCTGGATGCCAGCAGTTCCATCGTCGTGGGCGCGGCCCCCGCTGTGGCCGGCGCGGTCGCCATCGGCAGCGGCGGCAGCATCGAAAGCGGCTTCGGCGTCATAGCGGGCAACATTGCCGACAATGGCATGATCGAGGTGACAGGTTCGATCACCGACCCGCACAACGGCACCGCGTCGCGCGGCTTCATGCAGGTGGGCGGCAGCCTGAGTGGCAGCGGCACGGTGCGGCTGGACCTGAACTTCGACTATTCACGGGGCTACACCAGAACATCATCTGCCTGGTCCGAGGTGTTGGATGCCTCGGGCTTCACCGGCAATTTCGTCCTGCAAGAAGGCAGCGTTCTGGTTCTGGACGGTGGCCAGGCACCGAATGCCACAATCTCGGTGCAGCCTGCCGTGGCCGTCAATGGCTTCACCGGCGGGTCAGACACGGCCTATGTGGTGCTGGGCAATCTGCCGTATCTGATTTCGCAGACGGGGTTGAACTACGACCCGGTCAGCGGACTGCTGACCGTCCTTGGCGATACGCTGAATGTTGGTCTGGGCCATGTTGCAAGCGACTTCACGCTTGAAGGCGGGCCCGGCGTTTCGCCCAGCGGATACTATACCAGCAACCTCATCGTTGCCATTTCCGGCGGGATTGTGCCTGCCGCCCCGGCGGCCACGTGGCTGGGCGGCAGCAGCGCACTATGGTCGGACGCCGCCAACTGGCAAGATTCGGCCCTGCCGCAGGTGGACGGCGCGGTGGTCATCAGCGGCGGCCACACCGTCACCGTGGACCTGCCTGGCAGCAACGCCGGCTTCATCACACTGGATGCCGGCAGCACGTTGACCGTCGCCGCCACGCTCTCGCTGGGCGGGGTATTTTCAGGCGGCAGGCTGGATATCACCGGCAAACTCGCAGGCAACAGGCTCGATCTGGCGCCGGACACGTTGATCGTGGCCGGCACGATTGTCGATTCAGGCTCGCTTGAGCTTGGTGCGGGCACCATCGCCATCAGCGGCAGCATCACGCGGCCGCAAGTGCTGAATGTCGATGCCACAGTGACGGATTTCGTGAATTCCGGGTCCATCGGCGCAAGCGCCATAACCTTCAAAAGCACGGTGGCACCTGGAAGTTACGCCAACACCGGCACGATCAATGCGGACACGATCACCTTCGCTTCGGCAGTCACAACCAGCCTCGGCAAGGTGACCGCGCAACAGATCATGCTGGGCGGCTACGCCACGCCGGCGTTCCTCACCGGGGTGCATGGCACGGTCAACCTCGGCACCACGTTCGATCTGGGCGGCGGCACGCTGGATGCGGGGGCATATGGCGGCGCGCTGAGTGCCGGTTCCGGCACCATCGAGAACGGCACGCTGACCGCCATCGGCGGCACGCTGTACCTGTGGGGCACCACGCTGGACAACGTGGTGGTGGTGCCCAGCAGCAAGGTTTCGGCATTTCTCGTCACGCTGGTCGATGCACCGCCTGCCAGCAGCTTCACGCTGGACAGCAGCACCGTCGATCTGGCCTATCACGCTGGAGCCAGGCTGGGCGGGATTTCCATCACCGCAGCCGGTTACCCCTATATCAACGACCAGATCACCGCGCTGGGTGGCACGGTCACGCTCGGCGCCGACGTCTCCATCACCCAAACCAGCGGTGACCTGTCGCTGGCCGGTCCGGGCGTATTCGAAATCGACGGCACCATCAATGTGCAGGCGGGCACGCTGGACGTGGCAACGCTGCTCACGGGCAACTATGACCTCATTTTTGCCGCCGCGGCCAGGCTGTCCGTTACCGGCACGCTCGGCGGTGCGGGAACCATAACGCTGGCAGGCGGTGCGAGCCTCGACATCGGGCATGTCGACGGATCCGCCATGGTGACAATCGACCTGACCGGCGGTCCGCACAAGATCGGTGTGGGCGGCAACGGCGGGGGCGTCATGCTGCAAGGCCTGCAGGCCGGCGACGTACTGGATCTGACGGCGCTTGGTTCCTACGGCAGCCTCACGCCAAGCGCCGTGCTCGACAACGGCACGCTCAATGTCACCAGCGCAACCGGTGCCACCGCCAGTCTTGTTCTGGACGGCAGCCTGACAGGCATGACTTTCTTTGCGGCCAGCGATGGCACTGGCGGTACGCAGGTACTGGTCGATCCATCCACCGCGCTGACCGCTGCCACCGATTTCAACCGCGACGCCTGGGCCGATTACGGCAGCGTGACGCTCGATGGCGGCACGCTGGTCGATGGCGATCTGGTGGTCGAGGGCAACTACACCGTGGACCTGCTGGCCGGTGCGGTGTGGCAGACCGGCAGCCTGAGCCTTGGCCCGCCGTATCAGGGTGACCCGCATTCGCGCACCTATTACTCCGCAGGCGGCAACCTTGCTGTCGTGGGTGGTGTGCTTGCCGCCAGCCAGATCGCGGTTGGTTGGCCCGACGACTACGATGGCAGCGGTGCCGGCACGCTTGCCGCGCTGGGCGGGGCCAGCATTACGGCAGGTGGTCTGTCGCTCGGGTTCGCCACCGTGGCGGTCGATGCCACCAGTTCTGTGCTGATCGGCACCGGAACCGCCACGCCAGGCGCGGTGACCGTTGCGGCCGGGGCCACGCTGAACGCCGTCAGTGCGGCGATCACTGGCAACCTGATCGATGGCGGCGTGCTGTATGTCTCCCCGGTGTTCGATCATGGGGCTGTTACCACCACGCTCTCGGTCAGCGGCGATGTCACCGTTACCGGCAGTCTTGAAACGGGTGGCTATGGCGCAATCTCGGCCGGCGGTGGGCTGGCCGTGCTGGATGGCGGGCAGATCTACGACTATGGCGGCCAGAGCGGCGGCTTGCAGATCACCGGCGCGCTTTTGCTCGGCCCGGAAAGCAACGCCGGGCCGGACAGCAACGGAACGCTGACGATCAACAGCGATTGGGTGCCGGCGGGTGGTTTGTCGCTGTTCGGCGGTTCGCTGGTCACGCTGGACCCTTACAGTTCGCTCATTCTTGGCACCGGAACAGGCATCAACGGTGCCGTCGTGGCCGGCGGCGGCAGCACGCTGACCGCCGATTCCGGGACCGTTGCGGCCGATCTCGCCGGCGCGGGTGCGTTGGCGCTGCGGCCACTGCCGCTGCCGGGCACCGGATCGACGCAGGGTGTGTTGACCATCACCGGCAATGTTTCGCTGTCCAGCAGTATCGATATTCCGGCCCTGACCAAGCTGGCGGTGGGCGGACTGTTGAGCGGCGGCAGCGCCACGGTGGAAGCGGGCGGCGCGCTGACGGCTGGCACGCTGGCGGAAAACATCGCTCTGAAC
>CAIPHQ010000533.1 GCA_903864895.1 uncultured Rhodospirillales bacterium
CCGCTGCGCGCCACGTTCATTGTCGATCCGGACAACACCATCCAGTGGGCCAGCGTGAACGGCCTGAACGTGGGCCGCAACCCGCAGGAAGTGGTGCGCGTGCTCGACGCTCTGCAAACCGACGAACTGTGCCCCTGCAACTGGGAAAAGGGCCGCGAGACCCTGAAGCCGCAGGACCTGTTCAAGGCCGCCGCCTAACCGCCGACGATGCCGGGCCGCCCTGTGCGGCCCGGTCAGGAGTGCCACACCATGTCAATCGAACACCTGAAATCCCGCCTGCCCGACTACGCGAAAGACCTCAAGCTGAACCTCGGCTCCCTGGCCACCGAACCGGTGCTGACGCAGCAGCAGCGCGCGGGCACCTTCATTGTGGCCGCCCTTGCCAGCCGCAATGCCGAGGTGACGGCAGCCATCACCGCCGAATTCGCCCCGCTTCTCAGCGCCGAGGCCCTTGCGGCCGCAAAGGCGGCGGCAGCGATCATGGGCATGAACAACATCTACTACCGCTTCACCCATCTGGTGGGCGGCGACTACCCCAAGCTGCCCGCCAAACTGCGCATGAACGTGATGGCCAAGCCGGGTGTGGAGAAAGTGGATTTCGAACTGTGGTCGCTGGCCGTCTCGGCGGTGAACGGCTGCGGCATGTGCATGGAAAGCCATGAAAAAGTGGTCCGCCACGGCGGGCTTTCCAGCGAGCAGGTGCAGGCTGCGGTGCGCATTGCCGCCGTGGTTCACGCGGTCGCCGCGACACTGGACGGGGAAGACGCTTTGGCCGGGGCGGCCCGGCAACTCGCCGCCTGAGACCGGCACGGCGGCGGGATCGTTGCGCCGCCGCTTCACGTGGCGTTAACCGGGGCGCGGCAGGCTGCGGCGCTCCGCGCAGGCCGCCCCATGACCCAACCCGCCGCCGCCCCCATTCCGCGCGACCGCTTCGTGGCTTTCGCCTTTGCGGGCTCCGACTTGCTGGTCGAAACTGACCCCGGCGGCACCATCGCATTTGCCGCCGGGGCCTTCCGGGTGCGGCTCGGCCAGCCACCCGAGCATTTCATCGGCTGCCGCGCCACCGACCTGATCGCCCCGTCCGACCAGACCAAACTCAGCCTCGCGCTGGCCTCGGCAGCCAGGCGCGGGCGGATTGCGCCGATGGTGTTGCGGCTGAACGACTCGCGGCATTCCCTGGCCACAGTCTCGGCCATGTTCCTCGCCGGGCCGCCGCCCCGGCTGTGCCTGACGCTGGGGCCGGTGCCGCTGGCCGCTGCCGAGCCGGATTCGCAACCCTCGCCGCGCGGCTTCGTGCGGGCGCTGGAATCGCGGTTGCGGGTCAGCGGCGGCGGCGAATTGTCGTTGCTGGAAGTCACCGGCTGGCAATCCGTGCGGGAGGCGCTGCCAGCCGCCGAGCAACGCGCCCTGCGGGCCGAGATTCAGGCGGCGGTGGCCGAAGCGCATCCCGATGGTCTGGCTGGCGAGGTGGCGGAAGGCCGGTTTGGCGTACTGGTGCCCGGAACCGCCGACTTTGCGGGCGTGGTCAAAAAGCTGGATGCCTTGCTGAAAGCCAACCCGGCGGCGCGCGGTGCCAAGGTGGATGGCGCCCGCCTCCCGCTGGCCGCCGCCGATGTCAGCCCCGCGCAGGCAGCCCGCGCGCTGCGTTATGCCATCACCCAGTTTGCCAGCGGCGGTGTCGCCGGGGCGCGCGCGGCGGGCAGTGAGGCCGGGCTGGAAGGCATGATCGCGGCCGCTGAACTGCGCGCCCGCGACCTGCGCGCGGTGATTGCCGAGCGGCGTTTCCGGCTGAATTTTCAGCCCGTGGTCGGTCTGGGCGACCGGGCCATCCACCATTATGAGGCGCTGCTGCGCCCCCTGCCCGCCATCGGCGGCAGCCTGCCGCAGACCACGCAGGATTTTGTGGTGTTCGCCGAAGCCGTGGGGCTGACCGAGGATCTGGATTGCGCGGTGGCCGATCTGGCGCTGGCCGCCGTGCAGGCCTCACCGGCCAGTTCGGTGGCGGTGAACGTGTCCGGCCTGTCGATTCAGAGCAGCGGTTTTATCGAGCGTTTCACGTCGCTGCTGGGCGGTGCGGCAGCGCCGCCTGCGCCGGGGCAGATGCTGGTGGAGCTGACCGAAACCGCCGAAATCGACGATCTGGCCGCCGCTGCCTCCAACATCGCGGCCCTGCGTGCGGCGGGCGTGCCGGTGTGTCTGGACGATTTCGGCGCGGGGGCTGCCGGGTTCGCCTATTTGCGCGAATTCGGCGTCGATTACGTCAAGATTGACGGGCTGTACGTGCAGCGCGCGCCCACCGGCGCGCGGGAACGCGGGTTCGTGGCATCCATGGTCGAACTGGCCACGGCGGCAGGCGCGAAAGTGGTCGCGGAGATGATCGAGACGGAGGAACAGGCGCGGCTGATGCAGGATCTCGGCACCCAGTTCGGCCAGGGCTGGCTGTTCGGCCGTCCCGGTTTGCTGCCGGGCACGCAACGCTGATGGAAGGCATTGCGGCAGGCGTATAGTTATGCATGCTGATCGGTATGCAAGACGAAGACAACGCAGTGGCACCAAG
>CAIPHQ010000534.1 GCA_903864895.1 uncultured Rhodospirillales bacterium
CTGATGCTGCAATTCGAAAGCCTGGGCGAAAACTGCGAGTTCGGGCTGGTGCAGCGCGGCAACGGCGCCGAGCCGCTGGGGCTGTTCCGCTTCGCCAGCGCGCCGCTGCCGCAACTCATGAAGGCGCTGTCCGCCCGCTTCGCGGGAATCGGCGCGGCGGACAGCTTGACCATCGAGGTCTCGCCCAACGGGCGCGAATACATGGTGTTCGAGACGCGGTTCAATTTCCGCTACCATGCCTGGGTGGGCGTGAACGAGAAACCGCCCGAGGAAGTGCTGGCCCGCGAAGTGAAGCGGCTGCCGTTCCTGGCGAACAAGCTGATCGAGGACCTGACCGAAGGCACGAAGCTGTTCGTCTATCGCAGCGTGGCGCCGATGACCCGCTACGACGCGGCCCGTCTGGCCCGCGCCATCCGCCGCTACGGGCCGGGTACATTGCTGTGGGTTGATCTGGCGGATGCCACCCATCCGCCCGGCAGCGTGTCCAGGCTGAGCGATGGGCTGCTAAAGGGCTATATCGACCGCTTCGCCCCGCCCGACAACGCGCATGACCTTTCGCTGAATTGCTGGAATGACATGTGCGCCGCCGCCGTCGCAGAGATGGCGAAGGGCGCCTGACCCGGCTGCGGACCGCGACGACCGACATGATGCGATACCAAGGAGGATTTTGGTGAAACCGATTGGCCACGTTGACGATATCACGCGATTTTCCGTCACGGGGTGGGCGGCTGACCAGGACAATCCGGACCGGAATGTGAAGGTCGTCATCATTCTGAACGGCCGCGAATGCGCCCGCGTGCTGGCCGACGGCCATCGCGGCGGACTGGAGGAATTGCGGCCCGGTTCGACCGGGAAATACGGGTTTCTGTATTATTTCAACCCGCCGCTGTCGCCGTTCACCCGCAATGAGGTGCAGATCAAGGTCGAGCGCACCGAGCATGTGCTCTCCCGCGGGCATGCCATCATCGAGGCCGCGCGCGCCGATGCCCCGGCGGAAACCAACCGCCCGGCAGCGCCGATCCTGCTGTCCACCTCCGGCCGCTCCGGCTCGACGGTGACGATGGGGATTCTGGCCGAGCATCCGCAGATCGTGGTGGCCGACAAGCGGCCGTTCGAAGTGGAGATGCTCTGCTACTACTCCTACGCGCTGCGCACGCTGGCGGCGGCGGGCGACCATCGCTCCTCGCTGCGGCCGGATCGCATCACGGCGGCGGAAAACCGCTTCAAGATCGGCTTCAACCCCTATACCAGCCCCGGCTTCCGGCGGAATTTCAACAATCCGGAACTGTTCGACCGGTTCTTCTTCGGCGCGCTGCCGAAAAATCTGGCGCACGCGTTCCGCGAGACCATTCTGGACTATTACAGCGCCGTGGCCGAGGACACCGGCAAACACACGCCACTGTATTTTGCCGAGAAAAGCCTGCCCGAGCGTGAAGTGCGGCTGGGGTCGCGCTTCCTGTTCAGCAACGTCAAGGAAGTGGTGCTGTTCCGCGACCTGCGTGATTCGCTGTGCTCGGTGATCAGCCGCACCGGGGCCAATTTCGACCAGACACTGGATGCGCTGGCCTCATCCGGGATGCGTTATCTGGAGATCAAGGCCAACCACGGCCGCGACACGCATTTCCTGAAATACGAGGACCTGATTCAGCAACCGTCGGAGACGCTGTCCAGGCTGTACCAGTTCCTCGGCCTGCATCCGATGACGCATCTGGACCCGTCCAACATGACCGGCCTGTTCAAGGGTCACGGCAGCAGCCGCAACCCGGCGGAATCGATCGGCCGCTGGCAGCGCGACCTCAGCCGCGAACAGCTGGAAAAATGCAGGCCGTTTGCCCGCTTCCTCGACGCGTTTGGCTACGAGCCGCTGCCGGGGCCGGAGCCGCACCCGGTGCTGCTGCCCGGCGCCGAACCCGAAAGCGCGCCGGCCGAGGCGGCGGCGCTGGCACCGCAGGACTGAGCCGGGGCGGCCGGGCGTGCGGATTCTGCCCGGTGCCGGCGCGCTTGGCGCCGATATCGCCGGTTTCACGCCCGCTGACGCGGAGTCCGCTGCCGGAGCCGCGTGGCTGATCGCTGCCCTGCGGCAGCACCCGGTGCTGCGGCTGCGCGGTGCGGCGTGGACCGATGCGGCGCAGGTTGCACTGTCCACCCGGTTGCGGGCGCTGACCGGGGCGGACCCCGCCGGGGCCCTGCCCGGCACGGTGCTGCGCGTGACCAACCTCGCCGCCCCGGACGGCACACCGCTGGGTGTGCTGGGCGACGGGGAGGTGAGTTGGCACAGCGACGGCTGGTTCCGCGAACA
>CAIPHQ010000535.1 GCA_903864895.1 uncultured Rhodospirillales bacterium
GCATGGGGTCTTCGCCAACATCGATCTGTCGCTTGAGTGCTCTCGCGTGATCGCGGGCCGCTGCAACTTTCCACTCAGGGAAGCTGCCTATCGTGATCCGCCGCTGCCGTCCATCCGCCCGGTAATTTAGGATGAACGCCTTGGCTCCCGCTGGGGTCACCCGCACGCCGAATCCCTTTACGTCCGGATCGAAGTAGATGCGATTCCCGGTCGCTGGCGACGGCAGGTCTCGCACATCTTTGTCAGTAAATTTGGGTTCCATCGCCGTGTCCCGTGTCATCACTGTGTCAACAGATGAGATGGCGTGGGCTTCCGTGGGCTTCAACAAGTTTCTTCGGATTTCTCAATATATCTCGTGAATTCAGTCGTTTAGGTTCGGGTCTGGAAAAATGCCGCACAGGTCTTGGAGGGCATTTTCAGACTTCTACGCTGTGGGTCGCTGGTTCGAGTCCAGCAGGGCGCGCCACATATCGACCCGGATGGAAGCTGTGCTGCACCCCGGTTCGCCGGGGGTAGCTGGTCCCTGCGGCCTGGGCGCAGCCCGCAGGGACCTGTTGACGCTATGGTGTCTGCCGCAGCGTTACTGCGCCAGGCTCCAGGTCGGATCGGCCTGGTAGGCTGCCGCATTGATCTGCGGGTTTTGCGAGCCAAGCAACCATGTGAGCGCCTGCTGTGCCAGCGGGTCACCGGGCGACAGGCGCCGTAGTACCGACAGAACGCCTGCAGATTCCTGGCAGTAATAATCACCCACCACGGCAGGCCAGGCGGTGCCCCTTGATGCACCCGCTGCAACAGTCGCGGCTTCCACGTCCGCCCAAGTCTTCAGGTCTGTGCCGGTCTGCGAGGCCTGAACATACATATTGTAAATGCAACCATCGTAGGGGTTTGCCCCCGGTGCAGTGAATCGGCCGACCAGAAAACTGTGCTCCCAGGCCAGCACTTGCGCGGCGCGACTGTCGCCCATCAGCGTTGCCCAGGCAGCAATTCCGGCAAAAAAATCTTGCTGCCATGGTGTCGTTACAAAAGCGGCACCATAGGTGCCCGGTAACCAACCTGCAACATCGCCTTGCGCGGCGCTCAAGCCGGCGCTCTGCGACAGGATGTATTTCCAATTATCGGTCGCAACCGTGCCAAAATAGTTACCCTCAAAACTGCCAGGATGGCCGATCCAGGCTGCCAGAACGACCTCGCGCATTGACCATGCCTGGGCGCGGAGCTGGTTATTGGAGGCAGTGACGATATCACACACTGACACCGACGCGGCGCACCGCCCTGACGCCTGGTAGGTTCCAAGTGCAGGCCAGGTTGTGACCAGCCCCCACATGGCTTCCGTATTCAGCCGGTCGAGATACCAGCGCCGCGCGGTCATGAGGTACGGCACATAGGCCAGATTGGGCTCGTGGGCTGCGTCCGGTGCCCAGCCATTGTCTTCGGTGCAGCAGGCCGCATCGGCCACCGGCCATTGGGTCAGCCCCGTCAGGCCATTCTGCGCAGCGCGCTGGTCGACCCAGATCAACGGATAATCGACCGTGTTCAGCCAGTGACCGTTGGCCAGCTTCATGTTCCACGGCACGGCCCCGGCGGCATCACCCTGCGCCAGCGCCACGGTAGCGGCACGGGCATCCTGCGTGATCAGCCAGACGGTGTTGTATTGCGTGGTCCAGCCGATATCGGCCCGCCCACCCGTCTGGGTCATGTTCTGCGTCACGCCGTTCGGGTTCAGCGGCTGGCCAAACCCCGGTTTTGCCGCCATTGCCGCATAGATTTGCAATGTCGCATCGCTGACGCCAAGGGCGAGGTTGTACGGCAGAACGGCTCCGGTACTTTGCAGGTAAGCCGGATCATGCTGCACGTTCAGTGCTGGCAAAGAGGGCTGCGTCAGCACGGCATGCCAGTCCTGATACTGATAATGCGTGATATTATTGTAGGCA
>CAIPHQ010000536.1 GCA_903864895.1 uncultured Rhodospirillales bacterium
CTGCGGCTGGAGCCCGTTCGACGGCATGGCCGTGACGGGCTGGCCGGTGGGCACCATCGTGCGCGGGCAAGCGGTGATGCGCGACGGCGAAGTGCTGGGGGCACCACGCGGGCGGCTGGTGGGGTTTCGCTAACGCAGCCCCAGCGCCGTGTAAACCCGCTCGCTCGGCGGCCATGCCGTCATGATGTCGCTGCGATAGGTCACCGCCGCCCACCCGGCGGCCCCCAGCACGGCCAGACTCAGCGCCCACGCCACGATTGCCACCCACAACGCCGGGCCGGGCTTTTCGGGTTGCTCGGGGGGCAGATGCAGCGGCACGCGGGGTTCCGCAATGCGGGGCGCAGTGATGGGGGCAGCGGCTTCATGCTGTGGTGGATTCGGTGGCGGCGGCGGGACCGGTGGTTCGGGCGCCGCAGCCACGTCTGGCTCGGGCGGCGGGCCGGGGGTCCATTCGGTGGCGCAGCGCGCGCAGCGCACCGCGCGCGGGCCGCTGGCCAGAATCGCATCCGGCACCTCATAGGTGGCCTGGCAGGATGGGCAGACGATTCGCATACGCGCTTGTCTCCGAACGGCAGCCCCCATGCAAGCGGCCCTGCAAGCCACCCGCTATTCCGGCGCGGGCCGCGTGGTGGCAGAAGATGGCGCTGCGGACATGTTACGGGCATAAGCTGAGCGCATGGTGCGGCTGGATTCCGTTGGGCTGCAATACGACCGGGCCGGTGCGGCGGGCACGGTGGCGTTGCGCGACATCACGTTCGAGATTCCGGAAGGCGGCTTCCGCTGGCTGCTCGGGCCCTCGGGCGCGGGCAAATCCAGCCTGCTGCGGCTGATGCATCTGGCCGCCCGCCCGTCGCGCGGCACCGTGCGGGTGTTCGGGCGTGACGTGGGCCGCGCCAGGCGCGATGAACGCACCGTGCTGCGGCGGCGCATTGGCATGGTGTTTCAGGATTTCCGGCTGCTGCCGCATTTGACCGCCTATGACAACGTGGCTCTGCCGCTGCGCATCGCCGGGCAACCGGAAGGCCGCATCCATGCCGACGTGGTGGAGATGCTGCACTGGGTGGGGCTGGCGCGGCGGATTGAATCCCGCCCGGCCGAGATGTCGGGCGGCGAGCAGCAGCGGGTGGCCATCGCCCGCGCCGTGGTGGGCCGCCCCAGCCTGCTGCTGGCCGACGAGCCGACCGGCAATCTGGACGACGTGCACGCCGAACGGCTGATGCTGCTGCTGCGCGAGATGAACCGCCACGGCGCCACCGTGGTGGTGGCCACACACAACGAGGCGCTGGTGGCCCGCCACCCCGGGCGGCAATTGCGGCTGGAGGCCGGGCGGCTGGTGGACGATGGCTAGGCCGCCGACGCACCGCCGCGGCGGATCCGACAATCTCGGCCTGCGCCGGGCGCTGGGCGACCGGATGCTGCCGGTGCTGGTGGCGGCGATGGCATTTCTGGCAGCGCTCGCGCTGGCCGGGTCGTCGGGTGCTGCGGCGCTGGTGCGGCATTGGCAGGAAGGCGCTGCGGCAGCGGTAACAGTACAGGTGCCGCAACCGGCAGAGCCATCCTCGGTGCCGGGCACCACGCGGCTGGAGCGCACGCTGTCGCTGGTGCTGGCCACGCCGGGTGTGGCTTCGGTGCGTCCGCTGAGCGAACAGGAACTCACCGATTTGCTGCGCCCGTGGCTGGGCAATGGCGGGGCCGGCCTGTCGCTGCCATTGCCTGCGGTGGTGCAGGTGCGGCTGGCCGATACCGGAGCCGATATCGCGGCCCTGCAAACCCGGCTGGAGTCGGCCGCCCCCGGCACGCTGGTGGAAAGCCATGGCGGCTGGGTGCAGCGGCTGGCGGTGCTGGCGCGCAGCCTGCAGGCCTGCGCGTGGCTGGCGTTGGGCGTGGTGGCCTGCGTGTCCGCGGCGGTGGTGATGGTGGGGGTGCGCACCGGGCTGCTGGCGCGGCGCGAGTCCATCGAAATCGTGCATGGCCTTGGCGCGACGGACGGCTACATCGCCAACCGCTTCGCCGCCCGCGCCACGGTGCTGGCAGGGCTGGGCGGGCTGATCGGCA
>CAIPHQ010000537.1 GCA_903864895.1 uncultured Rhodospirillales bacterium
CCCAGATCAGGCGCAGCACGCTCATGCCGCCACCCTGCGGCGGGCAAGCCGCGCGCTGAGCAGGCCGGTGGCCAGAAACGCCAGCAGCAGCGGCAGCAGCGACCAGTCCTCGCCGGGCCATGCGAAGCCCAGACCCTCACCGGCCCAGAACGTGCCGAACGCGCTCAGCAGCACGCCGACCGCGAATTTCAGCGTGTTTTCCGGCACCATCGCCAGCGGGCGGTGCAGGGCGAGGCCGAGCGCAATCACCAGCAGCAGCGCCGCCACCGCGCCCATCGCAGCCGGGAGCAACAGGCCGTCACCGGCAGCGCCTACGGCGATGACGATGAACACCACCTCGATGCCCTCGATCAGCGTGATCTTGAACGCCGTGGTCACCGCCACCCGGTCCCAGCCCTGCAGCCATGCGGTGCCGAAGCGCGGCGCGGGGCCGCCCGCCAGCGCGGCGGTGGTCTTGCGGTAGGCGGCGATTTCGTCGTGCAGCGGGATCACGCCCGCCGCCCGCAAGGCCGCCTTGCGCAGCCAGCGCAGGCCGAACAGCAGCAGCAGCGTGCCGAGTGCCAGTTGCATCCACGCCAGCGGCAGGCGGGTCAGCGCCGGGCCAAGGGCCGCCGTCAGCGCCAGCAACAGCAGCGTGGCCAGCCCCGCGCCGCCCAGCGCGCCGCGCCAGCCGCGCGTGACGCCCACCGCCAGCACCACGGTCAACGCTTCGACAAATTCGACCAGTGACGCCAGAAACGCGGCGAGGACCGAAGGGGCGGCGTGGGCCCAGTCGAACCCCATGCCGCTATGCCTCCGGCAGGCAGGCGGACATGAACTGCGCGAAGGCGCGGGCGCGGTGGCTGACGGCGTGTTTGGCGTCCGCCGCCATCTCGCCATAGGTCAGCGTGCCGCCAGCCGGCACGAACATCGGGTCGTAGCCGAAGCCGTTGGCCCCGCGCGGCGGCCAGACCATGCCGCCCTCGGCGCGGGCATAGAACGTGTCGGCATGGCCATCGGGCCACGCCAGGCACAACGCGCAGACGAACCATGCGCGCCGGTCCTCGGCCCCGCCGGCCTCACGCTGCACGCGCGCCATCGCGGCGGCGAAGTCCTTGTTGGGCCCGGCCCAGCGCGCCGAGACCACGCCGGGCGCGCCGCCCAGCGCCGCCACGCAGAATCCGGAATCATCCGCCAGCGCGGGCAGGCCCGAGGCCGTGGCCGCCGCCAGCGCCTTCAGCCGTGCGTTGCCGTGGAAACTGTCCTCGGTCTCCTCCGGCTCCGGCAAGCCGAGATCGCCCGCCGACACGGCTGCCACGCCGTGCGGGGCCAGCAGGGCTGCGATCTCGCGCAGCTTGCCGGGGTTGTGCGTGGCAATCACCAGCCGCGCACCCGGCCGGAAGTGCGGGGGGGCGAGGCGGCGGGCCATTACTGCCCCAGGGCCGCGCGCTGGGCGGCGAACAGTTCGGCGGTGCCTGCCTTGGCCAGCGCCATCAGTTCGGCGAACTGCGCCTCACTGAACGGGGCTTTTTCGGCGGTGCCCTGAATTTCCACGATGCCGCCGCCTTCGGTCAGCACGAAATTGGCGTCAGCGCAGGCGCCCGAGTCCTCGATGTAATCAAGGTCCAGCACCGCCGTGCCGCCGACCAGCCCGCAGGACACGGCGGCGACCTGCCCGGTGAGCGGGACGGATTTCAGCACGTTCATCGTCACCAGATGCCGCAGCGCCAGCGACAGCGCCACATAGGCCCCGGTGATGGAGGCGCAGCGCGTGCCGCCATCGGCGTTCAGCACGTCGCAATCCAGCGTGATGGTCATCTCACCCAAGGCTGCCGTGTCAATCACCGCGCGCAGGCTGCGCCCGATCAGGCGCTGGATTTCCTGCGTGCGGCCGGATTGCTTGCCGCGCGCGGCTTCGCGGTCGCCGCGCGTATGGGTGGCGCGCGGCAGCATGCCGTATTCCGCCGTCACCCAGCCCTTGCCGGAATTGCGCAGGAACGGCGGCACGCGGGCTTCCACGCTCGCCGCGCACAGCACCTCGGTGCCGCCCATCTTGATCAGGCACGAGCCTTCGGCATGGCGGGCGAAGCCGGTTTCGATGGAGATGGCGCGCAGGGCGCCGGGGGCGCGGCCGGAGGGGCGCATGATGTTCGTCCGTTGCTGCTGTCTTGGCCTGCCCTATGGCGGCAGCGGCCCGGATGCGCAAGGTGGCGGGAATTGCATGGGCTGGCCACACAGTCTGAGTAAAACTACGCTAGGATGGCGCCATGGATCATTCCTTTCCGCCATCCGCCGCCCGCCAGTTGCATACTGCCCGCCCGCCGCTCGCCACCGGTGCGCTCGATGTCCGCTCGACCGCCGTGCTGCGCCAGATCGTCGAGCAATATGTGGAAACCGGCGAGCCGGTGGGCAGCCGCACGCTGTCGCGCCGCCTGCCGATGAGCCTGTCGCCCGCCACCATCCGTAACGTGATGTCCGACCTGACCGAAGCGGGCCTGCTGTTCGCGCCGCACACCTCGGCGGGGCGGCTGCCCACCGAGCAGGGGTTGCGGTTGTTCGTGGATGGCCTGCTGCAATTCGGCGAACTCGGTGAGGACGACCGCGAGGCGATCACCGCCACGCTGTCCGCTTCGGGCCGCAGCATGGAAGACATGCTGGCCGAGGCCTCTACCATGCTGTCCGGCCTGTCGGCGGCGGCGGGCGTAGTGCTGGCCCCGAAATCCGATGGCGCGCTGAAGCATATCGAGTTCGTGCCGCTGGGCAGCGGGCGGGCGCTGGTGGTGCTGGTGAATGCCGACGGGCAGGTGGAAAACCGCGTCATCGAAATCCCGCCCGGCGTGCCGCCCTCGGCATTGCAGCAGGCGAGCAATTATCTGAACGCGCGTCTGGCCTCCCGCCCGCTGGCCGAACTGCGCCGCGCGGTGGCCGAGGAGATGAACGCCGACCGCAGCCAACTGGACGTGCTGTCGGCGCAGGTGGTGGAAGCGGGGCTGGCCACATGGGGCGGTGACGGGCGCGGCGGCAGCCTGATTGTGCGCGGGCAGGCCAAATTGCTGTCCGACGTGACACAGATCGAGAATCTCGCCGCCATTCAAGGCCTGTTCGAGCGGCTGGAGCGGCAGGAGACCATGCTGCGCCTGCTGGATCTGGCCGAGCGCAGTGACGGGGTGCGGATTTTCATCGGGGCCGAAAGCGGGCTGTTCGGCACTTCGGGCGTGGCGATGGTGGTGGCTCCGGCGCGCAATGCGGGCGGGCGGATTGTCGGCGCGATCGGCGTGATCGGCCCGACCCGGATCAATTATGGCCGCATCATCCCGGTGGTGGACTACACCGCGCGCGTCATTGGCAGGCTGCTGGGCTGACGGATCACTGGAACACCACCTGCACCTGACGGATTTCCATCTTCAGAAACCCGGTGGTGCGGACATAGGTGATGTACTGGGTCTGGCCGTTGCCGGTGGCGAATTCCGGGTGCGCCAGCGCCGCGTAGTCCACGGTGCCGCTCTGGCCGGGCTGGCCGCTGAACAGCAATAGCGCCGCCGACCACGGCCCCCAGGGCTGGGACGCGACGCGGCAATAGACCTTGTTGCTGAACGGCGCGGAATACACCGCCATGTAGGCGCCCAGATAGGCATTCCAGAACACCGCATTGCCGGCAGCCCCGCCCTGCAACACCGTCACCGCCGCCGCCGGGTCGCTGCTCCAGCCCCCGTTGCCCGCGTAGTATTGCCACGCCGCGTGCTGGTCCGCCTGCGCCAACGGGGCGCGGGCCAGCGGCACGTTCATCACCAGACCCTGCGGGTTCTGGCCGTAGGCATAGACCATGTTGCCCACCACCAGCCCGCCATTGGCGTAGGGAAAATCGGGCGCATTCCACAGCAGCGCGGTGTTGGCCGCCCCCGCCGCCCCCGCATCGGGGCGGGTGACGGCAAGCCCGTCCGCCCCGGGCGTGCCGATGGCCACCCCCGCGCCCAGCACGGTGAAATTGGCGTTGCCGGGGATGCGGCTGATTTCGTTGAAGAAGAACAGCAGGCGGTGGCGCGCCGGGTCCGGCACCACCTGCTCCCCCCAGACCGCGATGCTCGACCCGCACGGCGTCTGCGCGCAGCCGCCGCCGGGCAGCGTGGCGTGGGCGGTGTTGTAGGCCTGCTCGGCATCGGTCAGCGGGATGAAGGCGGCGGGGGTCTTGCTGCTGTCCAGATAGTCCTGATCCAGCACGATGCCCGGCGCGGCTTGCAGGCTGGTGGCGCGGGACAGCGTGTTGGCGATGAAATTCGCCCCGCTGGCATTGGCGCGGCGCATCGCGGTGTCGCCAAAACTCCAGTACGAGGCGCCGCCGTACAGCGCCGAGAACGTGCCGTCCCGCCCGGTGATCACCGCATTCTGCTGCACAGTGCCCAGATCGGTCACCGAGAGCACCTTGGGCAGCGGTGGCGTCTGCGCCATGGCAGTGCCCGCGAGGCCGCAGGACAGTGCCACGCACAGCCAGCGCAGACAGACGGACAGGGCGTTCGGCATGGCGGCGAGCCTATTCGGGCGTTGCGCTGCGCTTGAAGCACGGCTGCAACAGACATGTCACACCCTACTTGATCCCGCGCGCGGGATGCGTAACTCTCTCAATGACTTGTTGCGCGTCCCTGCGGGATGCGCGTCAGGCACCGGCAGCCGCCGGCCCGCAACCGGACCCAGGGATCTCATGAAACCGCGATCTAGCAGTCAGCCCACGGAGTACCACAGTCGGCGCTTGCCGGCTGCCGTCATCCGCAAGGGCTGTTTCGCCGCCCGGGGACCGGGTGAGACCGCGTTTGGGTCAGTCATAGACTGACTGCAGGCGGCCTCCGTCTCCGGGCTTGAGCAACAGGCTTGAGCACACGGAGGCGCCAATGGCCGCCTATCTGGACACCAACGCGGGCAGCGGCGGGGCTTGGCAGCCTGCTGTTGCCGCAAAAGCCATAACCGTCGAGGACGCCGGCGAAATTCGCGGCGCGTTCGGTACCGTCGGCCATGCCGGGCACCCGCCCGCAGGCGGCCTGCGCACACGCTGGCGCACGTTGCTGGCCGTGCTTGGCCCCGGCCTGATCGTGATGGTCGGCGACAACGACGCGGGCGCCTTCGCCACCTATACGCAGGCCGGGCAGAACTACGGCACCACGCTGCTGTGGACGCTGCTGCTGCTGGTGCCGGTGCTGTATGTGAATCAGGAAATGGTGCTGCGGCTGGGCGTGGTGACGCGCGTGGGCCATGCACGGCTGATCCTGCAGCGCTTCGGCAAGTTCTGGGGCGCGTTCAGTGCCATTGACCTGTTCGCGCTGAACGCGCTGACCATCGTGACCGAGTTCATCGGCATCTCTCTGGCGCTGGATACGCTGGGCGTGCCGCGCCTGCCCGGCGTGGTGGCCGCCGCCGTGCTGACCATCGCCGCCGCAGGCACAGGAGATTTCCGCCGCTTCGAGCGGTTTGCCATGCTGCTGGTGGGCGGCAGTTTCCTGCTGGTGCCGGTGTTCCTGCTGGTCCACCCGCCGCTGGCGCAGATTGGCCATGATTTCGTGGTGCCGCGCCTGCCCGAAGGCCGCGTATCGGACGTGCTGTTGCTGGTGATCGCCATCGTCGGCACCACGGTGGCGCCGTGGCAGTTGTTCTTTCAGCAAAGCTAC
>CAIPHQ010000538.1 GCA_903864895.1 uncultured Rhodospirillales bacterium
CTGGTGGTATAGCCCACGTCACCCGACCCCACCGAGGCCGCATCGGCGGCCCAGTTGTCCGCATTGGTTTCAATGGTGGCGGCATTGGCGGCCCCGGCAAAGCCGGACAACAGCACGGCAGCGGCAAGTTTCAGGCGGAGGGTCATCGGTCGGTCTCCTTGGAAAGCGTCAGGATGTGGCAAGGGCGGCAACAGGCCCGCCCTCGGGTTGGAGGGAAGCAGGACGGGCCGGCAGCGCCGGTCCGATTTCGTCGAACAGCAGCAGCCGTCCGGCATTGGCGAGGCCGAGGAAGGTGGACAGGTTGTGCAGCAGCGCGGCCACCACCGCGCCCTGCGCGCCAAGCTCTCCGGCGGCGGCAAGCCCCACCAGCACCAGCGTCCAGCCCAGCCCCAGCGCCACGTTGATCTGAATGGTCCGGCGGCAGCGGCGGCTGAGCCGGATGGCGGTGGCAAGGCGGCGCAGATCGCTGGTCATCAGCACGATATCGGCCGAGGCCAGCGCCACGTCGGTGCCCTGCGCGCCCATGGCCACGCCCACCGCGCCGACTTTCAGCGCCAATGAGTCGTTGATGCCGTCGCCCACCACCATCGGGCGGAAGCCGCCGCGAATTTCGGCCAGCACGCGCTGCATCTTCTGTTCGGGCAACGCTTCGGCGAAAATCTCGCTGATACCCAGTTGCCCGCCGATGCGCCGCGCCACGGCGGCCCGGTCGCCGGTCAGCAGCGTCTGCCGGGTCAGTCCCAGCCCGCGCAGATCGGCCAGCGCGCCCGCCGCCGCCCGGCGGGGCTGGTCGGCAAACAGTAGCCAGCCAAGGAATTTATCACCCCGGCTGACGCCGCCGATGGGGCCGTCATGATCGGGCGGGGTGCCGCAGGCAATACCAAGGCGGGCGAACAGATCGGGCCGCCCGAACGCCACGGGCAGGCCAGCCAGCGTGCCGGTCAGCCCGAAACCGCCGAGTTCGCGCACATCCTGCACGGCGGCATGGCTGCCCGCCGCCAGACTGCGTGCTGCCGCCCGGCTGACCGGGTGGCTGCTGTTCGCGCCCAGACCGGCGGCGATGCCCAGTGCTTGCGCGTCGCCCGCCACCCCTTGCAGCGTGAGTTCGCCAGTGGTCAGCGTGCCGGTCTTGTCGAACACCACCGAGTTGACCTCGGCGAGGTTTTCCAGAAACGCGGCCCCCTTGATGAGAATGCCGTGCCGTGCCGCGACCGCGATGGCGGCAATCGAGGTGGCCGGGGCGGCCAGCACCAGCGCGCAGGGGCAGGACGCCACCAGCACCGCCAGCGCCGCCGCCGTGTTGCCGGAGACAAGCCATGTCCCGGCGGCGACCATCAGCACCAGCACCATGTATTGCCCGGCATAGCGTTCCAGCAGGCGCGTCACCGGCTGCTTGGCGCGCTCGGCGGTGCGCATCAGTGCGATGATCGCGCCCAGCGTGGTCTCGGCCCCCACGCGGGTCACAGCCACTTCCAGCCGCCCGTCGGTGTTGATGGACCCGGCCAGCACCGTCTCACCGGGGCCGGCTTCCACCGGCACCGATTCGCCGGTCAGCGAGGCGAGATCGAGGCTCGCATGGCCGCTGCGGATGGTGCCGTCCACCGGCACGCGGTCGCCCGCGCGCAGTTCGATCAGGTCGCCGGGGCGCAGGGTTTCGGTGGCCACCACCTCCACGCCGCCATCAGCGCGCAGGCGGCGCGCGGTGGTCTCGGCCAGACGGCTCAGCGCGCGGATTGCCTCACGCGAGCCGAGCAGGCTGCGCTCTTCCAGAACGTGGCCGATGATCATCACGATGGGCAGCAGCGCCGCCGCCATCAGGTCGCCGCTGGCCCATGCGGCCACCAGCGCAATGGCGATCAGGCGGTCGGTGACGCCATGCAGGCTGGGCGCCCGCAGGCTTTGCCACGCCGCCCCCAGCACCGGAATGGCCACCAGCACCGCAGCCCCGCCCGCGACCAGCGTGGCGACGGCGGTTTCCGCCGGGAAGAAATACTCCCAGCCGATGGCCACCAGCAGCAGACCGGCGGCGAACATCGCCAATGTCAGCCGCACCGCCAGCAGCACGCGCTCGGCGCGTTCCAGCAGGCCTTGCAGGCGGAACCCGGCGCTGGATTCGAAGGTGGTGGCGCTCATCGTGTGCCACCTCCGGGCAGGATCATCCGGCTGACGGCGCGTGCATCCACGGCACTGACCACGCTGGCCTGATGCAGTACGCCCGCGATGCGCTCGCGCCATGTCTGGTCCAGCAGGTTCGGGCGCGCAGCGGGGTTCATGTCGCGCTCAAGTGCCGCAATCGCCGCGGTGTCGTTATGGGCGGTGCTGAGCAGTTCGGCCGCCGCCGCGTGTGCCGCGGCCAACAGGCGGTCGCGGTCGCGGTCGGCACTCTGGGCGGTGCGCAGCGCATCGGTGCGGGCGGCGGCCAGCCCCTGCTCGGCCACCTGTGACGCCACCAGCACATGGTCGAACGCCTGCTTGGCCACTGGCGGCAGCAGCGCATCCACGTCCGCGCGCACCACTTCCACGCCAAGGCCGCTGCCCGCGCGGTCCAGCGCCTGCAACCTTGCATTGACCGCGCGCACCAGATCGCCGCGCATCGCGGCCCGCTGCGCCTGCGCCTGCGGGTCGGCGGCGTGCTCGGGGCGCACCACCATGAAATCATCCAGATCATGCCGCGCCGCTACGCTGGCAGCAGCGGCCAGGAACAGGCGGCGCAGCGCCGGGGCCACGTGATCGGCGGTCACATAATAAGTAGCAGCGTCGGCAATGCGCCATGTCAGCCGGGCGGACAGCAGCACCACGCCGCCATCGCCGGTCAGATACGCCCCGGCCTCCTCCGGCGGGCGGTCGCCCGCCATCCGGCTGACCTCATCCTCGATGCCCGGCGCGCGGGCTGATCCCGCAACCACGGGCAATTCCATCTGCCGGTCGCCGCCCGGCAGCAGCACCACACGGTCCAGCGGGCGCGGCCACGCCAGCACCAGCCCTGCCTGCTGCACGCCCGCCACGGCACCGAGCCGCAGAATTACCGCCTGACTGCCCGGCGGCACCTGCCTTATGTTGCCGGTCGCCCAGCCCACTGCCAGCAGCAGCATCACCGCATACAGCGCACGGAACGCAATGCGCACAGACTGGGCCACCGGCCCGTCCGGCACCTGCGCCGCCTGCGGCATGGGGGCGGCGGCGGTCATTTCACAGCGCCTCCCGCCGCCGAGGCGACGCCGGACGGCGCGGGCAGCCCGGCCATGGCGGGGCCCTGCACCAGCATGTTGAACGGCGCAGCATCGGTACGCAGCACGATGCGGGTGTTGCCCCCGACAATCCCCGCCAGCGAGTCCAGCGAGCGCAGCATCACGTAAAGCTGCGGGTCGCCCTCATACGCCTTGGCATGAATCTCCGCCGCTTCCCGCCGCGCCGCCGCCTCGATTTCAGCGGCCTCGGTGCGCGCCTGCGCCACGGCAATGCGCCCGTCGCGCGCGGCGTTGGAGCGAATTTCCGCGGCCGCGCGCAGCCCTTCGGCGGTACGCTGGGCGGCCACCGTCTCACGCTCGGTGCGCATCCGCGCCACGGTCGCGGCCAGCGTGCCTTCCGGCAGGCTCAGCCGCTCGATGCCCACCTGCCGCACCGCGATGCCGTAGGTGTCGAGCATCTGGCGCGCGATTTCGGCGGCCAGTTTTTCCTCGAACGCCGCGAGTTTCACCCGCGCCGGATCGGTGTTCACCAAATCGGCCAGATCGAACCCGCCCGCGGTGACTTGCAGCGCCGAGCCCGCAAAGCTGCGCAACTGCCGCGCCGCCTCATCCGGCTCATTGCGCACCGCGCGCAGGAATTGGCGCACCCGATCGGGATCGGCTGGCACCTGCCACGCCACATAGGCCTGCACCAGCACGCGCAACCCGTCGCGCGTGCCGACATCCTGCAAGCCGGTTGAGGTGGTGCGCAGCCGCAAATCCACCGGGATGGTGCCCTGGACCGGCACCGGCAGCTTCCACGCCAGCCCCGGCTCGGTCAGCACCCGCACCGGGTTGCCGAATTGCGTGACCACCACGGCTTCGCCCGGCGGCACCATCACCGAGGCGGCAGCGAGGATGGCCCCGCCCAGCAGTCCGAACGCCAGCGCAAACCGCACCGCCACCCGCCAGCGCGGCGCCTTGATGTCAAACGGCTGGGTGTGCGGGCCGTGGTCGTGGCCATGATGGCCGTGGCCATGCCCGTGCCCATGTTCATGGTCGTGGTGATGTTCGTCGCCGTGGTCGTGCAGATGCAGCATCCGCCTACTCCCCGCCACCGGTGCTGGCAGGCGCGGCCGCGGGCGGACGGATGTCCAGCACGGGCGCGTCAGCCGCTTCGATCCGGTGGTCCAGAATGGTCAAGTGCGCCTTGGCCAGCGCGCCGCCCAGCGCGGTGAAATACCGCTCCAGCATGAAAGCCTCCCCGCCCGCCTGTGCCGCGCTGCGGTCGGCGGTGAAGCGGATGCTTTCCGCCCGCGCCAGACCCACGGTCTCGGCGGCAACGGCGCGGGCGGCGTTGATCTGGTCGTTCGCGGTCTGCCGCGACGCGGCGCGCACGCCCTCGGCACGGCCACGCTCGTCGGAGATGCTGGATTGGGACGCGATCTCGGCGGCCTGCACCGCGTGATAGGCATCCGCCGCCCCGGCGGGCGGGTGGATTGCCTCGATCACCACAGCCACCACCTCGATGCCGCTGTCGAAACCGTCCAGCGCCTGTTGCGTGGCATGGCGCAGATGTTCGGCCATCACGGCGCGGTTTTCGCCCAGCACATCGGTCAGCGTGCGCGCGGCAAAGAACCCGGCGGCCGCCCGCCCGGCGGCACCGCGCACCAAGGCCTGCGGATCAGCCGCGCGATAGGCAAAGCGCAGGGCACCCTCGCCGGTCATGCCCGCGCGCCAGACAACCCGCACGTCCAGACTGACCGCCTGAAACCCCTGCTGCGGGGCCGATTGGCTTGTGGATTGGCTGGCCAGCAGCAGCATCACCTCGGACGGGTGCGCCTGCAGCCACAGCCGGTCGGCGGCTGGCGGCGGCACGGCCTCGGCGGCCACGGTGGCTTCCGGCAGCGCCGCCGCATCGGCCAGCCCCAGCGGTTCCTGATGCAACGTGCCGTAGTCCAGCCAGCGCAGCGTGCCCATCGGCCACGGCAGAATCAGATGCGCGCCCGGCATCAGCACGGCCACGGGGGCACCGAAGCGTTCATAAATGGCGCGCCGGTCGGTGCCCACCATCACCACCCCGCTGAGCGCCCAGCAGAACACCAGCAGCAGCAATGCCACCACCGGCAGAGCCTGCCGGACATAGGCCAGCGCCCAGCTTCGCGCGAAGTCGATGCCCAGATGCTCGCGGATCGGCGCGGCCAGACCGCCCTGCCCGCGTGCGCCGGCGGCCAGAGCACTGGCCAGCGCAGACGTCACCGCCCCGCGTGCGGCATCCGGCGCGGGCGGCGGCAGGAACAGGCGCAGTACGGCGCGCACGGCCAGTTCGGCGGCCACCAGCACCAGTGCGAGCGCCAAAGCGCGGCCAATCTGGCCCGTCAGCGGCGCACCCAGCCCGGCGGCGATTTCCAGCGCGCCCAACAGCGGCCAGACCAGCGCGGGCAGCAGCAGCAGGCTGCGCAGCCCGGCAGCCTCCGGCAGTTCGGCTTCGCTGGCAGCGGCCATCTGGCGCTCGGCCACCAGCAGCGGGAACCCCAGAACGATCATCGCCCCGCCCAGACCAAAGCAGAGGTCGGCCGACAGGACAGGGCCGCCCATCGGGCGCAGATACCAGGCGCACAAGCCCGCCAGCACAGCGACCGGGACGGCCAGCACCGCTTGCGGGATTCGCGCCATGCGGCCGATCAGCAACGCATCGCCAAAGCCACCGGGCCGTAGCCAGGCCCGCCAGCGAGGTGCCACCGGCATCGGGACGGGGGCCAGTGAGGCCCGGCGCCGTGCCCACGCCACGGCCAGCGTCCCGGACAGGCCGGACAAGGCAATCAGAAGAGAGGCCAACCCCAGCGGCAGCATCCCGCCGCGCATTGCCTCCCGCAGCCACAGCGGTCCCGGCTGCCAGAGCGCCGCCGCCACACCTGCGGCCAGCACGGCGGCCGGCAGTCCCAGCGCCAGCGCCATGCGCCGCGCCACGCGCAACCCCGCCACCGCCACGCCCAGACCCGGCAATCCGGGGCTCGACGCGCCGTCCGGCGGCTCGGGCTGAAGGTGGGTGGGGGCGAAGGTCATGCGCAGAAACAGACTTCCAGATCAGATCAAGCCGTCACCGCCGCAAACGGCTGCCGGCATTGCTGCCGGCAGCCGCGCGTGGCGGGGTGGGAGGGTCAGAAGTTGCAGGCCATGTCGCGCGACTGGCCGGCACCATTGCCGAGCGTGATCGTGCAGCGGCCGGCGCGGCTGGAGGTCACCTTGTAGGCATTGGCGGTGAACCCGGTCGTCGTGCCAGCGGTGTTGATCGCGTCCAGCACGGCGAAGCCGAACTGATCCAGCGAGTAGGTCTTGCTGAAGGCTTCTGTCGTGGTGCCGCTGAGCTTGTTGATCACGAAGGTGCCAGCGGTCTGCGTAAAGGCCGGGTTGGCCGTCCAGCCATCGGGCGTGGTCACGGTCGCGCCGGACACCACAAGGCCCAGATCCGCATCCAGCAGGTCACCGCCGGTGCCGACGATGAGCGACGGCGGGAAGTGCGGCATTCCCTTGATGTACTGAAGCTGGTGGATGTGACCGTGCAGGAACAGGCCGATCTGGCTGGTCAGGCCCGAGGTCAGCGTGCTGCTGAACGCGCTGTTGGCATAGGTGCCGGTGAAAGTCGCCTGCTCGGTGAAGTCACCGGCATTGTCCTTGCCGCCCGCGCCGGCGGTGCCGAAGCCGCCCGTGCCGTTGTTGCTGGGCACGTAGTTGCCCGCAAGGCCGAACACCGGCTTGTGCGAGACGAACACGTTGGTGGACGACGCGCCGAGGCTGGTCAGCACCGCTGTCAGTTCGGCGTCGTAGTTGGTCGCGGTGGGTGCGTCCACCGAACCATCGGTGGCGAAGCTTGAGTCGTGGATCAGCAGGTTCACACCCGTGCCAACCGGCACCGGAAAGGTCGGCGTGAAGTCGTTGTGGTAGTTGGCGGTCAGGTTCGGCGCGGTGCCGGCGGCGTTCTTCTGCGCGTTGGTATAGACGCCGTTGCAGCCGACCTTGCTGAAGTCGTACGGATGCGGGTCGAGCAGCGCGAACCAGCCGCGCGCGCCACGGCCGCAGCTTTCATGGTTACCGCGCGCGATCGCCCACGGGGCGGAAGCCAGCAGCGTCTTGGCCGGAAAGAAGAAATCGCCGTTCCACGAGTCGAATGTGTCGCCCCATGTCTCAAAGGCGCTGCTGGTGGAATTGCTGCACCCGGCAAACGTGTCGGCCCCGCTCGTCTTGCAGTTGGTGTCGCGGTAGAACACATCGCCCACCAGCACGATCAGATCGGGCTTGAAGGTGGCTTCGTAGTTGGACAGGTAGTTCAGCGGAAATGCCCGCGCGTCCTGGCAGTTCTGCTGGTTGCCGCCGCTGGCGGACTTGTTGCCGTTGATGCGGCAGCCCGTGTCGGCGATCACCAGAATGCGCTGCGGGTGCGCCACCGGCAGCTTCAGGTCCACGCCGCCGATGGTGGCGGTGGTGTGCCCGGCGGGCACGATGGCCTCGCACTCGGTCCAGGCGCTGGTGGCCGCCGGGCCGCCATTGATGCCGGGAAGCACGGTGCCGGCGGTATTGTTGCCGTTGATGAAATACTGCGGATACCCGGCCGCGGCGGTGGTCTTGCCGGGCGAGCCAGGCAGCGGATTTACGCCGGGAACAGCCGTGGGCGCCGTGCCGCCGCTGGGGATCGTTGTGGCCAGACTGGCCGTGCCGGTCAGCTGGCTGCCCGCGAAGCGCGCGTTCATGGTCAGCACCGAGCTGTGATCCAGCGTCGCAGCCGGGCAGACGCCGTCAGTGACGATGGCGCGCGCCAGCACGGTGTTGGTGGTGCTGAACGGGTTGTCGCCAAAGTTGGCAATGGTGGGGGTGGCGGACGTGCTGCCCGGCCCGATCTGAATCCAGCGCGCGATCACGTTATCGGCCTGCGCGGCACCCGCGGCCATCACCATGCCGCACGCCATAATGGCGGCAGCCACCCTAGAAACCCGATTCATCCCGACCCCCAAAGCAAATTTTCGGTGATCGGGGTATATCCACCTCATCACGGAATTGTGTGAAGCTTCCGCTACGCTTCGACGACACTTCCTGACATTCGCGATACAAACTCAAATACAATGCGCGTCACGCCGGCATCGCTGCCTGCGTGACGCGGCAATTCAGTCCTGCTGAATGGTTTTCAGGAACGCGAGAATACGCGTGAAGTCGTCTTCGCTGAAAATACCAGTCCAGTTCGGCATTCCCTTCGCCGGACGTCCATGCGTGACCGTGAACAGGAACACCTGGTCCATCTCATCGTTATAGCGATGCTTCAACAGCCGCAGATTGATCCGCCGTTCTGACACCACGGCATCGGGGCCGTGGCAGTGCGCGCAGGTGCCGTTGAACAGTTCCTTGCCTTCGGCGACCATTTTGGGATCAGGCGATTGCGCGTCCGACGGTGCCACCGGGGGCGGCTGGTCCTCCGTGGTCAGCACCACGGCACCCGGTGCTGCGGCAGACCCCACCTTGATCGGCTCACCCGCCGGAAACCCGTAGGCCGCGGCCAAGGTTGTGATGGTGCCAGACAGACCCGGCAGCACCGCATCCACCGCGTCCCGCAGGGCCGGTTGCTTGCGCGACAGGCCGATGGCGGCCCGCCACTGCATCCCCGGACCGCTGACCGGAATCACCTGCCACGCGCCCTGCAACTGGCTTTGATTCAGATAGCCGGCCGATGGCCCCCAGATGAACGCCGCGTCCGCCTTGCCGGCGGCGATGGACTGCACCGCCTCCTCCGGGCTGAGTGCGGTGACACCGGTGATGTCGTTGCGCGTGGCCAGCAGGCTTTGCGGCGGAGAGCCGAATTGCACCGCCACGCGGCGGCCTGCCAGATCATCCAGCCGCAGCACCGGGGTTTTCGGCGGCACCAGCAGCGCATAGCCCAGCGACAGGATGGGCTTGGTGAAGATCACACGCGGACCCATGAAGTCCGCTTCGTCCGGCAGGCCCACGGCGATGTCGCACTGGCCCGCCAGCAGCGTCTCGCGCAGGTTGCGCTTGCCGAAATAGCTCAGCGACCACACCGTCTCGGACGGACGGCCCAGCGCCGCGGCAATGGCGCGGCCAATTTCCACATACAGGCCCGGTTTGGCGGCCTGATCGCTGCTGAACGGCAGGTTGGCCGGGTCGGCGCACAGCCGCAACGGCTCGGCGGCCCAAGCGCGCGCCGGAACCAGCATCGCGCCGAGGAGCATGGCAGTCAGGCAGGCCTTTACGGCCTGCCTGCGCACCACGCGGGAAAAGCTCCCGCGCATTACTCGGTGAACACGAACAGCGTGCCACCCTCGGGGGTCGCCGCCGTCATCGCCTTGCCCACATCGCCCAGGAACGCCGGGATCGACGCGGTGCGGCCCGCCACCACGGCCACATACTGCTTGCCGTCAACCGCAAAGCTGATCGGGCCCGCGCCGATGCCGGAGCCGAGGCCCACTTTCCACGCTTCGGCGCCGGACTTGGCGTCGTAGGCATGGAACACGCCATGCAGGTCGCCCCAGAAGGTCAGGCCGCCTGCGGTGCTCAGCGTGCCGCCGTTGAACGGCAGGTCGGTCTTGACACTCCAGACCTTCTTCTGCGCCACCGGATCCCACGCCACCAGTTCGCCGAGGAAGCCGCCGGGGCCGCCATGTGTGGGGAAGTCGGCGCCGAGATAGAACACGCCCTTCTTGTAGTTCACATCGCTGACCGACCAGTCCATGCAGACGTTGTTGGTCGGGATGTAGACCAGCCCGGTGTCCGGGTTGAACGACATCGGCTGCCAGTTCTTGCCGCCGATCAGGTTCGGGCACACGTCCTTCACCGGATGGTTCGGGCCGGGACGCTTCTCGCTGATCTCAACCGGCTGGCCGGTGGCCAGATCAACCTTTTCCGCCCAGTTCTGGTAGATGTATTTCTCGGCCGAGACGATCTTGCCGGTCTCGCGGTTCACCACATAGAAGAAGCCGTTGCGGTCGGCCTTCATGTAGACCGGGGTGGCCTGCCCGCCGATCTTCAGGTCGGCCAGCACCAGTTCGTTCACGCCGTCATAGTCCCAGGCGTCTTCCGGGGTGCTCTGCACGCCCCACTTGATCTTGCCGGTGTCCACATCCAGCGCCACGGTGCTGGAGGTGTACAGGTTGGTCAGCTTGCCGTAGTTGCTGTCGCCGGTGCTGCGCACCACCGAGTTCCACGGGCCGGGGTTCGACGTGCCGTAGAACACCGTGTTGGTCTTGGGATCATACGAGCCCACCAGCCACGCCACGCCGCCGCCATGCTGCCAGCTGTCGCCCTTCCACGTCTCGTTGCCCGCTTCGCCCGGGCCGGGGACGGTGAAGGTCTTCCACACCTGCTTGCCGGTCTTGATGTCGTAGGCCTGCAGGCTGCCGCGCGCGCCGTATTCGCCGCCGCCGAAGCCGGTGATGACCACATTCTTCGCCACAACCGGCGGCGAGGTGATCACCGAGCCCTGCTTGTAGTCCACCACATCGGCAACCCAGAGTTCCTTGCCGGTCGCCGCATCCAGTGCCGCCAGCTTGCCATCCAGACGGCCGACGAACAGCTTGCCGTCGCCATAGCTGACGCCACGGCTGTTCACGTCGCAGCAGGCGTACTGCAGCACGTCTTCCGGGATTTCCGGCTCGTATTTCCACTTCTGCTGGCCGGTCTTGGCATTCAGCGCATAGACGTATTTCGGGCCCCAGGAGGTGGTGACATACAGCGTGTCACCAATCACCAACGGCGAGGATTCGTTGGAGCGCAGCGAGCCGAGCTGGAACGCATAGGCCAGCTTCAGGTTGCCGACATTGGCCGGGGTGATTTCCTTCAGCGGGCTGAAGCGGGTGTTGTCATACCCATGGCTGTACATGGCCCAGTTGTTCGGATCGGCGGCGGCCTTGTCCAGCGCGTCATCGGCGCGAACGGTGGCGGATGCCGAAATCATCAGGCCCAGCGTCATGCACGCGCCGGCCAGCCAGTGGCGTTTCATCGTCATTCTGATATTTCCTCCTGCTCAGTTATTCCCGGCACGCCGGGACCGCCCGCATCGTTGGCACGCGCGGAGTGGGCGGCACACTGAGCATAACAACGCCGGGAAGAAATTGCCCAAAGGTCGTATGGCCGAGTAGCGGCAGCGGCGGTAATTCTTGGCAACGGCTTCGTCATATTATAATGGGAATAACGAAGCGGCGACCGGCACCGGGAGGGCCAGGCCATGTTCAAGATCCTGATTGCCGATGACCACCCGCTGTTCCGCGAAGCGGTGCGCGACGTGGTGGGGCACATGATGGCCGCGCGCGGCGTGGCGTTCGTCTGTCACGAAGCCACCGAAACCAGCGCGCTGTTTGCCGCCGTGGAACGCGACGATGATTTCGACCTGATCCTGCTTGATCTGGTGATGCCCGGGTCAAAGGGGCTGAACGATCTCGTCTCTCTGCGCGGCAAGGTGCCCGGCACGCCGGTGATCGTGATTTCCTCGGCCAGCGATCCGGCCACGGTGCGGCAGGCCATGACCTGCGGTGCGGCCGGATTTGTGCCGAAATCGGCCCCCACCGAGCAACTGCATCAGGCGCTGAGCGATGTGCTGGCGGGCGGCGTGCACTTCCCCGGTCTGGACACGCCGCCTGCCCGCCACAGCGATGACCCGGATGCGCTGGGCACGCCGCTGACCGGGCGGCAGATTGCGGTGCTGGGGCTGCTGGCCAAGGGCAAATCCAACAAGCAGATCGCCAACGAACTGCACATCAGCGAAAACACCGTCAAGGCGCACATGACCTCGATCCTGCGCAAACTCGGTGTGGCAACGCGCGCGCAGGCCATCGTGTCGTTCCAGCGCGCCTCACACGAACCGATGTCGCCGCTGCTTCACGCGGCCGGTGGCTGACGCAGCAGGTAACTCATCATCGCGCGCAGACGGGCCGGATTGGTCGGCTTGGGCAGGAACGCCTGCCCACTGCTTTTCATCCGCGCACGCAAATCCGCCGAACGGTCGCTGGAAATCACCAGTGCGGGCACCTGCTCACCCCACACGCGCCGCACTGCTGTGATGGTATCGGTACCGATGGCACCGTCGTCCAGATGATAATCGGCAATCACCAGATCTGGCGCGCAGCCATGCTCCGCGGTCGCGGCCATGGCAGCATCGGTGCCGCTGGCTTCCAGCAAGGTGCAGCGCCACGACTCCAGCAATGCGCGCATGCCGTCCAGACCATCCGGATCATTCTCGATCACCAGAATACAGCGCCCGGCCACCGCATCGGCGGGTCCGAGTTCCTGCACCGCCTCCACCCCGGCGGGCGCTTGCAAAAGTGCCCCCAGCGGCAC
>CAIPHQ010000539.1 GCA_903864895.1 uncultured Rhodospirillales bacterium
CAGACGGAACAAACTCATGCACCGAGGGCGGCAGCAACCAGCCCTGGTCAACATCCCACGCGCGGAAAGTCTTGCTCATGCGACACACTGAATCGCATTTCATACCGCTTCGGCTAGTGATTACCGAGACAGGCTCCTAGCGTGCCCGGCGGAGGTGTGCCGTGGGCGAGACGCTGCCGATTGTTGATCTGTCCGGGCTGGCCGAAGCCGCCGGCGCGGGTGATGCCGTGGCCTTGGCCCGGATGGGTGGCGCGTTCGACGCCGCCTGCCGCGCGTTCGGCTTCTGCTATATCGTCAATCATGGCGTAGACGCCGATGTGCGCCGCGCTGCGTTCGCGCAGAGTGCCGCCTTTCATGCGCTGCCGCTGGCGGAAAAGCAGCGCATCCGCATCAACGAAGCGCATCGCGGCTATATGGGCATGGCCTCGTCAGTGATCGTGACCTCCTCCATCGAAAAGGCCACCCGGCCCAATCTGAGCGAATCCTTCATGCTGATGCATGAGGTGGCACCGGGGGCCGAAACCGGTCCGCTGGATGGGCCGAACCAGTGGCCGGAGCGCCCGGCAGGCTTTCGCGCCGCCATCACCGCGTACGATGCGGCACTGCGCCATCTGGGCCAGCAGATGACACGCATGATCGCGGTGGCGCTGGGCCTGCCGCCGGCGGGGCTGGATGCGTATTTCCAGCGCCCCACCACGTTTCTGCGCCTGCTGCACTATCCGCCCAGCCCGCCGGATGCGGATGAGCGGCAATATGGCTCGGCCCCGCACACCGATTACGGCTTCATCACCATTCTGGCACAGGACAATCGTGGCGGGCTGCAGGTGCGCAGCCGCGGCCACCGCTGGATCGACGCCACCCCGATCGAGGATGCGTTCGTGGTGAATATCGGCGACATGGGCGCGCGCTGGAGCAACGGGCGCTGGCGCTCCACCCCGCACCGGGTCATCAACCGCTCGGGCGCGGATCGCTACTCGTTGCCGTATTTCTATGACATGGCAGCAGATGTGGCAGTGGCACCGCTGCCCTGCTGCGTGCCGGCAGGCACCCCGGCGCAGTTCCCGCCGGTGGTGTACGGCGATTATCTGATGGAGCGCATCGACGCCAACTACGCGTATCGCAAAAACACCTGACGCGGCTTGATTGACGGCCCTGTCGGCAGATGACAGGCTGTTTCATCAGACTCTCGGCCGTGGGACGGAGCCGCACATGAAATTCGCGCCGAACCGGATGTATGTGGAGGCGTATCACAAATGCGCCAATTGCGGGCTGTTGCTGTACGAGAAGCCCGCCAAGGCCGGGCCGTCAATGCTGGTCCGCAACGGCACCATCTATTGCTCTGAATGGTGCATCACGTGGGAAGCCGAGCGGACGCAGCGGTTGCGCGCCGAGGCCGTTTCCGCCGCCTGAACGGCGGCCATCCGGGAAGCACTTAGGGGGCGCGTACCATCATGCAGAATCGCTACCGGCTTGGCGTGGATATTGGCGGCACCTTCACCGATTTCGTGGCCTATGACGAAACCGGACGCACGCTGAAAGTCTGGAAGAACCTCTCGACGCCGCATAATCCGATTGAAGCGATCATGACCGGCCTGAAGACTTTCGGGCAGGTTGACGCCATCGGCACCATCCGTATCGGCACCACGGTGGCCACCAACGCGCTGCTGGAGGGCAAGGGTGCCTGCGTGGCTTATGTCACCACGCGCGGCTTCCGCGACATTCCGTTCATTGGCCGCGGCAATCGCAAGCACCATTACGACCTGCAATGGGTAAAGCCGAAGCCGTTCGTGCAGCGCCGCCATGCCTATGAAATCGATGAGCGCGTCGGCGCTTCGGGGGAAATCATCCACCCGCTCGATGAAGCGCAGGTGGCGGCTTTGGCGCAGCGGTTGCGCGCGGAAGGCGAAGTGGGCGCAGTGGCGGTGGTGCTGCTGCACTCGTACCTGACGCCGGTGCATGAGCGCCGCGTGAAGGCGATTTTTGCCGAGCATCTGCCGGGCATTCCGGTGTCGATTTCCTATGACGTGCTGCCGAAGTGGAAGGAGCATTTCCGCTCCTCCACCACCATCTGCGACGCGTTCATCAAGCCGGTGGTGGAGAAGCAGATCGGCTCCATGCGCCGCGAACTCGCCGCCCACGGCGTCGGTGCCAATGTGGTGGTGATGCGCTCCAACGGCGGAGAAATGAGCCTGAGTGCGGCGGCCGAATCGCCGATTCAGATTGCGGTGTCCGGCCCCACCGGCGGCGTGATTGCCGCCAAGGCGGTGGCCAAGCTGCTCGGCCTGCCCAATGTGGTGACGCTGGATATGGGCGGCACCTCCACCGACGTGTCCACCGTGGTGGACGGGCGGGAGAAATTCACCACCGATTTTGAAATCGAGTGGGGCCGACCGGTCCAGATTCCGATGATCGACATCCGCACCATCGGCGCGGGCGGCGGGTCCATCGCGCGCATCGACACGGGCGGGATGCTGGTGGTCGGGCCGGAAAGTGCCGGGGCCAATCCGGGTCCGGCCTGTTACGGCGCGGGCGGCACCAAGCCGACCGTGACGGACGCCAACGTGGTGCTGGGGCGCATCAGCGCCAGCAACTTCCTCGGCGGCACCATGAAACTGGATGCCGAGGCCGCGCGGCGCGCCATCGCGCCGATTGCCGAACAGCTTGGCATGCCGGTGGAGCGCACGGCGCTGGCCATTGTGCGCATCGCCAACAACAACATGGTGGGCGCGCTGCACACCGTGCTGACCGAACAGGGGCTGGACCCGCGCGACTTCGTGCTGGTGGCATTCGGCGGTGCCGGGCCGCCGCATGCGTGCGACCTGATGGCCGAAGCCTCCATCCCGAAGGGCATGATTCCGAACTTCCCCGGCCAGTTCTCGGCCTTTGGCTTCACCATGGCCGATGCGCGCGTGGACCGGCACCGCACGGTGCAGTTGAATTCGCGTTTCTTCGACCGGGCGCGCGCGGCGAGTGCCATGGCCGCCCTCGTCAGCGAATGCCGCGCCGAACTGGCGGCACAGGGGCACACCGAGGTGGCCATCAGCCGCAGTGTGGAGATGCGCTATCTGGGGCAGAACTACGAACTGGAAATCCCCATCGAGATCGACGATTTCAGCGAGGCGGAAGTGGCCAGCCTGCTGGAAGCGTTCAATGCGCAGCATGAGGCGCGGTTCGGCTTCCAGTTGCCCGATCACACCGAGATTGTGAACTTCATCGTCACCGGCGTGGCGCGCACCGGCGAAGTGGAGTTGCCGGAAATTGCGCAGGCCAGCGAACCGGCAAAGCCGGCTTCGGTGCGCGACGTGTGGTTTGATGCGGGCTGGCTGAGCACGCCGGTTTACACCCGTGACGACCTGCGCAGCGGCCACCGCATCGCGGGTCCGGCGCTGATCGAGGAAAATGCCTCGGTGACGGTATTGCTGCCGGGCATGTCGCTGGACGTGGACCGCTACGGCCAATTGCTGATTACAGCGTAACCCCGCGTTGGGAGCACATCCGATGGACATGGTTTCGCTCAACATCATCGGCGGCATTCTGGTTTCCATCTGCCGCGACATGGGCGTGACGCTGATGCGCACGTCCTATTCCACCATCTTCAGCGAATCGCTGGATTTCACCTGCGGGCTGGCGCTGCCCACCGGCGAGTTGATCGCCACCGGCGATTTCTGCCCGTCGATGATCGGCGGCATGCCGCTGCTGCTGCGCTCGTGCGTGACGGAAATCTCGGTCGATGAACTGGAGGAAGGTGACGTCATCCTCCACAACGATCCGTATCGCGGCGGGTTGCACACGCCGGAGCATACGTTCTTCAAGCCGATCTTCGTGGATGGCAAGCTGCTGGCCTTTGCCGTGGCCATCGGCCATGTCTGCGAAGTGGGCGGCATGGCCCCCGCCGGGTTTGCCGGTGAGGCGACGGAAGTGTTCCACGAAGGGCTGCGCGTGCCGCCGGTCAAGATCAAGAAGGCCGGCAAGGACGTGGACGACGTGTGGCGTCTGCTGCTCGCCAACGTGCGCACGCCCCGCTACAACTATGGCGATTTCCGCGCACTGATCGCATCGATTGATCTGGGCGAGCGCCGCCTGGCCGATGTGGTGCGCAAGCACGGCATCGCCTCGTTCGAGGAGCACGTGCATGCGCTGATGGATTATTCGGAACGGCGGATGCGCGCCGAAATCGAGAAAATTCCGGATGGCCGCTACGTGTTTGAAGACTACATGGAAGACGACGGCATCGAGGACCGCGCCTACAAGATCCGCGCCGAAGTCACTGTCAGCGGTGGCGATCTGATCGTCGATTACCACGGCAGTTCCAAGCAGGCGAAAGGGCCGATCAACGGCACGCTGGGCGTGGCGCACGGGGCGGCGTTCAATGCCATCCTGCAACTGACCGATTCAACAATCCCGAAGAACTCCGGCTGCTTCCGCCCCATCCGCGTGCTGGCCCCGCCCGGCAGCATGGTGAACGTGAACTTCCCCGGCCCGTCCGTGGGCGGCAACACCGAAACCCATTGCCGGATTGCCAATGTGGTGATGGGCGCGCTGTCCGGCGCGTTGAAGGAGCGTGCGGCGGCCACCGATGGCGCGTCGCACAGCAACTTCCTGTTCGGCGGCACCGATTTGAAAACCGGCGAGTTCTTCTGCTGCTACGACCTGACCCCGGTTGGCTGGGGCGGGCGGGCCAATGCCGATGGCAATGACGCGGTGGGCGGCATCAACGGCAACTGCCCGCATATTCCGGTGGAAGTGTTCGAATACCGCTTCCCGTTCCATATGGAGGAATTCAGGCTGGTGGATGGCTCGGGCGGCAACGGGACGTTCCGCGGCGGTCTGGCGCTGTCCAAGACCGTGCGCTGCACCGACACGCCGATGACGTTCAGCTACATGAGCGACCGGCAGAAAATCGCGCCGTGGGGCATTCATGGCGGCCATGCCGGAGCCAAGGCGGAGTTGTTCATCAACCGTGCGGGCAGCGGCGAGTGGCTGACCATCACGCAGGCGTTCAACAAGGTCTCGCCGAGCAAATTCGCCAATGTGCCGCTGCAACCGGGTGATCGGCTCAAGATCTCCTCGCCCGCAGGCGGTGGCTGGGGACCGCCGGAAGCGCGCGACCGGGCGCGGGTGAAGGATGATCTGCTGGACGGGTTCATCACCGCCGAACAGGCGGCGGACGTTTACGGTCTGGCCGCCGTGTAACGGCCGGCGCGGGGACGCAGCAACAGCGTCCCCGCGCCAGCGCCGGAGTCAGCCCCGCGCGAGGCGGCGGGCCACAAAGTCCAGCCGGTCCTGACCCCAGAAAATGTCCTCGCCGATCACGTAACTCGGCGCACCGAACACGCCGCGCGCGAGTGCGGCTTCGGTGTCATGCTGGCGCATCTCCGCCCAGCGCGGTTGCTGCCCCAGCGCCAGCACCGCTGGCCCGTCCAGCCCCGCCTCACCGATCAATCGCTCCAGCGTCGGCAGGTCGCCGGGGTCGAGGTCGTCTTGCCAGCAGGCTTTCAGCACGCGGTTGGCCAGACGCAGCGCAGCCTCTCCGCCAACCGTCTCACGCACCGCAATCACGCAGCCCGCGGCAGGCATTTCGGCGGCGGGAAAGAATTTCGGGGTGATGTTGATCGGAATGCCCAGCGCCTCCCGCCAGCGCGCCAGTTCCTGCAAGCGATAGGATTGGCGCTGCGGGCTGCGTTTGGGCAGCGGCAGGCCGCCGGACCCGGCGAAGATGGTGCCGAAATCCACCGGCCACAGCTTCAGGCTGGCCCCGTGTTGCGCCGCCAGCGCCTGAATGCGCGCCGCCCCCAGATGGGTCCATGGCGAGTTCAGCGAGACATAGTAGTCGATGTGCAAGGCCATGCTTATTCCGCCGCCAGTGCGATATCGGCGGCAGCCGATTCAACCCATACCGCCGTGTCGTGAAATACCGCGCCACCGGCGGGCTGCGCGGGTTCGTCGCTGACCAGCGCGTTGACCCCGGTGCCGCCGAGGAAATCCGAGTTCTGCCAGATGCTCTCAATCACCACCACGCCGGGCTGCAACCCGGTGAACAGCCGCACATGCACCTCGATCTGGCCGAGCGCATTGCCAAGCCGCACCCGCCCGCCCTCCTGCACGCCAAGCCTTGCGGCATCGTCGGGGTGCAGCAGTGCGGTGGGGCGGACTTCGCGTTTGCGGCCGGTGGGGCTCTCGATGAAGGTGGTGTTCAGGAATGATCGCGCCGGGGCGGCGACCAGGCGGAACGGCCGCTCCCGCGTCGCGGGGTCGCTGCTGGCAAAATGGTCGGGCAGCGCGGGCAGCCCGGCGTGGTGCTTGCCCGCCGCCGCCCAATCCGGCGCGAAGCGGAACCGGCCATCGGGGAA
>CAIPHQ010000540.1 GCA_903864895.1 uncultured Rhodospirillales bacterium
AGAACCTTGCTGTCGATGATCCGGACGGGTTTGTGCGACACTGGCAGCACCGACGACAGCGACCGGCCGCCCGGTGATGTCAGCCAGCGAAAGTCATGCTCCGGCTGCATGATCTGCAACGCTCTGCGCAGTTCGGTGTGGCGGGCAATGACGCTGGCATTGCAATGGCTCTCGCGCAGGCAGTTGAAATACGCGCGGACGTGGTCGCGGGTCACCCGCCCCGCCGGGGGCAGATCCGGGTCCAGCAGATCGTTGCCGCGCAGGAAGGCCAGCCAGCGCCGGTAGCCGACGGCGGCAGACCGCAGCGTGGCCGGACGCAACCGCGCCGCATGATTGGGCTGATCGAGGATGTCGCCCGTCCGCAATCCCGCCTCCCAAAGCAACTGATCGCCTGCCGGCCAGTCGCTCCAATCCCGGTTGGCGGCCGCTGCAGGCCGGGCGCCGGCAGCGAGCAACCGGCGCGGATGCAGCCAGGTGAAGCTGATCTGCGGTGCCAGACTCTGCAGTGCCGTGCAGAGCAACGACAGACGTGTCCTGATCGTCGCGTCGTTGTTGCCGCACCGCCGCAGTTCGGCGATGAACGCCTGTGCTGCAGCTTGCGTCACGCGCTCACCCGGGCTTTGGGCTGGATCGAGCCGCCCGAGGACCATCAGGACAGCCAGCCAGCGGCCATACGCCGCTTCTGCCGCGTGGGCGTCCGGGGACGCGATCCCGGTGCCGCCGCCGTTCAGGGCCGCATGCCACAGGTGGCGGTCGATGCCGGGCCACCGGCTGACCGGGACCAGGCGCGGCAGCGCAGGCGCTGTCATGGACGCATCCCCGGTGCGCCCGGCCCGCCCTGGGTACCCTGTGTACCCTGCGTACCCTTCGCGCCCCGCGCCCCGGCGCGCCTGGCATGCCCGCCGTTGCGGAAGCCGAGCGCGGCAGTCTTGCGTGCCGCCTGGCGGTCGCGCAGCACGCTGGCGTCAAAATGCTGCGCGGCCGAATCGGCCTCCAGCCCGACATAGTGCGCCATGGTGATGGTGATGTTGCGGTGCCCGAGCACCTGCCGGACCACCTCATACTGCCCGGGGTTCTCGCGCAGAAAATTCCACGCGGCAAAATGCCGCGCCAGATGCACGTTGAACGCCACCCCGATCTGACGGGTCACGGCTGCGGACAGCCATTCCCCGAGATGCTGGGCGTCACGCTGCCGGCCGCCGTTGCCGAACAGGAAGGGGTTGGCGGGTTCCGCCAGATGCGGGCGGTGGCGGGCGATGAAGGTCTCGATCAGCGCGGCGCTCTCCGCCGGAATCGGCCAGTGGATGGGCACCGCGTTCTTCACCTCGCCGGCACCGATGATGATGTGGGTCAGGCGGCGCAGGCGCGGATCCGGGCGGTGCAGATGCAGATCCAGCCGCAGATCGGCGAGGTTCTGGCGGCGCATCGGGCAGATCAGCAGGATCTCCATGGCTACGGCATACATGGCCAGCCGGGCGGCGGCCTCCGGCGTCTGGCAGGGCTGGGCGGCCTGGCGCATCAGTTCCTGCGGGAAGCACAGCAGCATCGCCCGGGCCCGCGGCTGCATCAGCGCCCGCAGCCGCTGTGTGTTCTTGTCCGTCAGGCCGCCCGGCGGCGGCAGCGTCAACCGTTTCGACCAGTTGGCGATGCGGGCAATGTCGGCCTCGGGGAGGCGGCAATTGTCCCGGGCCAGCAGAACCAGTGTCTTGGCCACGCGCTCGGCCATCGGGCTCGACTTGCCGTCACCCCGGCGCTTGAGGAAGAACCGCAGGATTGTCTCGCAGCGGGTGACCGGATGGACCAGGTCCCGCAGGCTGGTGATCTGCTGCTGATCGATCCCCGAGATGACCAGGGCACCGGCGATGATGCGCACGAACCAGAGCCGATTCTCGATCGATGCCGGCCGCAGCGGGCGCTGGAACGCGGCGGCGTGCCCCTCATCATCGCCGAACGGATTCCCGGCGAACAGGTGATCGAGATCATCGCCCCGCAGGCGCGCCGCGTAGCGCTCCACATCCCGCTGGAAGGCCACCGGGTAGGTCTCGAACGGGAAGGAGTAGCGGCCGGCGCGGGCCGTGCGCACCAGCGGCTGGCCGGGCCAGCCCGGCACGTTCTGGCAGGCCCAGTTCCAGGCCGAGGCGATCTGCCGGGCCCGGTCTGCCGGGTCCGGGCACAGGGTCCGCTCCGCCAGATACGTCTTGTAAGCCTGCAGCGTAGTACCATCGGCCGCCGCCGGCGCGATGCGCTCCGCTTCCAGAAACCGCATGAAGCCGATCGTTGCCAGCTGGCGGTGCTCCGGCAGCATCTGCTGGCAGGCCAGCAGGTCCGGCGACTGCAGCTCCGTGCCGCGGCGATCCGGCGCGTGCAGGCCAAGGCGGCGCAGGATGGCGCGCAACTCGCTGCACAGGCTGGTCATGCGGCCGTCCGTCAGGCCAAACCTGGCCGCGGGCGCCTGCAACAGACGGCTCAGGCTGGCGCAGTTCATGGGCAGCGTGGCAGCGCCGGAGGCCTGATGCGGTGCCAGCACCCTTGCTGCCGTGGCAAGCGCAGTCCGGAACTTCTGCAGGCGGCCCGGCGGCAGATCGGTCCATGTGGCAACAATCTGCAGCGCGCCGGCGATGGTCAAATCCGCTGTATTGATGGCAGGGAGCTCGAGGTCCAAAGTCAACTGGATGGCAGCGTTCATGGATCGGATCCATTCGATTGGCAGGTTGCGGCAGGGTGTGGCCAATTCCAGGAGCATATCACAGTCATTGTTTTGGGATTACTGGGACATGCTCCTGGAAAGGCTCCTACATGCTTGAGTTCCCAAGCATCTCCGGGCCATCGGCGGGAGCGCAGGCGGCGGGTTCCGGCAGGCCCATCAGCGCATCGACCTGCGCTTCGGGAATGAAGACGGCATGGCCGACCCTCACCGGCTTCAGCAGGCCACGCGCGACCCAGCTGCGGATCGTCCGCGGCGCGCGGCCGAAAATGGCGGCCACCTCGTTAATCGAAAGCATGCGCGGCATCGGCGTGGCCGGGCCGCTGGCAAACGGGGCGGGTGTCATGGTCAGAGGTCCATTCAGGGTTGGGATTGGATGAATCCCTCGCGCTCCGCCTGCTTCCCGGTGCCGCCAAGACAGCGGCACGGGGGAACCAGGGGGACACGAGGAGCGGCTGCCGTCCGCCCGCGCGCCGCCTTCACCCCGGCAGCCATGGTTATGGCCGGCAGAGGCGGAGGCGATTCGGCTTGATGTGTCTGGTGCGGGCGGCATGGCCAAAACCTGCCGTCACGACTGCCGTGGCGCGCCCTCTGGCCGGCGAGTCGGGCAAGCAGAATCAGGCGCGCGCCGTTGCCCGCAGGGACGAGTCACCGCCGCCACCAGCTTTGGAAAAGCACCAAAATTTTTGGTTAGGGGGCACGAATTTGTTCGCATTGCCCGCATTGCCGCAACCCACCAGCCCGCGCAGCTCGAACGTCGCGCCGATCATGGCCCGGACGGCAAACGCGCCGCAGCCGGGACCGGCCCGACTCGGAGTGATCTAGCTCGGCTTAGGACATGATTCGACCATTCCGTTCTCGGCGCGAATTGCGGTCACTTTTGCAACGGTGACAGCCATCGGCCTCAGTCGCGGGAGCGGTGCTTCGGAGACATCAAGGTGCCCAACTGTCGCAGCGACGCGATTCATCCTTGACACCGTACGGCCGGCGCCCCGCATCGCTTATAGAAGGACCCCCCCGGTTGCACTGTCGATGAAACTACGACATGACTTGGCCTTCGGAGAGGTGCCGATTTGGACGACGTGACCGCGCCCGAACATTTGAACCCAGATGCCACGCCGTTGGTGGCGCTGACGGTTGGTCTGCAAACCGCGATCAACACGGCGCTATACGCCAACAACGTGCCCGTTCTCACCGAACTCAGCTTAGCCAACACTGGCAGCGATGCGCTCGGCGATATCGTGGTCGACCTGACATGCGATATTCCGGCGATGCGGGCGAAAACCTGGCGGCTGGCGCAGGTCGCTGCGGGGCAGGTGCGCACGGTGAGCGACCTTGATGTCGGGCTGGATGGGCCGTGGCTGTCCGCCGTGACCGAGAGCGTGCGTGGCGTGGTCACCATCACGGCGCGCGTCGGCGAGCGTGTGCTAGCGGAGGCCAAGCGCGATGTGCGGTTCCTGGCCCACAACGAATGGGGCGGCAATGCTGCCATACCCGATCTGCTGGCGGCGTTCGTGGAGCCGAATGACCCGGCGGTGCCGGCTGTGCTACGCGCCGCCTCGGACCGGCTGCGCGCCGCGGGCAAGCCGGATGGGCTGGAGGGTTATCAGGCGACCACAAAGGCGCGGCTGTGGGAGCAGGCAGCGGCGTTGTGGAGCGCGGTCTGTGCGCTGGATATCCGATACGTAAACCCGCCGCCGTCGTTTGAAGAAACCGGCCAGCGCGTCTGCCCGCCGCGCCAGATCGTGGCGGAACAATTGGCTACCTGCCTCGATTTGACGGTGCTGTTCGCCTCTTGCCTGGAACAGATCGGGTTGCGGCCGCTGATTGTACTGACCAAGGGCCACGCCTTCCCCGGTGTGTGGCTGTCGCGCCACGACTTCGGCACCTCGGTGGCTGATGACGCCGCCAGCCTGCGCACGCGCCTGGCGTTGGACGATGTGTTGCTGTTCGAGGCGACGCTGTGCTGCCAGACCCACGCGCCGGGTTTCAAAGCTGCCTGCGCGACGGGAGCCGAACACATTGCCGCGCGGAACGATGGCGATTTCATCGGGGTGCTCGACATCCGCCGCGCCCGTCAGCGCCACATTCGCCCCCTTGGCGCTCCGGCCGGCACCTACGCGCGAGCCCCGGATCAGCAGGGCGCGGGCGCGCCGCCGATCGACGATGCTCCCGCGCTGCGCGACGACAGCGATCTTGGAGACAGCGACGCTCCCCCCAGCACGCCGGAAGGCCGTTTGGACCGTTGGCGCAAGCGGTTGCTCGATTTGTCCGGCCGCAACAGGTTGGTGAATCTCAACATCGACGGCAAGCAGGCACTTCCAGTCGATTGCCCGGACTTGGCCGGGCTGGAGAGGCTCCTGTCGGAGATGCGGGGCATGCCAAATGCGCGCCCAATAGCGCTGCGCCCATGGCCAGATTTGATGTCCGGCGCGGACCCGCGCAGCGCACAAATCCATCGCAACCGCTTGCACGAGGATGAGTCGCTGACCTTCGCGCGCGAGGCTTTCGCGCGGCGCGAACTGCTGGTGGCGCGTGGCGAGGAGCCGCTGAAGTCGATTCTGACCGAGTTATTTCGTGCCGCGAAGGCGGCGCTGCAGGAAGGCGGCGCAAACACGTTGTTTTTGACCATTGGTGCGTTGCTGTGGAAGCAAAATGGAAAGGACAAGGCCTATCGGGCGCCATTGATTGAGGTGGCCCCCAGAAACTGGACAGGTGGCTAAGCGAGAGTCTCGCCCCTAAAACGGCCATTGGGCCAGGGGTAACGGATGGCGAATACACGCAAGAAGCACAGTGCGGAGTTCAA
>CAIPHQ010000541.1 GCA_903864895.1 uncultured Rhodospirillales bacterium
ACCGCGCCGACGCATTGCTGAGCGAAATTGTCACCGCGCGCCAACCGGCGCAGGCGTTGCGCCATGCGCTGGAACGTCTGCTGGCCGACACCCGCCCCGAAGCAGCCCATGCCGGGGCGGCGCTGTTTGAAAGCGTGTGGCCCACGCTGCCGCCGTTCGAGGATGACGGCATCGCCGGCGCCGCCGCGCAGTTGTACCGGCGCGCCGGGCGGCCTGACGGCGCGTTTTTGATGGCGGGGCTGGCGGCGCAATTGCGCGGTGTTCCGGCCCAGTTGGCAGCACCCACCCCGGCCACGGCCGGGATTGCCGCCCGCGCCGATGCGGTGCCGCTCGGCCCGCATGCCGGGGCGGCCGTGTTGCACGCGCTGGAACAACTGGAGCCGGCAAGCGACTGGGCCGGGTCGGCGGCGCTGTTCGAGCGGGTGTGGCCACGCGTCGCCCCGATGCTGGAATTTTGGGTGTACTACCGCATGGCGCATGTCTATGCGGCGATGGGGCGGCACCGGGCGTCGGCGCTGATGGCCGGGATTGCCGTGCAGATCGAACCCGCAACACCGGTGTCAGACGCGGCGTATCGCCGCGTGCTGTATTGGTTCCAAAATCAGAACCGGGTGCGCGACGCGGCCATGCTGTGCCGCCGCCGCGCGGCGCTCTGTCCGCAGTCTGCGTTGCTGCCGCCAGAGGAGTACGATGCGCTGCTGGCCAGCGCCGGTGCGCTGCCGGACCCGGTGCCGCCGGAAGGCCGCAGCGACCGGCAGGTGTTTGCCGCCAGCGTCCGCCCACCGGCCAAATGGCGCAGCTATGGCGGCGACCCGGAGTCGCTGCGCGAATTGCGCGGCGCGATGCCGCGTGAGGCGATATCGGTGGCCGAAATCACCGATGCCGAGGTGCTGCTGGACCGTGGCGCGGTGGCGGTGTTCGGGCCGGATGGGCTGCCGCATATCGACCTGTCGCTGCGCGACTATCCGGCCATGGTGCGCCGCGCGCTGGACGATGCGCGGCGCGCGGGCGGAGCCGTGGAGGAAATCAGCCTCGACGAAGCCGTGCTGGCCGCCGACGAGTTTTCCGGCCCCAATCTGTGCCATTTCATGTTCGATCACGCCTCACGCATGGCGGTGTATCGCGCCGCCGGAATCGATACCGGCGCGGTGGTGGTGATCGGGCCGGAACTGCGCGCGGAATACCAGTTCATGGTCGGCGAGCAGGCCGGGATGCGCAACTATGTGGCCTCCACACGGCGGGCGCGGCTGCGCGTCGGTCGGTTGTGGGTCAGTTCCAATTGCCGCGCGTTGCGCCATCCGGCGCATTGGGGCAGCGACTGGGCGGTGGGCGTGGCGCGTGGCGGCTTTGATCTGACGCGGCAAACCCCGCGCCGCCTGCTGATCTCCCGCGCCGATTCGCCGTTCCGCCGCATCGCCAATGAGGCTGAGGTGGCTGAGGTGCTGGGTGCGTTCGGCTTCGAGACCATCGTGCCGGGGCGGATGAGCTTCGCGGACCAGATTGCGGCGTTCCGCGATGCCACGCATGTCGTCGGGCCGCACGGCGCGGGCATGGCCAACATCGTGTTCTGCGGTGCGGGCGCGCATGTGCTGGAAGTGTTTCATCCGCTGTACGGCACCTGGGCCTACGCGATGGTCGCGCCGCCGCTGGGGCTGGATTATGCGTCGATGGTGGGCCGCGATGGCGAGTCGGACGACCCGCAATACAACGATCCTTCGTTGCCGCAGGCGCGGCGCAATGAACATGCGGGGCGGGACATGCGGGTGGATTTGGACCAGTTGTGCCAATGGCTGCTGGAGACCGGCGCATGATGGCGCTGACCGGTGACGAACAGGCCATGCTGGCCGGGCGGGATGGCGCGGGGGTTGCCACTGCCATGCGGCTGGTGACGGACATGGGCCGCCTGCTGGGCGCGGACCGGCTGGTGCCGGTGGCGTCGGCCCATATCGACGGCTGCCTGTATCACGGCGATTCTGGCACGCTGTTTGCCGAGCATCTGGTGGCGCAGGGCGCGCGCGTGGCGGTGGCCTCCACCACCAATGTCGGCGCGCTGGATTTGCGCCGCCCCGGCAATGTGCGGCTGGCCGAGCCGAACCGCGACATGGCGCTGCGTCTGATGCGCGCCTACGAGGCGCTGGGCTGCAAGCCTAGCTGGACCTGTGCGCCGTATCAGGCCGGGCACCGCCCGGCGGTGGGCAGCGACGTGGCGTGGGGTGAATCCAACGCCGTGGTGTTCTGCAACTCGGTGCTGGGGGCGCGCACCAACCGCTACGGTGATTTTCTGGACATCGCCTGCGCCATCGCCGGCCGCGCGCCGCGCTACGGCCTGCATGTGCCGGACAATCGCCGCGCCGCCGTGGTGGTGGACACGTTCGGGCTGAGTGAGGCGCTGAAGCGCACCGAGGCGTTCTGGCCCGCCATCGGCGCGTGGCTGGGCCGCACGGTGGGCGAGCAGATTGCCGTGATCGACGGCTTGCAGGGCTTTGCCACGGAAGACCGGCTGAAGGCGCTGGGGGCTGCGTCAGCCTCCACCGGTGCCGTGGCGCTGTTCCACATTGCGTGCGTCACGCCGGAAGCGCCGGACCTATCCGCCATCGCGCGGCCCGATGCCGAGAGACTTGTGCTGACGCCCGCCATGATCCGTGCGGCGCGCGGCCTGCTGTCCACGGCCAGCGGCGATCAGGTGGATGCGGTGGCCATCGGCAGCCCGCATTGTTCCTATCCGGAAGTGCTGGAACTGGCGGAGCTGATGGCCGGGCGGCATCTGGCGCTGCCGCTGTATCTGAACACCGGCCGGCATGTGCTGACGCGGCTGGAGCGGGAGGGGCGGCTTGCCCCGCTGACGCAGGCGGGCGTAGTGCCGATTGTCGATACCTGCGTGGTGGTCACGCCGATTCTGCCTGCGGGCAGTGACAAGGTGCTGATGACCAATTCCGGCAAATTCGCCTTCTACGCGCCCGGCAATACCGGCTACGCGGTGCAGTTCGGCAGCATGGCCGATTGTGTGGAATCCGCCGTGGCCGGGCGGCTGGTGCGTGACGAGGCGGTCTGGCAATGAGCGTGATGTATCCGGGCACCGCCGAGGGCGAGTTGCTGTTGCTTGCTGCCCCTCTGAGTTTCTGGGGTGGCGTGTCGTGGGAAACCGGGGCCATCACCAATGTGCGCCACCCGCAACTGGGCCAGATTGTCTCGGGCCGCGTGCTGGTGGTGCCGGAACCGGTTGGCTCCTCCTCCTCGGCGGCGGTGCTGCTGGAACTGATCCGCGCGGGCAAGGCCCCGGCGGCGATTATTCTGGGCCGCCCGGACGCGATTCTGGTGGTGGCGTGCCTGGTGGCGCGCGAAATGGGCTGGGAGGCTCCGCCGGTGATCGTGCAGCCCGATTTGCCGGCGCTGAGCGAAGGCCGGGTGATGGTGGCGAACGGGGCCGTGATCCCGGTTTGACCGCGCGGCAGTATGTCACGCAAGCTCCGTTTTTCCATGACTTCGCGCCGTGGTGCCCAACGGCGCACAACCCGACCGGAAGCCAATGCCATGATGCGCCGTTCGTTGCTCGCCGCAGTTGCCGTGTTCGCACTGGCCTCGCCCGGTTGGGCGGCCGATCCGTATTTGACCGGCAAGATGCTGGACCTGACCGTGCTGGTGCCGCCGCCGCCCGCGAAAGGCTCACCCGCCGATCTGGCCGACATGCAGGCGGTGCTGGACGCGCAGGCGGCGGCGTCTGACGCGCGCAAGCATCAGGCACTGGTGGATTCCGACGAGACCGTGTTCGTGATGTTTACCCCGGTGCTGGGTGAGACATTCAACGCGGCGGCCCTGCCAAAGGCAGCAGCGATGTTCGAGCGCATCGGTGCCAGCGAGGACGACACGCTGGACGCCGCCAAGCCGTATTTCGGCCGCGTGCGCCCATGGCTGGCCAACCCGGCAGTGAAAGCCATCGCCAAGCCGACCAAAAGCGGCTCGTACCCGTCGGGCCACACCACGCGGGTGGGCATCGAGGCGGCGGTGTTGGCGATCATCCTGCCGGAGAAAAAGACAGAAATCTGGGCGCGCGCAGCGGATTATGCGCAAAGCCGGGTGATCGGCGGGATGCACTACCCGAGCGATATCGAGGCTGGCTGGCGCACCGCGGCGGCGATGGCGGCGGTTATCCTGTCGCAGCCGGGTTTTCAGGCTGATCTGGCAGCGGCGAAGGTGGAGGTTCGGGCAGCGCTGGGGATGTAAACGCCGCCTGCAAGACGCCACCCTGCCGCAGCTTACGCCGCCGGGAACGGGTGCCGGGCCATCCAGTGGCGAGCGATTTCCACGCGGCGGCAGACCCACGCCCGGTCATGCCGCTGGACATGGTCCATGAACCGCGCCAGGGCTTCCGCACGCGCCGGGCGGCCAACAAGGCGGCAATGCAGCCCAATCGACATCATCTTCGGCTCGTCCGCACCCTCGCGGTACAACTGGTCGAAGGCCGCTTTCAGATACAGAAAAAAGTCCTCGCCGCTCAGCCAGCCGGGCGATGTGGCAAATTTGAAATCGTTGGTGTCCAGCGCGTACGGCACGATCAGGCGCGGCGTTTCGCCCACCTTGGTCCAGTAGGGCAGATCGTCGCTGTAGGAATCCGAATCGTACAGCGTCTCGGTTTCCTCCATCACCAGCCGCCGGGTGTTGTCGCTGAAGCGGCCGGTGTACCAGCCCAGCGGCGGCGCGCCGCAAATCGCGCGAATGGCCGCAACCGTTTGGCGGATGTGGTCGCGCTCCTCGGCCTCCGGCATCCCGCGATAGTCGATCCAGCGCCACGAATGGCTCGCCACCTCATGGCCGCCTTCCGCCATCGCGCGCCCGGCATCGGGGTTGCGGGCCAGGGCTTGGCCCACCGCCCATGAAGTGAATTTCAGCCCACGCTCATCAAACAGCCGCAGGATGCGCCAGAACCCGGCGCGGCTCCCGTATTCAAACTGGTCCTCGATGCCGCGCAGGCGGGCGGCAACCGGGGGCAGGCCAGCCAGATCGGGCACCAGATAGTTCTCGGCATGCGCGTCGCCTTCCAGCACGCTGCGCTCGCCGCCTTCCTCGTAGTTCAGCACGAAGCTGACCGCCACACGGGCGCCGCCGGGCCAATCGGCCTGCGGACGGTGGCGGCCATAGCCGGTCAAGTCTCGGTCGGTGCCCGTGCTCATGCCGCCCTCGCCATCTGGTGTTCCGCCACCCAGTATTGCCCCGACAGCGCCACATCGAAAGCCAGTTCGCGCGCCCGCCCGGTGCGTAACACGGCGCGGCCCGCCGTCCAGCGCCATGCGGCTTCTGCCGCATGCCAGCCGTCCAGCAGGCAAGGGTCATCGGGGGCCACCGCCCGCCCGTCCAGCCGCAACGCGCCGATGCCCACGCCCATGCGCCGCCCGTCCGGCAGTCCGATATGGCCGGGCACGAAACTGCGGGAGACCAGTTCGACGCGAACCGTGCCCGGCGGCAGCGTGACGAAATGCCGCCGCCCGCGTACCCGCGCCGGCAACCGCACGCCGCCCGACCAGACCTGCATGGCGAAATCATCGGTCAATGCATGGCCCAGTACCTGCGCCCGCGCGTGCAGCGCGGCCCGCGCTGCCAACAGGCCGTGGCCGCTGGTCATCAGCGGCGCGCAGGCACGCGCGCGCCAGATTGCCAGAGCCTCGGCTGCGGTGATCTGCGGCGCTGCCTCCATGCCCTCGAACGCCGCACGGTTGCCGGTGTCCAGATAGCTCTCGGCGGGCAGGTTCTCGGCCAGCACCACGCCATGTTCCGGCAATTCCAGGTGCCAGTAGGTTATCGTCCGGCGCGGAACCTGCGCGATGCTGGCGTCGTTCACCAGATAGCGCACCGGCACCAGTGCCCCGCCCAGCAGCACCGCGTGGTCTGGCGACAGATACAGGTCGCGCACCGGACAGTTAGGCGCAAACGCATGCGCCTGCACGCGCACCGGCCAAACGTCCTCGGGCACCGGCCGTGCCGCACAATCGACGCGGCGGCGGCCCAGCCAGATCACCTCGCGTAAATCGCCCTGCAGCGTTCGCACCTTGTCGCCCACGCGCAGGCGTTCGATGGCCACCGGGCCGCGCGCCGTGGCAATGCGGGTGCCCTCGGCATAGCAGGCTGCCGCGAGCGCCAGTTGCACGGCCTTGTGCGCGTCGATCAGCCCCGCACCCTGCTGGCTGGCGGGCAGGTCCAGATCGGTGGCCGATTCAGCCAGAATCGAGCGGATATCGGCGGGTGTCAGCTTCGGGTTGGCTTGCAGCATCAGCGCCGCCACGGCCGCCACCGCAGGGGCCGCCGCCGAAGTGCCCGTGAAGGGGGCGAAGCCCGCGACCGTGGTGGCCGCCCCAACCGGGGCCAGCAGCGCGGGTTGCGGCACGGCGCGCGGCGTGGTCAGCGC
>CAIPHQ010000542.1 GCA_903864895.1 uncultured Rhodospirillales bacterium
CCGATGCAGACCGATGGCGATTCGGCGGGCAGCCACCCGATCACGATCCGCGATGCAGCGCGGCCGATTTCGGTTGTGGTAAGCTGAGGCAAACCGGCCGGGCGGGGGAGCATGAGCGGCAAGCGGCTTTATCTGGAAGACCTGCAGGTGGGCCAGCGCTTCACCAGCGCCAGCCACGCGCTGGATGAGGCGCAAATTCTGGCCTACGCCCGCCAATACGACCCGCAGCCGTTCCATCTGGACGCGGAAGCCGCCAAAGACAGCCTGTTCGGCGGGCTGGCGGCCAGTGGATGGCACACCGCCAGCATCACCATGCGCCTGCTGGTGGATGGCGGGATGCCGCTGGCAGGCGGGATCATCGGCGCGGGCGGCGAATTGGCGTGGCCCCGCCCGACCCGGCCCGGCGATGTGCTGACGGTGGAAACCGAGGTGCTGGAGATCAAGCCGTCACGCTCCAGGCCCGATCGCGGCATGGCGCTGATGCGCATCCGCACGCTCAATCAGGCCGGGGAGCCGGTGCAGGTATTCACCGTCAACACCGTGGTGCATCGCCGCCCGGCCTGATGCTAGGCTCGGCCCCGGGGAAAACGCCGGGAGACAAGGCCATGACTGCCACCGCAATGACCGCTGCCGGGGGTCCGCGCACGCTGACGCAGGCCGAGGTGCAGCGCTATTTCGACGACGGGTTCCTGATTGTGGAGAACCTGTTCGATCCGGCGGAATTGCAGCCGGTGATGGATGAGATTGCGGGCATCGTCGATGACCTCGCCCGGCGGCTGTATGCGGCGGGCAAGGTGAGCAGCCTGCATGCGGACAAGGATTTCTTCCACCGCCTGACCGCGCTGGAGAACGAGCACAATGGCACCGCCGTTCTGGTGCACATCAACGGCTGGCTCGGCCCGCACATGGCCCGCCTGTGGAGTGACCCGCGCCTGCTGGACATCGTGCAGCAGTTCATCGGCCCCGACATCGCCGGGCACCCGGTGTGGAACATCCGCTCGAAAACCCCGGACACGCGGCTGATGACGGTGCCGTGGCATCAGGACACGGCGTATCTGGGCGAGGGGGCGGAGACCACGTTGCAGCCCACGGCGTGGATTCCGTTTCTGGACGCCAACGCCATCAACGGCGGGTTGCAGGTGCTGCGCGGCGGCCACAAGCCGGGCGCGGTGGTGCGCCACCGGCTGGAAAACACGGTGGGCGACCGCAAGAGCTGGTATTTGTATATCGACGAAAACGACCTGCCGCCGGGCGATATCGTGACCTGCGAGATGAAGCTGGGCAGCGTGCTGTTCCTGAACCAACTGGTGCCGCACCGCAGTCTGGAAAACCGCTCGGACAAGGTGCGCTGGAGTGTGGATTTGCGCTGGCAGGATCCGGCGCTGCCCAACGGCGATCAGGGCGGATCGGGCACGATTGTGATGCGCAAGCAGTCCGACCCGGCGTTCACGGTGGACTGGGACGCATGGGCGGCCAAACAGCGCGACGCCTACAAGGAACAACGCGGTCTGTCCGGCGATGCGTTTGATACCACGGTGGAAGGCAAATGGATGGACCGGTGGCGCGCGGCGGCGTGAGG
>CAIPHQ010000543.1 GCA_903864895.1 uncultured Rhodospirillales bacterium
CCGCTGAATCGGTATTGGCCTGCAACGTGTTGCGCGCCGCCAGCCCCATGCCGACATCCACTGCCAGACCGCTGACGCCCAGAATGGCTGTGGCTGAAATCGCAAACAGCATCGTGGAAACCGCCCGCCGGTCACCACGCAAGCGGGCGGCCAGACCGCGCAACTTCGACCATATGCCAATCATGGCTGTGCTTTCCTTATTGTACGACGGCCGCGCCCTGAACACTCAACTGGCACGTTCCGGTGACGTAGTTGTGGCCGTAAATCACCATGTTGCAGGGATAGGTCAGGGTCACCAGCGCGGCCTGCCCGGCGGCATTCTGGGCAATGGTGCAGCTTGATGAGGTGCAGGCCGAGCCATTGACAGTCAGTGTTGTGCCAACATTGGCCCAGGCGAGATTGTAGGTGGAGTTCTGGATGGCGGTGATTGTGCTGGTATAGGCTGTTGTTGTGCCACGGCTCAGTGCCAGCATCTGCGCGCCCTGCTGTGCGGCTGCCGACAGAATGACGTAGTTGCTGATGGTGATGCCGCAGGCAAACATGCCCAGCAGAATCAGCAACATGACCGGCCCGACCAGCCCGAATTCAACAGCGGTGACACCGGATTGCGCACGCAGAAAATTTCGTATGACTGCCATAGCGTTGTTCAACCAAATGTCCGGGGAATTCGCGCATCTGCATATGGGGCCAGCAAATCTTGCCCTTGGCAGTTAGATACATTTAAGCAAGTCAATCGGCAACGCTGAATCGCGACAGATTAATTTGGAATTTGTCGGGGTGATGCTGACTGCGTCGCGGTATGTAGATGATGCGGGGCTTATTGTCGTGAAATGTCGTGGCGGGATGCTCGGCCTGCTCTGATTATTATTAATGGATATTGTAGATGATAGTGGCGCTGCAGGCACTCACTGGCCGCCGCGCCGGTACGGTTGCCCCAGCGCCGCAGGCAGCCGCCCCGCGCCGAGACCGGCCAGCAGCACCATCACCATGGCAAATGGCAGCATCTGCACAACATCGCTGGGTACATCCACGCCCAGCAATTGCAGCGCCGTGGCCGCCGACTGGCTGGCACCGAACAGCAGCGCACCGGCCAGCACCAGCAGCGCCCGCCGGCGTGCCAGCATGGCCAGCACGATGCAGATGAACCCCGCACCGTTGGTCATGAACGGCACGAACACGCCGGCGCTGATCTCGGACAGATACGCCCCGCCCAGCCCGGCCAGTGCCCCGGTGGTCAGCACCGCGCCGCCGCGCAGGCGGGCCACGTTGATGCCGGATTGGTCCAGTGCTGCCGGTTGCACCCCGGCGGCTTGCAGGTGCAACCCGAGCAGGGTGTTGCGGTGCAACCACGCCAGCCCCGCGCACAACGCCAGCGCCATGTAATCCAGCGGGAAGCGCCCATACAGCGTGGCGGGCGCGGGCAGGCGCGGATACGTGGTGGCGAAGCTCACATGGTGCAGCAACGCGGTCAGCCCCTGTGCGGCCAGTGTGAGGGCAATGCCGGTCACAATCTGGTCGGCGGCGCGGCGGATGCACAGCAGCAGCATCGGCAGCGCCAGCAGCACGCCCACCGCTGCCCCGGCCATCAGCCCCAGCCACAGGCTGCCGCTGCCATAGGCCACCGCGAACCCGGCATAGGCCCCGGCCAGCATCATCCCCTCGATGCCGACATTCAGCACGCCCGCGCGCTCACTGATCTGCTCGCCCAGCCCGCCCAGCAACAGCGGCACGGCGGCGGTCAGGGTTCCGGCGGCGAATTGCGTGGCGAAGCCCGGGGTCAGACCGGCCATGGTCACACCCGCCGTGGCCGGGCGGCACCCAGCGACAGCAGCACCACGGCGACGAACACCAGATTGAAATAGCTGGGCACCCCCAGCCGCACGGCGGCGCTTTCCGTGCCCACCGACAGTACCGCCAGCAGCGCCACCACCAGCGCCGCCCAATAACCGTTCAGCCGCGCCAGCAGCACGGCGGGCACCACCATCAACCCATAGGCCGGGTTCCAGTCCGCCCGCACCGTGCCCCACACGCCCAGAATATCCACCCCGCCCGCCAGCCCCGCCAGCGCGCCGCTGCCCAGCAGCGCGGTGAAGGTCAGGCGCGGCACGTCCAGCCCCATATGCCGCGCCGCGCGCGGGCTTTCGCCCAGCACGCGCAACCGCAACCCAATGGCACTGCGCGTCAGCAGCAGGTGCATACCCAGCACGATGCCCAGCGCCAGCGGCAGCCCCAGATGCACCGTGCTGCCGAACAGGCGCGGCAGGCGCTCGGCCACCGGCAGGGTCAGGGTTTGCGGCACCGTCGTGTCCGGGTCGCGCAATACCAGCTTGATCAAGGTGTTGGCCAGCGACACGCCGAGAAAGCTCATCATCAGCGTGGTCACAATCTCGTTCAGCCCGCGCCATGCCCGCAACGCCGCCGGAAGCGCCGCCCACGCCGCCCCGGTCAGTGCGGCCAGCGCCAGACCACCCAGCAGCGCGGCGGCGCGGCCGAATGTGGCGTCCAGCACCGGGGCGGTGGCGGCGGTGACGGTGGCGGCCAGCAGGAACTGCCCGTCCACGCCCAGATTCCACAACCCGGCGCGAAAACTCAGCATCAGACTGGCCGCAATCAGCAGCAAGGGCGCGGCGCGGCTGAGGCTTTCCTGCACGCCGCGCGGGCTGAACAGACCGCGCCGCAGCACCACGGCGCCGTATTCAAATGGATCGACGCCCACCGCCAGCAGCACCGCGCCGCACAGCAGCAGCGCCAGCGCGAACGGCAGCAGGGCGCGGGCGCGGCGCGTCATTGCGTCATCAGCGCGGCCACTGCGGCGCGCGCGCCGGGGCCGTTGTCGATCACGCCCGCTATCTGCCCCCGGTCCAGCACCGCGATACGGTGGGCGAGGGCGAACAATTCGTCCAGATCGGCGGAGATCAGCAGGCTCGCCACACCCTGCACGGCGGCGCTGCGGATGCGCGCCTGCACCTGGGCTGCCGCCAGCGCATCGAGCCCGACGCAGGGCTTGTGCCAGACGATCAAGCGCGGCGCGCCATCCAGTTCGCGGGACAGCAGCGCCTTCTGGATATTGCCGCCCGACAATGTGGCGATGGGCGCCCACGGGTGCGGGGCGCGGATGTCGAAGCCATCGATGGCCGCCTGCGCGTGCGTGGTAATCGCCGCGTCCTGCTGCACCCCGGCGCGCCAGAACGGTGGTGCGCCGATGCGTTTCAGCAGCAGGTTCAGCGCCAGCGGCAACGCGCCGGCGCTGCCCTCGTGCATCCGGTCGTCGCTGAGATAGCGGATGCCCTGCCTGTGCCGCGCGGCGGCTGGCAGCGAGGTGACCGGGGTGCCGTCCAGCGCAACGCTGCCGGAGGTGGCGGGCAGCAGTCCGGCGATGGCCTCGGCGAGTGCGGTCTGGCCGTTGCCGTCGATTCCGGCGATGCCCAGGATCTCGCCGGGGGCGATGGTGAGGCTGATGCCGTGCAGACCGGGGGCGTGCAGGGCGGCGAGTTCGAGTGTGGGGGCTACCCCTCCCCCCAACCCAATCCCGCAAGGGGAGGGGGAGCAGAAAGCTCCCTCCCCTTGTGAGAGGGGGGTGGGGGAGGGTGCGGCCGTATCCCCAAACATCATGCTGCGGATCATCTGCCGCAGTTCCGCGCGGCCGCCGCCCGCCAGTTCCTCCGGGCCAAGCGTCCCGCTCACCACACCCCGCCGCAGCACGGTGATGCGGCCGGCGATGTCCAGTGCCTCATCCAGCCGATGGGTGATCAGCAGAATGCCGCGCCCGCTTTCGCGCAGATCGCGCAGATCGCGCAGGCGGCGCAGCACGCGGGCCGAGGCGTCGTGGCTGAGGGCGGAGGTTGGTTCGTCCAGCACCAGCACCCGCCAGCCGCGCCACAGCGCGCGCACGATTTCCACCTGCGTCTGTTCGGCGGGCGTCAGGCTGCCCGCCAGCGCGTGCGGGCTGAGGGTGAAGCCGAACCCGTCGCCGGTGTGGCGGAAATCCTCGCCCGCGCGGTCCCGGCGCGGACGCCGCCAGCCAGCGCCGCCCAGCAGCAGGTTTTCCGCCACCGTCTGCGTGGGCACCAGCAGCGGATGCTGCCGCGCCACGCCGATGCCGCTGGCCAGCGCCTGCGCGGGGGTCAGCCCGGCAAAGCGCTTGCCGCCCACCTCGATCTCACCGGCATCGGGCGTCTGCATCCCGGCCAGCAGGGACACCAGCGTGGACTTGCCCGCCCCGTTCTCGCCCAGCAGCGCATGGATTTCGCCGGGATGCAGCGCGAGGCTGATGCCGCCGCACGCCACCACCCCGGCGAACCGCTTCTCGACCCCGCGCAGTTCCAGAACCGGGCCTGTCACCTGCTGCGGGTCATTGGCTAGCGGTCATTGGTTAGGGGGCGGACGTGCTGGTCATGATCGCGTGCACACGGGCGGCATCATAGGTTTCCTCCACCTTCAGCGTGCCATCCACGATCTTCTGTTGCGCCGCCATCGCCTCGGCCCATACGGGGGCGGGGATGTTCGGCGTTTGCAGCAGGTGGATCGATCCGGTGGCCAGAGTCAGATGGTAGCCATGTGTACCGAATGTGTCAGCCTTGATATCGGCCAGCATCGCCTCGAACACCGGCGTGTAGTCCCAGATCACCGACGTCAGCAGATGCGCGGCATCGACACTGGATTTGTCGCCGATCACGTCGATGAACCACACCTTGTGCCCGTCCGCCGTCCTGGCGGTATCGACCGCCTGCAACATGCCGAACGAGGCGCCGTTGCCCTGCCCGAAGATGATGTCCGCCCCGGCGGCAATGGCGGCGTCCGTCACGCGCTTGGCCCCGGCGGCATCGGAATAGGCGGCCGGGCCGATCACCGCGTAGCGGATCTGGATGGCCGGGTCGGTGGCATGCACGCCTGCGGCAAAGCCGAAGGACTGCGCGTTCCACGCCGGGGGTTCGCCCGAGACAATGACGGCGACGGTTTTGGTGCTGCTCATGCGGGCGGCGACGATGCCGGCCAGATACGCGCCTTCGCGCCCGTTCAGCGTGTAGTCGGCCACGAGACCAGGCTTGAGCTTGGCCGGGCTGTCCACGATGGCGACCCGCTGATTGGCTTCGGCGGCAATCTCGGCGGCGGCGGTGTTGTA
>CAIPHQ010000544.1 GCA_903864895.1 uncultured Rhodospirillales bacterium
CCGCCGCCATAACCCAAGCGCCGCCCGGCGCGGTCGAACGCCACCAGCGGGATGAACAGCACATCGGGCACGCCGATTTCGCCGGTGGGTTTGTGGGTGCCGAAGCGCTCGCGCAGCATCGCCATGCCGGGCTGCCACTGCCGGAAGATCAGCGGGTTGCCGCGCGGCGGGGTTTCCGGCAGCAGCACGGTATGGCCGCGCGCATGCAGGGCATTCAGCAACGGGCGCGTGTCGATCTCGCCCGGCATCGGCCAGAACGCCGAGACCACGGCGCCGTGCGGCGGGGGGGTGTCGCGCATGGCATGTTCGGCTAGTGCCGCGCCCCACGCCGGGTCGCAGCCTTCGCGCGCCGCCAGCGCCCGTTGCCGGGCTAGTCGCTTGGCGGTGTCGACATCCACGTCAGGGGAAATGTGCGGAGCCACCATAGGCCGTTGGCTTTACCACCCTCCTAGAGCCTGCGTGTGCAGGTGGGCACCAGGTACCGTGACCAAGATCACGGCAGCGCCAGTTCCCGAGGAGTGTGCTTATCGGCCCCGGGGATGAATTACCTGTCGAACCGGGCAGCCCCGCGATTGACATATGCGGCTGTGACAGGGCGATTGCAAGGATCATCGGCGCCGCCCGTGCGGCCACTTGCAGGAGAGACAGCATGATCGTTCTGATCACCGGCGCCACCGCCGGTTTCGGCGAGGTGATCGCCCGCCGCTACGTCGCTGAAGGCCACCGCGTGATTGCCACCGGCCGCCGCGCGGACCGTCTGGCAGCCCTTGTGGCCGGCCTCGGCGCGGACAAGGTACTGGCAGTTCAGATGGATGTGCGCGACCGCGCCGCAGTGGCCAGCAGCATCGCCGCGCTGCCGCCCGCGTGGGCCGAAATTGACGTTCTGGTGAACAATGCGGGCCTTGCCCTCGGCCTCGACCCGGCGCAATCGGCCGATCTGGATGCGTGGGACCAGATGATCGACACCAACAACAAGGGCCTGACCTACGTGACCCGCGCGGTGCTGCCCGGCATGGTGGCGCGCGACCGCGGGCATGTGGTCAACATGGGTTCGGCAGCGGGCAACTGGCCGTATCCGGGCGGCAATGTCTACGGCGCCACCAAGGCGTTCGTGCGCCAGTTCTCGCTCAATCTGCGCGCCGACCTGACCGGCACGCGGGTGCGGGTGACGGATATCGAGCCGGGACTGGTGGCGGGCACCGAGTTTTCCGTGGTGCGCTTCGGCGGCGACGCCGCGCGCGCGGCGGGCATGTATCAGGGCACCGACCCGCTGCTGCCGGAAGACATCGCCGAAGCGGTGTACTGGGCCACCACCCTGCCCGCCCGCGTGAACATCAACACGCTGGAAGTGATGCCGGTGTATCAGAGCTTTTCGCGGCTGAGCGTGCACAAGCCGGGATAGGCGGCTTAGGGCTGCTCCAGATCCGCCACGATCTGTTCGGCGCGTCCGGCCAGCCGGTTGAGTTTGCGGGCCAACTCGGCCTCGGACTTTCCGGCGGGCTTGGCCTCGCCCTTCGCCCCGCGCGGCGCGCCGGCGGCGCGCGACGAGTCGAGTTCGATGCGCAAATCGTGGATTTCATCGGCCATCAGCAGCGAGGTCAGCACCAGCAACCGCGCCTCGCCGCTGTTGCCGGCGATGGCCTTGATGCTGTCCACCCGCTTTTCCACTTGCGTGGCCATCGCCAGCAGATGCGGCTCCTGCCCGTCCTCGCAGCCGACGGTGTAGGAGTAGCCGTTGATCTTGATCGTTACCTGGGCCAAGTCTGGCCTCCTTCGAGACGGTCCGGGCGGCTCATGCCACAGGCTGGCCGAGCACCGTGCGCAGATGCGTTATCAGGCTGTCCAGCCGGGCGGCAATATGCGCCGTATCGGGCAGCGGATCGGCAGGGGCACCTGGGGGATTGCGTTCAGCCAGCGCGGCAATACGCTCCAGCGCCGCTTCCAGCCGTGCCGCCGCTTCCGCCGGATCGACGATGTCCGACACGCGTCCCTCCAGCCATTATGACATGACTTGCCGTTGAACCAGTCAGCGTCTGGAAGGTCAAGCATGTTGTGGCGTCCGGCCGTGGTGGTGCATGAACTGGCGCAGGCGCGGGCGGCGTTGCGGCCCGGCTATGCGGTGTTGTTGCTGTCCGCCCCGGATGCCGCCGGATTCGCGGGCTGCCTGTGGTGGCGCAGCATGGTTGCCCTGGCACGGGCCGCACACCCGGCGACTCCGGCGCTGGACCTGCTGGATTGCGGCGCGGCCCCCGGCTGGGCCATGGCCAGCCTGCGCGCGGGCCAGCGGCTGATCCGGCTGGACCCCGCCTGCCCCGGCTTTGCCGCCGTGCGCGCCGCCGCCGCCACGCTGGGCGCGGACGTGTTGCCAAACCGCCCGGAGGCGCTGGATATGGCCGATTCGCGCGCCGCGTGGCGGCTGATGGGCTGGCTTGCGGGGGTAGCGCGATGACAGCCGCGCTTCACTGGGCTACCACCCACCGGCGAAAGACCGGCACCATTCAGACCCAATGAGGACAGCCATGCGGATCACGCCGCGCGTCAAAGCCATTCTGGACTGGTACGAAAGCGACAACCCCGGCACCAAGACCAACCTCGCCCGCATTCTGGGCCAGGGCAAGCTGGGCGGCACCGGCAAGCTGGTGATCCTGCCGGTCGATCAGGGGTTTGAGCACGGCCCGGCGCGCAGCTTTGCGCCCAACCCGGCCGCGTACGACCCGCACTACCATTTCCGGCTGGCGTTCGAGGCCGGGCTGTCCGCCTACGCCGCTCCGCTGGGCATGATCGAAGCCGGGGCGGCCACGTTTGCCGGGATGGTGCCGACCATCCTGAAGATGAACAGCTCCAACAGCCTCGCCACCCTGAAGGATCAGGCGGTCACCGCCTCGATCTCCGACGCGCTGCGGCTGGGCTGCTCGGGCATCGGTTTCACCATCTATCCGGGCAGCGAATACTGCTTCGAGCAGATGGAAGAACTGCGCGAACTGGCCGAGGAAGCCAAAAGCGTGGGTCTGGTGGTGGTGGTGTGGAGCTATCCGCGCGGCCCGGCGCTGGACAAGAAGGCCGAGACGGCGGTGGATATCTGCGCCTATGCCGCGCACATGGCCGCGCTGACCGGCGCCCACATCATCAAGGTCAAGCCGCCCACCGCGCATATCGGTCTGGACGCGGCGCGCAAAGCCTACGAGTCCATCGACATTTCCACCGCCACGGCGCGCTTCGCCCATGTGGTGCAGTCCTGCTTCAACGGCCGCCGCCTGGTGGTGTTCTCGGGCGGCGAGTCCCGCGATCTGGACGGGCTGTATGACGAGGTGCGCGCCATCCGCGACGGCGGCGGCAGCGGCTGCATCATCGGGCGCAACACGTTCCAGCGCCCGAAGGACGACGCGCTGGCCATGCTGGCCAAGATCATCGGCATCCTGCGCGGCGAAAAGACAGAGGGCTGAGCACGATGGGCGGGGATGGTTGCCGGCTGTATCTGATCACCCCGCCCCAGCTTGAGCCGGTGGCGTTCGCGGGCCTGCTGGCGGCAGCACTGGACGCAGGCGACGTGGCCGCCGTGCAGTTGCGGCTGAAGGACATCGAGGAAGACGCGCTGCGCCGCGCCATCGACGTGCTGCGCCCGGTGGTGCAGTCGCGCGGCGTGGCGTTCCTGATGAACGACCGCCCCGATCTGGCGGTCAAGCACGGCTGCGACGGCGCGCATGTCGGCCAGACCGACACAGCCGCCGCAGTCGCGCGCAAGATTCTGGGCGATCTGACGCTGGGCGTGACCTGCCACGCCAGCCGCGATCTTGCGATGACGGCGGGCGATGACGGGGCCGACTACGTGGCCTTCGGCGCGTTCTTCCCCACCGTCACCAAGGAAGCCTCGACACAGGCGGACCCCGAGATTCTGACATGGTGGCACGACCTGATGGAACCGCCCTGTGTCGCCATTGGCGGTATCACCGCGGCGAACTGTGCGCCCCTGGTGCAGGCGGGGGCGGATTTTCTGGCCGTGGTGGGCGCGGTTTGGAACCATCCGGACGGGCCTGCGGCGGGCGTGCGGGCGATGAATGCGGCAATTGCGGCGGCGTGATTTCTGGGCAGGCAATGACCCAGATCAATAAACCCACAGCATTGCCGCCTGCCCGCCATTCAACCTGACCGTGATGCGCCAGTGAAGCGCGCCCGATAGTCTTGCGGCATCCGCCCTGATCCAGCAGGCGATAACACCACAAGGTGATGCCGTGGCGCGATGCGAAGCCCTGTTCGACGCCATCGTCGATGGCAAGATTGCCGACGCGCAAACCCTTGTCGGCGAACGTCTCGCCGCCGGGGAGGCCCCGATGGACATCATCGCCGGGACGCTGATTCCGGCGATGGACGAGGTCGGCCAGCTTTTTCAGGACGAAGAGTATTTCGTCCCGGAATTGATGATGTCCGGCCGGGCGATGAAGGCGGCCATGGCCCCGCTGCGCCCGTTGCTGGCCGCCGCAGGCGCGGTGCCGGCCGGCGTGGTGGTGGCAGGCACCGTGAAGGGCGACCTGCACGACATCGGCAAGAACCTTGTGATCTCGATGCTGGAAGGCTCCGGCTTCAAGGTGATTGACCTGGGCACGGACGTGACTCCGGCCAGATTCGTGGACGCCATCCGCACGCACCAGCCAAACATTCTGTGCCTGTCCGCCCTGCTGACGGTGACAATGCTGGCGATGAAGTCCACCATCGAAGCCATCACCGCCGCCGGGTTGCGCGACAGCATCAAGATCATGGTGGGCGGCGCGCCGGTGCATGAAAAATTCGCCCGCGACATCGGGGCCGATGGCTACGGCGTCACCGCCACCGACGCTGTCAGTGTCGCCCGCGATCTGGTTTCCGTGGCATGAGCGCGCCAAAACCCATCGGTCCGCGCCGCCAGCGCGTGCTGGACGCGCTGGCGCATCGCACGCCGGACAAGCTGCCGGTGGATTTCGGCGGCTGCGCCGTCACCGGCATGCATGTCAGCGTGGTGGCAGCCCTGCGCGACCATTACGGGCTGGACCGCCGGCCGGTGAAAGTGTGCGAGCCGTATCAGATGCTCGGGTTGATCGAGGCCGACCTGCGCGAGGCCATCGGCATCGACGTTGCCCCGGTGTTCGGCCGCACCAACATGTTCGGCTTCGACAACACCAACTGGCGGCCATGGCTGTTCAACGGGCTGGACGTGCTGGTGCCGGAGGGCTTTCGCACCACCATCGACCCCGAGACCGGCAGCACGCTGATCTACCCCAGGGGCGACACCACCGCGCGGCCCAGCGGGCGGATGCCGAAGGACGGGTTTTTCTTCGACGCCATCATCCGCCAGGGCGAAATCGACTTCGACCATCTGGACGCCGAGGACAATCTGGAGGGCTACACGCTGCTGACCGAAGCACAGCTTGACGCCATCGAGGCCGACATCGCCGCCGCCAATACCGGCGAACAGGCGGTGTTCGCCTCCATCGTCAACACTGCGCTCGGCGACATCGCCTTCGTGCCCGGCATCGACCTGACCGACCCGCGCGGCGTGCGCGACGTGGCGGACTGGTATGTACTCACCAAGGCGCGGCCGGACATCGTACACGCCATCTTCGACCGCGTGGTGGACAACGGCATCGAAAACCTCGCCCGCATCCATGCCCGCGTGGGCGATGCCATCGACGTGCTGATCATCTGCGGCACCGATTTCGGCACCCAGACCTCGGCATTCTGCTCGGTGAAAACCTTCAACAGCCTGTGGCAGCCGCATTACGCCCGGCTGTGCGGCTGGATTCACGCCAACACCACCTGGAAGACGTTCAAGCATTCCTGCGGATCATCGGAACGCTTTTTCGAATCGATGATCGCCGCCGGGATCGACATCATCAATCCGGTGCAGTGCTCGGCATCCGGCATGGACCCGCAGATGCTGAAGGACAGGTATCGCGGCCGGCTGGTGTTCTGGGGCGGCGGCGTGGACACGCAGGAAACCCTGCCCTTCGGCACGCCCGGCGACGTGCGGCGGCAGGTGCTGGAACGCTGCGAGATTTTTGCCCCCGGCGGCGGCTTCGTGTTCAACGCCATCCACAACGTGCAGGCGATGACACCCGCCGAAAACGTGGTGGCAATGATCGAGGCGGTGCGGGAGTTCAACGGCGGGTGATGCGGCGGGCGGGGAGTGCCGCACCCGCCGCCACGCCTCAGCCCGGCAGCAACACCTTGTCGATCACCTGAATGTCGCCGTTGGACTGCGTGACATCGTAGGTGACAATCTGCGCCGTGCCGCCCTTGGCGTCCGTTACGGTGATGTTGTGCGGTCCGTTCATCATCAGGGTCAGGCCGGCGCCCGCCACCGTGGTCAGCGTGGCCTTGCCGCCGCCCGCCATCACCAGTTTCTGCATGGCGGCGAAATCCAGCCGCCCCGGCACCACGTGGTAGGTGAGGATCCTGGTCAGCATCGCCTTGTTCTCCGGCTTCAGCAGTGTGGCCACCGTGCCGGGCGGCAGCGCGTCGAACGCCGCGTTCACCGGGGCGAACACGGTGAACGGGCCGGGGCCTTTCAGCGTGCCCACCAATCCTGCGGCCTTCACGGCGGCCACCAGCGTGGTGTGGTCGGGCGAGTTCACCGCGTTGTCGATGATGTCCTTGCTGGCGAACATCTCATGCCCGCCCACCATCACCGGGGCATCGGCCATGGTGGCGGCCATCGCCATCTTGTCACCCGCCATCTTGTCACTGGCCATCTTGTCACTGACCATCTTGTCACTGGCCATCTTGCCGCCCGATTGGGCCATGCCCTGGCTGCACGCGGCCAACAGAATGGCGGACAGCGCGAGCGGGGCGAATTTCAGCGTGTTCATGGGGCACATCCTGACACTGCGCGGCACTGGATGCGCCGCTGCATCAGTGCCTACCGGCGGGCGTCAGGGCCGGATGCAGCGGGGCCGGATTAACAATCGGCAAGCCTCAGCCGAGATTCCCCGCATCGCCTGCGGAGCTGCAGAGCGGAAGGATAGCCCCCTTCCATGGAGGGAGGGGGAGTATCTGTTGTCCGATCCAGGGGAGTCTGCCTAGCCGGGCGGCAGCCACAGCACCTGATCGATGCGCTCCGCCCCGGCGGCGATCATTGCCAGCCGGTCAAACCCCAGCGCAATCCCGGCGCAGGGCGGCATCTGGCCGACGGCTGCCAGAAAATCCTCGTCGAGCTTCCAGTCCCCGGCACCGTTCAGCTTATGGCGGCGGGCGCGGTCGGCCACAAAGCGCGCGCGCTGCTCGGCCGGGTCGGTGAGTTCCACGAACGCGTTGGCCAGTTCCATGCCGCACACGAACACCTCAAACCGCTCGGCCACGCGCGGGTCCGCCGGGTCGCGCCGCGCCAGTGCGGCCTGTGCGGCGGGCCAGTGGGTCAGGAAGGTGGGGCGGGCGCGGCCGAGTTTGGGTTCGACGCGTTCCAGCAGCAGGCGGAAGAACAGATCCTCCCAGTCCTCGCCGTCGCGCAACCGGGCACCGGCCGCCGCTGCCAGCGCGGGCGCGTCGCCCTCGGTGGCCAGCACATCGGCCCCCACGTCACGGGCGAAGGCTTCGGCCATGGTGAGCGTCTCGGCACGCGTCAGGTCGGTCTCAATCCCCCGGCAGCGTACCACCGGCGGCAGCACAGCCTGCAACAGCGCGTGCGTCTCGGCGATCAGATCCGCCATGCTGGCGCCGGGGCGGTACCATTCCAGCATGGTGAACTCGGGCGCGTGGGTGTCGCTGCCCTCGTTATTGCGCCACACCCGCGCCAGTTGGAAAATCGGCCCCGCGCCGCCCGCCAGCAGTTTCTTCATGGCGAATTCGGGCGAGGTGTGCAGCCACAGCGGCCAGCGCTCGCCAGTGGGGGACACGCGCTCGGTGCGGAACGTGCCCACATGCACTTCCTCGCCGGGGGCGGGCACCGCGCAGGGCGTTTCCACCTCCATGTAGCCGCGCGCACGGAAAAACCCGCGCACGGCTTCAGTCAGCCGTGCCCGGCGTTGCAGGAACGGCAGACGGGCGGACAGGGCGTCGGGCGACCAGGCGGGGTGGGGCATCGGGCGCAGATGCCATGCGGGGCTGCGCCGCACAATTGCGGCCCAGCCCGCCCGCCACCGAAAGCCTGCCCCTGCCCAGGGGCCGCTTGCTCCCTGCCGCACTTCAGTCTAAGCCCCGCCGTCCCCCGCAACCGCGAGAGCGAGAATGAAACAGCAGGCGAACCTGATCCGTGCCGGTCAGGTGATCGAGCACGAAGGCAATCGCTGGACGGTGCTGAAGCAACAGATCATCACCCCCGGCAAAGGCGGCGCATTCATCCAGGTGGAAATGCGCAACCTGAAAACCGGCAACAAGACCAACGAGCGCTGGCGCACCGCCGACACCGTCGAGCGGCTGCAGACCGAGGAAAAGGAGTACACCTACTCCTACACCGACGGCGACAATCTGGTGCTGATGGATCCGGAGACGTTCGAGCAGGCCATGGTGCCAACCGCCCTGCTGGGCGATCTGGAACCCTTCCTGCAAGACAACATGAAGGTCACCGTCGATCTGGTGGAAGGCGACCCGGTGGGCATCCATCTGCCCGCGACCGTGGTGCTGGAAATCATCGAGGCCGATCCTGTGGTGAAGGGGCAGACCGCTGCCAGTTCCTACAAGCCGGCCAAGCTGTCCAACGGCGTGAAGACCAGCGTGCCGCCGTTCATCGAGACCGGGGAGCGCATCGTGGTGCGCACCGAAGACGCCACCTACGTCGAGCGTTTCAAGGGCTGACGTTCCCTCCCTCTCCCCCGGCAGCGGGCGGAGAGGGACCACCGGCAGGACGTTGCGGCCCTGCGCCACCTGAAAGGCCGCCCTCATGGCTCCCAATCTTTCCGCCCACATGACCGTGATGCAGAACGCCGCCCAGCGCGCTGCCAAGCGGTTGCTGCGCGACTTCAACGAGGTCGAGCAGTTGCAGGTGAGCGTAAAGGGCCCCGGCGACTTCGTCAGCCAGGCCGATCTGCGCGCCGAAGCCTCGATCCGTGAGGATCTGAACAAGGCGCGTCCCGGCTACGGCTTCCTGATGGAGGAATCAGGCGAATCGGGCTCCGACAGCTGGGCGTGGCGCTGGGTGGTGGACCCGCTGGACGGCACGTCCAACTTCCTGCACGGCATCCCGCACTGGTCGATCAGCATCGGGCTGGAAAAGCGGCTGCCGGATGGCGGCTCGGAAGTGGTGGCGGGCGTGGTGTATGCCCCGGCCTCCGATGAAATGTACTGGGCGGAAAAAGGCACCGGCGCGTTCGTCAACGACCGCCGCCTGCGCGTGTCCGCCCGGCGCGACATGCAGCAGGCCATGTTCGCCACCGGCATTCCGTTCGCGGTCTCGCCGCCATCCATGCAGCGGACCTTCCTGCGCACGCTGAACGTGCTGATGCCGCAGGTGGCCGGCGTGCGCCGCTTCGGCTCGGCGGCGCTCGACCTCGCCTGGGTTGCCGCTGGCCGGTATGATGGGTTCTGGGAACTGCAACTCAAGCCGTGGGACATCTGCGCCGGTCTGGTGATCGTGCGTGAGGCCGGTGGCACCGTGACCGACCCGCGCGGCGGCGACCCGCGCGAGCGTGGCGACATCGTGGCCGGAAATGCCCATCTGCACGCGCCGCTGTGTGCGGCGGTGCGTGAGGGCATGGGGATTGCGGCCACCTGAGCGGCCCCAGCGGGGTTCGGTTGAGCAAGCCGCGGCGCTCGGCTAGTCTGCTGGCCCATATGCGCATCCCTGCACCACTGGCAGCGCCCGTGCTGGCGCTTCTGCTCCTCGCCCCTGTGCTCGCGCCAATTGCGGCATGGGCGCAGACGCCGGACACGCCCGCCGCGCCCGATGCGGCGGTGGTGGACCCGAAAAAGGCCACGCCCGCCAAACCGCCCGCCAGCAAACCCGCTCCCGCCAAACCGGCAGCGAAACCGGCGGCCAAGCCTGCGCCGGGCAAGCTGCCGGAACAGGCTGCCGCCAAACCGCCCCCGTCTGCGTCCCCCCCGCCTGCCCCGCCGCCGGAACCGGCCCCCGCGCCGCCGCCGCCCCCGGTGCTGCCACCGCCCATCGTGGTGCCCACCCGCCCCGCGCAGCCGCCCCCGCCGCCGCCGAGTACCAGCGACGCGCCCGGCGCGTACAGCAAGATCACCGGCGGCCTGCGCATCACCTTCGGCCCGGGCCGTTCCGACCTGAACCCGGACACCGCCGCCGCGCTGCGCACACTGGCGCATACCGGCGGGGCAGACGGCGGCACCGCGTTCAACGTGGTGGCCTACGCCGCCGGAGCGCCGGAAGACCCATCCAGCGCGCGGCGCATGTCCCTCGCACGCGCCCTGGCCGTGCGCGGCGTGCTGATGGCCGAGGGCATTGCGTCGATCCGCATCTATGTGAAAGCGCTGGGGGCCAACGCCACCACCGCCGACGCCGTGCCGCAGGACCGGGCAGATGTGACTCTGGCGCTGGATCCCAACGCACCCCCATCGCCACCAAAGGCTGCCCCATGACACGCCCCACCGTGTTCCTGATCCGCATGCTGGTGTTCCTCGCCGCCGTCGCGGTGGTGGCCGGATTGCTGTTCGAGGCGCTGGTGACCGCCTTTGTCACCAATCCGCTGCTCAACGCGCTGATTTTGCTGGTGCTGGCCATCGGCATCGGCTGGAACGCCATGCAGGTGTTCCGCCTGTCGCCGGAAGTGGTGTGGCTGGAAACCTTCCAGCGCGCCCGCAACCGCATCGCCGCCGCCCCCGCGCCGCGCCTGCTGGCCCCCATCGCCGCCATGCTGGCTGCACGAACCGCGAAAGGCCGCGACGGGCAGGAACGCTTCACCATCTCGGCCCAGGTGATGCGCTCGATGCTGGACAGCATCGCCAGCCGTCTGGACGAAAGCCGCGAATTGTCGCGCTACATGGTGGGCCTGCTGATCTTCCTCGGCCTGCTCGGCACGTTCTGGGGCCTGCTGCTCACGGTGTCCTCGGTGGGCGACGTGATCAACTCGATGTCGGTCGGTTCGGGCGACATCAACGCGCTGTTCGAGCAGTTGAAGGGCGGGCTGGCCAAGCCCCTGAAGGGCATGGGCACGGCGTTCTCGTCCTCCATGCTCGGCCTGGCCGGGGCGCTGGTGCTGGGGTTTCTGGATCTGACGGCAGGCCAGGCGCAGAACCGCTTTTTCAACGAACTGGAAGAATATCTGGCGGGGCTTACCCGCGTGTCCTCCGGTGCCTTGGGCGGGGACGGCGAAGGCTCCGTTCCGGTCTATGTGCAGGCGCTGCTGGAGCAGACCGCCGAGAACATGGAAAACCTGCAGCGCATTCTGGCGCGCGGCGAGGATGGGCGCAAAGAGGCCAACAACGCCGTGCTGTCACTGACCGAGCGGATCGGCACGCTGTCGGACACCATGCGCACCAACCAGCAATTGATGCTGCGAATTGCCGAAAGCCAGCAGGCGCTGGCCCCGGCGCTGCAACGGCTTGGCGAGGCGCGGCGCGACAGTGGCGACGATGTGGCGCGCGGGCATCTGCGCAATATCGAATTGTATCTGCAACGCCTGCTGAGCGAGAGCGAACAGGGCCGCGCCCAGACTACGGCGGAAATCCGCAACGACATCCGCGTGCTGACCCGCACCATCGCGGCACTCGCCGAGGAACCGCCTCGATGAGCCGGGTATAGCCCATGGCCCTGCGCAAACGCGGCAGCCAGAACGAGGGGCTGAACGCATGGCCCGGCTATGTGGACGCACTGTCCACGCTGCTGATGGTCATCATCTTTGTGCTGCTGGTGTTCGTGCTGGCGCAGGCGTTTCTGTCCGTCACGCTGTCGGGCCGCGACCAGACCCTGGACCGGCTGAACCGGCAATTGGCCGAGTTGTCGGACATGCTGTCGCTGGAAAAGGGCCGCTCGTCCGAACTGCGCACGTCCATCGCGCAACTCGGCCGCGACTTGCAGGCCGCCACCGCCACGCGCGACAGCCTGACGCAGCAACTCGCCACGTTGCGCGCCGAGCAGACCAAGCTGGCCGCCGAGCGTGACGCGCTGAAAACCGGCCGGGACAAACTGGCCGCGCAGTTGACCGATACCGGGCTGCAAACGCAGGCGGCGCTGGCGCGGGACGCGCAATTGCAGCAGCAACTGGCCGAAACCGCCAAGCGCAGCACCGCCACCGCCGACGAAGCCGCCGCCACCGCGCAGCAATTGGCCAGCGCGAAGCAGCAACTCACGGCCACGCAATCGGCGCTCGAGGAGATGAAGCGGCAGACCGCCGAGCTTGACCGCACCGTGCAGGCCGGCAAGGACACCATCGCGGCCAAATTGTCCGACCTTGCCCACATGACCGAGCAGGTCCGCAACCTGACGGCACTGCGCGACGATCTGGAAAAACAGGCGCAGGAGGCGGCCGTGCGCGCCACCACCGAGGCGCAGCGCAGCGCCGCCGTGGCCGTGGAACTGGCGCAGGAAAAGAAACTCAGCGACTCCGCCCGCGCGCAGGTGGCGGCGATGACGCAGGATCTGGACCAGTTGCGCGCGCAACTGGCCATCGTGTCGCACGCGCTGGAACTGTCGGAGACCAACGGCAAGGACAAGGACGCACAGATCGCCAACCTGTCCAGCCGCCTCAACACCGCGCTCGCACAGAAACTGGAAGAACTGCAACGCTACCGCAGCGATTTCTTCGGCCGCCTGCGCGAAGTGCTGGCCAACCGCCCCGGCATTCAGGTGGTCGGCGACCGCTTCGTGTTTCAAAGCGAAGTGCTGTTTCCGTCCGGCAGCGCGGACATGTCGGCTGCGGGTCAAGAGCAAATGCACCAACTCGCAACAACCTTGAAGGAAATTGCGAAAGACATCCCGCCCGATGTGAACTGGCTGCTGCGGGTGGATGGCCACGCCGACCGCCAACCCATCGCGGGCGGCACGTTCAACAGCAACTGGGAACTGTCCGCCGCGCGCGCCATCACAGTGGTCAAGCGCCTGATTGCCGACGGCATTCCGCCGAACCGGGTGGCGGCCACCGGGTTTTCAGATAACCAGCCTCTGGACGCCGCCGACAGCCCGGACGCATATGCGAAGAACCGGCGTATCGAGATCCGGCTGACGGACCGGTAACCGCCCTATGCGGCTGCCGTCTGCCGCGCCACCACGCGCTGCAACAACGGCGCGTAGTGGGCGAAGGGCGGCGTTGTCATGCCCTGCACCTTGCCTGCCTCGTCCCACAACCGCACGCGGATAGCTTCGCGGAAGAACGGGTTGGCCTCGAACGCCGCCGCCTCGTCCGGGTCCATCGGCCCGCCCTGCAACGCCAGCGTCTGCACCGAAGTTGGCGAAAGCTTGCCGAAATAGCTGGGGTCGGTGGCACACAGATAGCGTTTGGCGGCCACGTGCAGCCGCACGCATTCCACCACCATCGGCGGGAAGAACCCGGCCAGCACCTTGGCCCCGGCCTCCTCGTGGAAATCGTCCACGCCCTGTTCGATGTAATCCTCGCCGAACTCGCCAGTGTAGTGGCCGATGTCGTGCAGCAGCGCGGCAGCGACCAGTTCGTCGGGTGCCCCCTCCTGCTCGGCGAAGCAGGCGCCCTGCAACATGTGCTCCTGCATCGTCACGTCTTCGCCCAGATACGAATCCGCCCCGCGGCGGGTGAGGATGTCGGCGATGAAATCGACGATGCTGTCCCGGGTCGGCGCGGTCATGGGGTGGCTCCTGCGCGTGGCGGGCCAGTTATACCGCTGCCGGTTCGGCGATGGCAGCCCTGGCGCCGGCATGGCGGCGCAGCATCGCGCCGAACGCGTCCATCACGCGCTGCATGGGTTCCCGTTTGTATGGAAACAGGTCCGGCGGGTCCATCTGGTGAATGATCGCCGCCGTATCGGCCTCGAACACCAGCAACCGCCCATCCGGCAGTTCGGCGCAGTCGATCTGGCTGTACTCCAGACCGAGCCAGTCATTCACCGCCGCAAATGCAGCGGCGTGGCGGCGGGCGAAGCCGGTGGCGAAACCTTCCATCGCCTCCGCCTCCATCGCCCGTTTGGCCGCGCTGCCGGTCATGCCCGCGTTCAGATAATGCACCATCCAGTGCCCGGAGGCGGCCATGTGGCACAGGAACGGCACGCCCGCCACGAATGCCACCCGGTATTTGCGAAACAGGCCATCCGCGCTGCGGTAGTCGATGAAGGGGCACGCGAAGAACGCTTCACCGGGCACGGCCTCCAGATAGGCGGCCAGCGCCGCCGCATCGTCCAGTTTCGCCAGATCCTGCCCGGCATGCGAGCCCACCGGGCGCAGCAGCACCGGAAAATCCTGCCAGTCCGCAGCTTCCGCGCGTGACAGGCGGGTGAAGTCCGGGGCCGCACACCCCGGCAGGCGGGCGATACCGCGTGCCACGCCGTCGCGGGTCAACCGCGCGGCCAATGCCGGGTCGTTCAGCGCCGGGCGCGGCCAGCGGTGGAACAGTGGGGCCAGACGCTCCGGCACCGCCGGGGCCGATTCACTGGCGGCGAAGAACGCCACGTCGTGATCGGGCAACACCTCCGGCAGCGGACAGCCGGGGCGGACGAACAGCAGATCGAGCCGCACATCCAGATGCCGGGTGATGAAATCCAGCGGCGTGTTCACCATCAGATCGCCCGGTGCGAGCAGTGCCAGCAGGCGCAGCCGGGCGGGGCCATTCGAGGCCACGCGATACAGTGGCACCAGCGCCAGGGCGGCATCCTGCAACGCCTGCGCGCGCATGGACTGAAAGTTCAGCCGGTAAGCCACCGAGGCATCCAGCGCCTGCGCCGCCGCTTCCGCCCCGGATTCCGCCGGGCGCAAGGTGGCCTGCAACAGATCGTCCAGCGCCACACCCGCAAACGCCCGATGCGCCAGTTCGGCAGTGCCCAGCACCTCGGGCGGGGTCAATGACGGGTCGAGCCGGGGAATCGCGTCCTGCATCGCCGCAGCCTGTGGCGGCGGCGGTTAACGGCGGGTCAAGTGGCTTGGCCGTCCACCTTGTCCTGCAACATTTCCAGCCGCTTCAGCCCGCCGGGTGTGCGCGGGTCGATATCCAGCGCCTTCTGCCATGCCGCCAGCGCGCCCTTCCAGTCGCCCTGCTGCTCGGCCAGCAGTGACAGGCCCTGCAACGCGGAGAAATGGCGCGGGTCGCGCGCCAGCACCTGCTGAATATCGGCCACTGCGCCCGCATAGTCGCCCAGCGCCGCGCGCGCGGCGGCCCGGCGGTTGAAGCCCTCGGCGTACTCGGGTTCCAGCACCAGCACGGCATCAAAATCCGCCACCGCTTCCCCTGCTGCGCCGCCCTGCAAGTCGCGGTCGCCGCGGGAGAGCAGCATCACGGCCGCCGGGGAGCCCTGCTTGATCCACACGGCGCGAATCCGTGCCTCCAGCGCAGCGGCGGCCTGCTCATTGGGGGCGGTTTTCAGCGATTTGTACAGCCGGTCGAGTTCCTGCTGGCGCGATTCCGGGCGCTGCCGGGCAGCGGCAGGCGTGGCCATCAGCACTGCGGCCAGCAGCGCCAAGGCAGCAGAGTTCCTACCTGACATCCGCCACCCCCTGCGGCACCGGCCCGCCCGCCATCCAGTCCAGCAACTGCACCGAATGCACCACGGTCAGCCCGCCGCCGGACAGTTGCGTGATACAGCCGATATTGCCTGCCGCCACCAGATCGGGCTTGGTGCGGTGCAGATTGTCCAGTTTGCGTTCGCGCAGGCGCGGCGCGATGTCGGGCTGCAGAATGTTGTAGGTGCCCGCCGAGCCGCAACACAAATGCCCCTCGGCCGGTTCCACCACGCGGAACCCGGCCTTGCGCAGCAGCGCCTTCGGCTCGCCCGTGATCTTCTGGCCATGCTGCAGGCTGCATGCGGCGTGATAGGCCACCGTCAGGCCGGGCGGCTCACGCGTCGGCGCATAGCCGATCTTGGTCAGATATTCGCTGACATCCATCGCCAGCCCCGCCACGCGCTCGGCCTGCGCCTGCTCGCGCTCACCACGGAACATGAAGCCGTAATCCTTCACCGTGGTGCCGCAGCCCGAGGTGTTGACCACGATGGCGTCCAGCCCTGCCCCGTCCGCCTCGCGCAGCCATGCCGCGATATTGGCGCGCGCGCTGGCCATGGCGGGGTCGTGCTTGCCCATGTGATGCGCCAGCGCCCCGCAGCAGCCAGCACCCTCGGCCACCACGACTTCGATGCCAAGCCGGGTCAGCAGGCGGATGGTGGCGTCGTTGATCTCGGGGTCCAGCACGGTCTGCGCGCACCCGGCCAGCAGCGCCACCCGGCCGCGTTTGTCGCCCTCAGCCTTGTGCGTCCGCACGCCGGACAGTGCACTCGGCCCCGGCAGGCGTTTGGGGGCCAGCGCCAGCATGGCGCGCAGGCGTTTGGCCAGCATGGAATTGCCCGGCACCGCGCCGCGCAGCGGGCGGGCGGCAGAGGCACCGATCATCGCCAGCCGCAGCCGTCCCGGATAGGGCAGCAACCCGGCGAGCAGCGCGCGCGCCGCGCGGTCGTGCCACGGGCGGCGATAGGTCTGCTCGATCACCTCGCGCGCCTGATCCACCAGATGCATGTAATGCACGCCCGACGGGCAGGTGGTCATGCAGGACAGGCAGGACAGGCAGCGGTCCACATGCCGCACCACTTCTTCCGGCGCGCCGCGGCCGGATTCCAGCATGTCCTTGATCAGGTAGATGCGCCCGCGCGGAGAGTCCAACTCGTCGCCGAGCAGAACAAAGGTCGGGCATGTGGCGGTGCACATGCCGCAATGAACACATGTCCGCAAAATCTTGTTGGCGGTGGCGATGCCGGGGTCGCGCAACTGCTCGGCGGTGAAATTGGTCTGCATGGGTCAGATCCCGGCGTACATGCGGCCGGGGTTCAAGATGCCTTTCGGGTCGAATGCGGCTTTCACCGACGCGGTAATCCGCGCCAGCGCCGCCGGTTCCTCCGGGATCACCGGCACCGCCGCACGCAGCGAATCGGGCGCGCGGAACAGCAGCCACGTGCCGCCTGCCTTCCCTGCCGCCGCCATCACCGCCGCATGGGCCGCTTCGGTGGCCGGGCCTGCGATCCATAACAGCCCGCCGCCCCAGTCCATGAACCAGCGCGCATCAAATGCCGCCGCCAGCGCCGCTGCGACACCCGGCCCGGCGGACGGGCGGACCGAGATGCGCCAGATGGCACCCGTTTGGCCGTGCAACGGCACCGCATCGCGCACGGCCGCCCATGCCGCGATGCTGGCCGCATCGTCCAGCACCTCGGCGGGGCCGAACTGGGCCAATTCCTCCCGCAGCCTGCCGGTGCGGTAGTCCACCGAGACGGCGAAATCCTCAATCCGCGCCAGCGCCACGGACGTCCTGAACCCCAGCGCCGCCGCTGCCTCGGCGGGCAGATAGGCTGCCCCGCACACCGCGTAGGGCGAGCCAAGGGCGGCCGACAGGGCGGCGACACCCTGCACCGGGTTCAGCCCGGCGAACACCACCGTGCCGCGCCGTTCCGGCCGGGGCAGCACTTTCAGCACGATCTCGGTCAGGATCGCGAGCGTGCCGTGGCTGCCGCTGAGCAGCTTGCAGATGTCCAGTCCCGTCACGTTCTTCAGCACCCGCCCGCCCGAGCGCACCAGTTCGCCGCGCCCGTTCACCGCGCGCACGCCCATCACGTGGTCGCGCGTCGCCCCCCACGCCACCCGGCGCGGGCCGGACAGGTTGGTGGCCACCACGCCGCCCAGCGTCTGTGGCGCGGTGCTGCCGAACAATGCCGAGAAATCCGGCGGTTCGGAGGTGATCTGCTGGCCCTTCCCGGCCACCGCTGCGGCAATCTCGGCCATCGGCGTGCCTGCGCCAGCGCCGATCACCAGTTCCTGCGGCGAATACAGCGTGATGCCGGTCAGCGCCCGCGTGTCGATGCGCGCGGCAGCCTGCACCGGGCGCAACATGCCGCGCTTGCTGGCATTGCCGCACACCTCCACCGGCGTGCCGCTTTCATAGGCCGCCTGCACGGCGGCAATCACGCCTGCCTCGGCGGCGAGGCCTGCCGCCCCGCTCATGCCGCAATTGCCAAAGTATGCGGGGCCTGCAACGGGAACACCTTGCTGGGGTTCAGCAGCCAACCGGGGTCGAACGCGTCCTTGATGCGGCGCTGCTGCGCCAGATCGTCGGGCGAGAACTGCACCGGCATCAGGTCGCGCTTTTCCACACCCACGCCATGCTCGCCGGTCAGGCAGCCGCCCACTTCCACGCACAGGCGCAGAATATCGGCACCGAATTTCTCGGCGGTGGCGAAACTGGCCGGGTCGTTGGCGTCGAACATGATCAACGGGTGCAGATTGCCGTCTCCGGCATGGAAGATGTTGGCCACTTTCAGCCCGCAGGCGTCGCTCATTTCACCGATGCGGCGCAGCACCAGCGGCAACTGGCCGGTAGGGATGGTGCCATCCATGCACAGATAGTCCGGGCTGATCCGCCCCACCGCGCCAAACGCACCCTTCCGGCCTTTCCAGATCGCCAGCGACTGTTCCGCCGACTCGGCCACTTTCAGGCTGATCGGGTCGAATTGGCTGCAAATCTCCTTGATGCGGCCGAGCAGGAAATCCTGTTCGGCGACGCTGCCTTCGACCTCGATGATCAGCAACGCCTCGGCGTCCAGCGGATATCCGGCATGGGCGAACGCCTCGCAGGCGTGAATCGCCGGGCGGTCCATGAATTCCAGCGCCACCGGGATGATGCCGGAGGAGATGATGCTGTCCACGCACTGCCCGGCGATCTCGTTGGACTTGAACGCTGCCAGCATCGCGCGCGCCCCTTCCGGGCCGCGCAGGATGCGTACGATCACCTCGGTCACCATCACCAACTGGCCCTCGCTGCCGGTCAGCAGCCCCAGCCAGTCATAGCCCGCCGCGTCCAGATGGTGGCCGCCGATGTCGATGATCTCGCCCTCGATGGTCACCACGCGCAATCCGAGCAGGTTGTTGGCGGTGACCCCGTAGCGCAGGCAATGCGCGCCACCCGAGTTCATGCCCACGTTGCCGCCGATCATGCAGGCCAGTTGGCTGGACGGGTCGGGGGCGTAGAAAAACCCCTCCGCCTGCACCGCATTGGTGATGCCGATATTGGTCACCCCCGCCTGCACCGTCGCACAGCGGTCGGCGTAGTCGATTTCAAGGATGCGGTTCATGCGCATCATGCCCACCACCACCGCATCTTCCAGCGGCAGCGCGCCGCCGGACAGGCTGGTGCCGGCCCCGCGCGGGATCACCCGCACGCCCTCGCGGTGCAGGAATTTCAGCACCGCTGCCACCTGCTCGGTGGTTTCCGGCAGCGCCACGGCAAGCGGCATCTGGCGATAGGCGGGCAGGCCGTCGGTCTCGTACGGCTTCATGCGCAGCGCCTCGGCAATCACCCCGCTCTCGGGCAGGATGCCGCGCAACCCGGCGACAATGGCGTCGCGGCGCGCGAGCACGTGCCGCTTGGGTTCCGGTTGCTGCATGACGGGGGTCCTCCTGAGCACGCAATCTGGCCGCTCACCGCTGGCTGGGCAAGCATGCCGCTTGCAGGCCCGATCCATTGCACCCAATACTCGAAACAGTTGCAATCGGTGGCGGAACATGCGCGGCTGGCCGGGACTCCTGCGAATTGTTGCATTCTGGCTGGCACTTGCGGCGCCCGCCGCCGCCAGTGTGCTGACGATGGGCGTGGGCCAGACCTACGGCACGCTCGGTGACGCGGTCGCCGCCGCACAGGCGGGCGATACCATCAGCATCGCACCGGGCACCTATGTCGATCAGACCGCCGACATCACGGTGCCGCTGAGCATTATCGGCAACGGCGCGCCGGGCAGCATCATCTTCACCGCAAGTCCGGACATTGGCGGCGGCTACACGCAACTGGCCAACGACAAGGGCTTCCTGATCATCGACGCCAGCGCCACGATTGATAACCTGACCTTCCAGAACGCCACGGCGGACCCGTTGTCGGCGAACGGTGCCGGTATCCGCTATCAGGCAGGCGACCTGACCGTGCGCAACAGCCGGTTCATCAACAATCAGGACGGTATTCTGGCCACGCCGGGCGTGGCAGGCACCGGCAGTATCCTGGTCAGCAATTCGGCGTTTCTGGGCAATGGCGTGGCCGAGGGGTTGCCCGGTGCAGGCTTTGCCCATGCAATCTATGCCACGCAGGTCGCGCTGCTGAACGTGTCCGGCAGCCGGTTCGACGGTACCCAACAGGGCCACGACATCAAGAGCCGCGCGCTGGACACCATCATCACCGATAATCTGCTGAATGACGGTGTCACCGGCGATTCCAGCTACGCCATCGACCTGCCCAACGGCGGCGATGCCACCATCACCGGCAACACGATCAACCAGGGCGACAACAGCCCGAACTGGACCATGATCGCCTATGCCGCCGAAGATCTGGCGTATGACAGCAACACCGCGCTGATCAGCGGCAACGTGTTCAACAACACCCTGCCCACCGCCTTCGGGGTGAACAACTTCGCAACCGGCTCGCGGGCAACGCACGTCACCGTCAGCTGCAACGCCTTCAACAACGTGTCGGACCCGTCTGTGGGGCCGGTGACGTTCGTGGATAACGTCATCAACGGCCCGTTGCCCGCGTGCGGCCAGACCAGTGCGGACGTGCCAGAACCGAAAGGCCCGGCAGCGTTGCTACCGGGCCTGTTGGCAGTGCTGATCTTGCAGATGCACCGGCGGCAGCAAGCTGCCCCGGTGCGCGCGGATTAGCCCTGGCGGGCCTTCATGCGCGGGTTCTTCTTGTTGATCACGTAAACCCGGCCATGGCGGCGGACCACGCGGCAATCCTTGTCGCGGGTTTTTGCCGACTTGAGGCTGTTGCGGACTTTCATCGGAGTGCCTTGCGTGCGCCTGAGTTGTGGTGGCGCTGAAGCGCCTGAAACGAGGCGCGCTAGCTAGAGGGGCGAGGCTGCCATGTCAAGCAGTGCGGCACGTACTGCGTAGTTTCCGCGCCTGCCTGCGGCCTGCGCCACCAGATTATGTCTGGCGCGCGGCGCGGGCCAGCCCCGGCCGGATGAAGGACCGCCCGATGGACCTTGTGGAAACCCCGCCGCGTACGGCGTCCGCTGTGTTGCGCGACGCCGCCGAGCCATTGCCAGCGCTGGATGACCCCGCGTTCGGCGCGGCGTTCGACCGGTTTGCCCAATCCCGCGTCGTGCTGCTGGGCGAGGCGTCGCATGGCACCTCGGAATTCTACCGCGCCCGCGCCGCCATCACCCGAAGGCTGATCGAGCAGCACGGCTTCACCGTCGTGGCCGCCGAAGCCGACTGGCCCGACGCCGCCGCTGTGGACCGTTATGTGCGGCACGGCCAGCACCAGCCGATGAGTTCCGTGCCGTTCAGCCGCTTTCCCACCTGGATGTGGCGCAACACCGACGTGCATGACTTCATCGGCTTTCTGCGCGCCCACAACGCGGCACGGCCGCTGGCCGAACGCACCGGTTTCTACGGCCTTGATCTCTACAACATGACAGCGTCAATCGCCGCCGTGCTGGCTTATCTGGACGGTGTGGACCCCAAGGCGGCAGCCGAGGCGCGGGAACGTTACGCCTGCCTGTCGCCGTGGTCGGGCGAACCCGCAGGCTATGGCAAGGCATCGCTGAACGAGGGCTATGCGCTGTGCCAGATTCCGGTCACACGCATTCTGGTCGATCTGCTCAAGCGGGAACTGCAATACGCGCAACTGGACAGCGCGCAGTTCTTCGATGCGGCGCAGAACGCGCGGCTGGTGGCCGATGCGGAAAGTTACTACCGGGCGATGTATTTCGGCGCGCACGAATCCTGGAACCAGCGCGACAGGCACATGTTCAGGACGCTGCAGAACATTCTGGCGCAGCCGGGGCCGCGCCGCAAAGCCGTGATCTGGGCGCATAATTCCCATATCGGCGATGCGCGCCACACCAGCATGGGGCAGACGCGCGGTGAGCTGAACATTGGCCAGTTGTGCCGCGAGGCCTATGGCAGTGACGCCTGCCTGATCGGCTTCGGCACCCACACCGGCACCGTCGCGGCGGCCACCGACTGGGACGGGCCGATGGAGGTCAAGGCCGTGCGGCCATCGCTGCCGGGCAGTTACGAGGCGCTGTGCCATCAGTCCGGCATGGAACGCTTCCTGCTGGATCTGCGGGCAGGACAGCATGATGACCTGCGCCGCGCTTTGGCCAGGCAGCGGCTTGAACGCTACATCGGCGTGATCTACCGGCCCGAGTCGGAGCGCTGGAGCCATTACAGCGAGGCCGCCCTGGCAGACCAGTACGACGCCTTCGTGTGGTTCGACACCACACAGGCTGTCACCCCGCTGCCAACGGCCGTCACGCAGGGTGAAGACGAAACCTATCCGTTCGGCCTGTGATGCGTAGTTTCCGAGTCTCGTTCTGTGCATGGGCGGCCTGTAGCGGAGGCGGGGCGTGTGCATAGCCACCTTGCGGAGAACGCCCGATGCCGCTCATCCAGACAGACTCGCCGCTCGCGCCGTCGGATTGCCACATGGAACGAATCCGGGTGCGTGCTTATCACCTGTGGGAAAGTGAAGGCTGCCCCGACGGCCAGGCTGCCGAATACTGGGAGCGGGCGCAGGAACTGGATGCGATCGAACACAACCGCCCCGCGCCGTTGCCCGACGCGCTGGCAAGCGATGACCACCGGACTGCGGACGGCGTGCTGATCGAGGAAGCGTCGTTACAGGAAAATCTGGGCGAGTTTCCCGGGCGGTTCACCGATCAGGGCGACATGATGCCAACCCCGGAATCGCGCGGCATCGCGCGCGAATATCGCGACGGCGCGCGCTGAGCGCTGCGGCGTCCGGCCATGCTGCACGCTGCATCGCCTGAAACAGGAGCCGGACCATGGACATCAGCGAGGCCATCGCCGGCCGGCGCGCGGTGCGCGACTACACCAGCGAACCGGTGGACGAAGCCACATTGCGCGCATTGATCGCCGACGCGGTGCAGGCTCCCAGCGCGATCAATGAGCAGCCATGGATCTTTACCGTGGTCCGCGACCAGGCCCTGCTGGACCGCGTATCGGTCAAGGCCAAGGCGCTGATGCTGGCGGCAACGCCCGCCGCCGCCCTGCCCGGCCATGCCCACGCCCACGCCATGCTGGACGACCCGCACTTCCAGATATTCTACCACGCGCCGGTGCTGGTGCTGATTTCCGCTACCGCCCCCGGCCCCTTCGTGACCGAGGATTGCACCCTCGCGGCAGAAAACCTGATGCTGGCCGCGTATGGCAAGGGACTCGGCTCCTGCTGGATCGGCCTGGCGCAAGGCTATCTGGACACGCCGGACGGCAAGGCCGCGTTCGGACTTCCCGCCGGGTGCCAACCGGTGGCCCCGATCATCCTCGGCCATCCGAAATCCGTGGCACCGCCGGTCGCACGCAAGGCGCCGGAGATTCACTGGGTGGGGTAAGCCCCCTAACCGCCACCTGAAGCCACACCCGGGCCGATGGCGTGCCAGCGCATCACCCGGATGTGCCCGCTGCGCAGCAGGGCCACGCGGCGCAGCCATAACTCGGCTTCGGCCACCAGCACGGCGGCGCGGGCCGCGCTGGGGCGTTCGCCGCGCATCTCGCGCACCAGCCGTTTCCAGCCCGCCACGGCGGCGCGCATCTGCCGCGCCGAAATGTCCTCGGTGACCCTGATGTCGAAGCCCAGCCGTTCCAGCGGACCGGTGATCCAGCCGGTGCCGGCCTGCGGCGTCGCGCGGCGTTCCAGACGGCACCAAGCCAGCAGCGCGGCGCTTGCGGTGCCTTGGCCAGCAACCGTCTGCATCACCGCCAGTTGCCCGCCCGGCCGCAGCGCCTGCGCAATGGCGGCCAGCGTGGCATCTGGGCTGGACAGATGCAGCGACTCGATGGCCAGCGCGTGGTGAAACGCCGCACGGCGAAACGCCGGGCGGGCCGGGTCGTAGCGCTGCACCTCGATCCGCTTGGCCACCGCGCCGCCCGCAAGCTGCGCCATGCGCAAGGCTTCGGCCGACAGGGTGGGATCAGCATCGCAGGCGCACACCCATGCGCCCAGATCGCTGGCCAGCCGCAGCGCAGCACCGCCCCCGGCCCCCACCAGCAGCAGCGACGTGGCGGCCGACACGCCCAGTGGCGCTGCCAGCCGCAATGCCTCATCGGCCAGGCCGGGCAGAGGGCAGCCCTCGCCCCACAGCGAGTCGGTGATCTCCAATCGTTGCCTGGGCCAGACCGGCAGTGGGGCCATGACCGGTGGTGCGGGGCCGCCCGGCGGGCCAGCCGAGGACGGCGCATCCGGCGGGGCGTCACGGCGCGCCCCGCCCAGCCATGTCAGCACCGCCGCCAGCGCCATGCATCCGTTCCGCGTTGTGCGGCTGCCATGCTGGCACACGGCGGTTAACGCCGGGTTGCGGTTTTGACGTGCCGGGCCTGGCTCGCGAGGTGCGGCGCGGCACTGGAGCAACTTCCTGGCGCAGCTGGACGGCACCCCGACCAGACACGCCTCGAACAACAGCAC
>CAIPHQ010000545.1 GCA_903864895.1 uncultured Rhodospirillales bacterium
AATAAAGACCGTGTCCGCGAGGGGGAATGAAATGGCTGCACCAAAGAAGAAGGCCGGAGGCGCCCGCAACACCGCGTTGGTGATTGGCGGCGTTGGCGTGATCGGCCGCAATCTGGTCAATCACCTCTCGGCGCTGCCGGACTGGGATATTGTGGCGGTCTCACGCCGCACGCCGGATTTTGCCACGCGCGCGCAGTTCATCTCGGTGGATCTGCATGATGCCGCACAGGCCAAGGTCAAGCTGGGCGGCCTGACGCAAATCACGCACATCTTCTACGCGGGGCTGGATGGCGGCATCGCCGCGTCCAACACCAGGCGCAATCTGGCGTTGCTGGCCAATGCGGTGGATGTGGTGGAGCCCGTGGCGAAGGGCTTGCAGCGCGTCGTGCTGATGGAAGGCGGCAAGGCCTATGGCCGCCATATTCGCGGCTTCAAGACCCCGGCGAAGGAGTCCGATCCGCGCCACATGCCGCCGAATTTCTACTACGATCAGGAAGATTATCTGCGCGCGTTGCAGGTGGGCAAAAGCTGGACATGGTCGGCGCTGCGCCCGGAATCGGTGCTGGGCTTTTCGGTCGGCAATCCGTTGAACCTGCTGAACGTGATTGGCGTCTATGCCGCCATCTCGAAGGAACTTGGCCTGCCGCTGGTCTATCCGGGCAGCAGGCTCGCCTATCACACGCTGATGCAGGTAACCGATTCCGACCTGCTGGCGCGCGCGCAGTACTGGGCGGCCACGTCGCCGAACGCGGCCAACGAAGCCTACAACATCACCAACGGCGACGTGTTCCGCTTCGAGCAGGTGTGGCCGCGCTTTGCCGATTTCTTCGGCATGCAAGTAGGCCAGCCCCTGCACATCTCGCTGGTGGAATTCATGGCCGACAAGGGCCCGCTGTGGGACCGCATCGTGGCCAAGTACGGCCTGCGCCCGCAGGCCTATGCCGATGTCGCCAACTGGGAGTTTGGCGATTTCACCTTCCACACCGACTGGGACCTGATCCTGTCCGACGGCAAGCGCCAGCGGGCGGGCTTTACCGAGACGATGGACAGCGAGGAGCGTTTCCTTGAGCTGTTCCAGCAGTTGCGCGACGAAAACGTCATTCCGAAGGCCTAGCCGCACCGGCAATCCGGGCGGCCAACAACACAGGAGAGCGCCATGAATCTTGGTATCTTCATGATGCCTTTGCACGATCCCGACCGGGATTATCTGACCGTGCTGAAGGAAGACCGCGAGGCGATCCTGCTGGCAGATCAGTTGGGCTACGATGAAGCATGGGTCGGCGAGCACTATTCCTGCAAGACCGAGCCCATCGCCAACCCGCTGCAATTCATGGCAACCTTGATCTCGCAGACCAAGCGCATCAAGTTTGCCACCGGCGTCATCAACGTGCCGCAGCATCACCCCGCCCAGATTGCAGGTGACGTGGCGCAGTTCGACCATTTGTCGGAAGGCCGCTTCATCATGGGCGTCGGCCCTGGCGGGCTGGGTTCGGATTTCGAACTGTTCGAGACGTTCGAGAAGAACCGGGCGGAGATGATGGTCGAAGGCGTGGACATGGTCCACGAAATCTGGCGCTCCAACGCGCCGTACCGCATCCACGGCAAATACTGGAACGTGGTGGTGGACAAGCAGGTGCAGGCCAAGCTTGGCATCGGGCCGATGCTGAAGCCGTATCAGCAACCGCACCCGCCGCTGGCCGTCTCGGCGATGAGCCCGAATTCGCCCACCGCCAAACTGGCCGGTGAGCGGGGCTGGAGCCTGATTTCGGCCAATTTCACGCCGTCCAATCAGGTACTCAGCCACTGGGCAGCCTATTGCGAAGGTGCCGACAAGGCGGGCGTGAAGCCCAACCGCGCCAACTGGCGCGTGGCGCGCAGCATCGTCTGCACCGAATCCGATCAGGAAGCCGCCGACTATCTGGCCAATGAGAATTGCAGCCCGGGCTGGTACTACAAATACCTGCGCGACAATCTGGCCACCTACAAGATGACCAAGATCTTCAAGAACGACCAGTCCATGCCGGATTCGGAACTCACCATTCCGAACATGCTGAAGATGATGGTCATCTCCGGCAGTCCGAAACGGGTGCTCGACAAGCTTGTGGCACTGACCGACGAACTCGGCTGGTTCGGCACGCTGCTGGTCACGCACAAGGACTGGGACAACGCGGCCCTGCATCGCAACTCGATGCGGCTGATCGCCGAAAAGGTGATGCCGGCGTTCAACCAGCACATGTCGGCCAAGCAGGCGGCTGACTGAGCATGTCCGCAATGCCGGCGGCGGGTCGGCCCACCGCCGGCGAGGTTCTGGTGCGGACACTGGCGGCACACGGCATCGGCCGTGTGTTCGTGGTGCCGGGCGAGAGCTATCTGGGCCTGCTGGACGCACTGCACGACTGCGCGTCCATCGACACGGTGGTCTGCCGCCATGAATCCGGGGCCGGGTTCATGGCACTGGCCGACGCGCGCCTCACGGGCCGCCCCGGCGTGGTCTGCGTCAGCCGTGGGCCGGGGGCCTGCAACGCGGCGATTGCCGTACATACCGCGCAACAGGATGGCGTGCCGTTGCTGTTGCTGGTGGGGCAGGTGGCCGCCGCCGACGTGCGCCGCGATTCATTTCAGGAAATCGACTACCGGCAGATGTTTGGCTCCATCGCCAAATGGACCGCCGAGGTCACCGACCCGGCACGCATTGGCGAGGTGATGCTGCGCGCGCTGAAAGTGGCGCAATCCGGCCTGCCCGGCCCGGTGGTGGTGGCGCTGGCCGAGGACGCACTGACCGCCTGCACCGATGCCATCGCCGCCGCGCCGCAAGCGCTGCCGCGCGGCGCCCCGCACCCGCAGGACATCGCCGCCCTGCACGCGCACCTGGCTGCAGCGGAGCGCCCGTTGATCATCGCGGGCAGCGGGCTGGAAGTTCCGGGCGGGCGGGATGCGCTGCTGCACTTCGCCGAAGCGTGGCAGGTGCCCGTCGCGGTGTCGTTCCGGCGGCAGGATTTGTTCCCCAACGCGCAAACTCTGTATGCGGGCGATCTGGGCCTGTCCAACCCGGCAGCACAGATGGCGCTGTTCAAGCAGGCTGATCTGCTGCTGGTGGCAGGGGCGCGGCTGAGCGACATCACCACGCAGGGCTATACCTTCCCCGATCTCGTGCGCCCGCAGATGCGTCTGGCGCATATCCACGCCGACCCCGGCGTGCCCGGCCTGCACTTCGCCGCCGATCTGGCGCTGGCCTGCGACCCGGCAGAGGCATTGGCGGCGCTTGGCACGCCCGGTGTGCCGGTGCCTGCCGCCCGCACCGCGTGGCTGGCCGCCCTTGCCGCCGAACGCCGCGCTATCGCCACGCCGCGCCGGTTCAACGTCGATGACGGTGTGGCGTTCGAAACGGTGGTGGAACTGGTGGCAGGGCTGTTGCCGCCAGATGCCATCGTTACCGCCGACGCGGGCAGTTTTGCTGCGCCCATCTATCGCATCGTGCCGTTTCAACCGCCGCAACGCCTGCTGGCCCCGATCTCGGGTGCCATGGGTTTCGGCGTGCCCGCCGCCGTGGCTGCCGCGCTCGCCGAACCGCAGCGCCCGGTGATCTGCTTCGTCGGCGACGGCGGCTTCCTGATGACCGGCAATGAACTGGCGGTCGCCAAGGAGCGCGGGCTGAACCTGAAGGTGATTCTGGCCGAGAACCGCCTGTATGGCTCGATCTGGATTCACCAGCAGCGCCACTATCCGGGCCGCACCACCGGCACCGGGTTCGACAACCCGGATCTGACCATGATGGGCGCGGCGTTCGGCTATCCGGTCACGCATGTCCAAAGCCCCAGCGACCTGCCCGCGCTTGCGGCGGCGCTGGCTGCCCCCGGCCCGGCGTTCATTGTGGTGCAGGCCAGCGTGCAGGCCATCAAGCCTGCACCGGCCGTGAAAGCTCAGGTCGAGTAGTTGGTGAACTGCGCGGTGGTGGCGCGCGCATCCGGGTCGGTGCGCACGTTCACCAGCGCCGGGATACCCGCCTTCACCTGCGCCAGCGCCTGTAACAATGCGGGGCGGATGTCGTCCGGCTGTTCGACATACAGGCCGAATCCGCCCAGCGCCTCGGCCATCTTGTCGTACCGGGTGTAGCCGAGGTCACGGCCCGGCTTCTCGCGCTTGGGGTCGGCGGTCCAGCCACCGTTGTTGCTGATCACCACCAGCAGCGGCAGTTTGTGGCGCACGGCGGTGTCGAACTCCATCGCGTTCAACCCGAACGAGCCATCGCCGTGCAGCACCACCACTTGCTTGTCCGGGCTCGCTGCCTTGGCCCCCACGCCGAACGGCATGCCCACACCCATGGTACCGAACACGCCCGAATTCATCCGGTGCCCGGGCACATAGGTCGGGATCGCCTGGCGCCCGAAATTCAGAATCTCCTGCCCGTCCACGCACAGAATCGCGTCCCGCTCCAGCACATCGCGCACTTCCTTGCACAGCCGCAGCGGATGGATGGGCGACGCACCCGAGGCAATGGCGCGCTCCTGCTCGGCGGCCTTGCTGTCGTTCTGGCCGCGCAGACGGTCACGCCATGCGCGGTAGCTTTCGGGTGAGATCGTGCCCCGCGCCGACCGCGTCAGTTGTCCCAGCACGGTGCGCGCATCGCCCACCACGCCCACATCCACGCGCGGGCTTGTCGCGATCTCGCCCGCGTCGATGTCGATGCGGACCACCTTGGCATCCGCGTTGAAGCGCGGCGGGGCAGCGTGGCCGATCACGTAATTCAGCCGCGTGCCCACCACCAGAATCACGTCGGCATCGCGAAACGCGGTGGAGCGTGCCGTCAGGTAGCAATATTCATGGTCTTCCGGGATCACCCCGCGCCCCTGCGGCGTAGTGTAGAACGGAATCCCGCAGGCCTCGACGAAGTCCTGCAACGCCTGCGACGCGCCGGACCACATGATGCCGCTGCCGGTGATCAGCGCGGGCTGTTTCGCGTTGCGCAGCAGATCCAGAATCGCCGCCACTTCACTGTCCGCCGCCGCCGGGCGCGGCATCTGGGCCGGGTCCCACGGCGCGGGCCAGATGATTTTGTCCTCGTCCACCTCCTGGTACAGGATGTCGCCCGGCAGATCGATGTACACCGGCCCCGGCTTGCCGGACATCGCGGTGCGGATGGCGGTGTTGATCAGTTCCGGAATGCGGTGCGCCTGATGCGCGCGCGCCGACCATTTGGTGCAGCACTGCATCATCGCCATCTGGTCGATTTCCTGAAACACGCCTTGGCCGCTGGTGGCGGTGGGTGACGACCCGCCCAATGCCAGCACCGGCACGCAATCCGCCCACGCATGCGCCAGCCCCGTCACCAGATTGGCGGTGGCGGGGCCGGAGGCGGCCATGCACACGCCCGGCCGGTTGCGCAGCCGCGCATAGGCGTGCGCCGCCATCGCGCCCGCCTGTTCGTGCCGCACGTCGATACCGCGAATGCCGTGCCGTATGGCGGCACTTTCCACCGCCAGCATCGGCGCGCCCATGATGAAGAAGAACATGTCCACGCCCTGCTGCTTCAGCGCGCGCGCGACGATTTCCGAGCCGTTGATGCGCATGGTGGTGTCCTTCGGGGCAGGGGGAGGTCAGATCACGCCGCCGGCGTGCAGTTCGGCCAGTGCCGTCTCGTCCAGCGCCAGCCATTGCCGGAAGATCTCGGCATTGTGCGCGCCCAGCAACGGGGCGGCGGTAACGGGCACGTGGGAGGCGGACATTTTCACCGGCCATCCCGGCATGGTGAAATCCCCGCGCACCGGGTGCTGCACGGTCACGAACACGCCGCGCTGGCGCAGATACGGGTCTTCGGACAATTCCATCGTGTCCAGCACCGCACCTGCGGGCACGCCGTTGCGGCCGAGCAACTCCATCGCCTCGTGCTTGGTGAACTGCACTATCCACGGCGCAATCAGTGCGTCGATCTCGGCCACATGCGCGGCGCGGCCCTTGGGGGAGGCGAAGCGCGGGTCGGCCAGCAGATCCTCGCGGCCCATCACCCGCAGCAACCGCTCCCAATGGGTGTTGTTGGCGCGGGTGCCGTAGATGTAGCAGTAGTCGTTTGGCCCATCGCCCTTGCAGCGATACGCCTCGCTCGGCGCCGTGGTGCCCAGCACCACCTGATTTCCGGTGCGCGGGCACGCCTCGCCGGTGGCGTGCTGCTTGGCGTAGGCGATGCGGCAGTAGTTCACCATCGCCTCCTGCATCGCCACCTCGACCTTCTGGCCCTCGCCGGTCACGGTTCGCTGGAACAGGGCGGCCAGCACGCCGATGGCGCAGTGCAGGCCGGTACCGGTGTCACCCAGCGTCGGCCCCGGCTTCAGTGGCCGCGCGCCCGCTTCGCCGGTGATGCTCATCACCCCGCCGGTGGCCTGCCCGATCATGTCGAAACTCAGAAACTGCTCGAACGGGCTGCCCGCGCCGAAGCCCTTCACCTGCGCGTAGATGATGCGCGGGTTGAGCGCACGCACCGCCTCATAGCTGAAGCCCAGCCGCTCGATGGCACCGGGGGCGAAGTTTTCGATGAACACATCGGCCTGCGCGATCATCCGCCGCAGCATGTCCTTGCCGCGCTCGTGCTTCAGGTTCAGCGTCACGCTGCGCTTGTTGGCGTTCAGCAGCAGGAAATAGAACGAATCCACGCCCGGCGAGTCGGTGGACGCACTGCGCCCCTGCTCGCCGCCGTTGGGCGGTTCGATCTTGATCACGTCCGCGCCAAGCCACGCCAGCGTCTCGGTCACTGCCGTCCCGGCCTCGAACTGCGTCAGGTCGATAACCTTGATGCCCGCAAGCGCGGTGCGCCCTGCTGGACTGTCCGGCGCGTTCGCCATGGCCCGTTCCCCCGTGGCGCGCTGCGGCGCCCTTGATAATAGCTTGCCGCCCGCCCGGACTTCCGGCAACCCGCATCCCGCGATGGGCCTGCCATCCTGTCTATTGTCGCAGGTCAGGCGCGGGTGCGAACATCGGCGTTGGCGGCGTGCGGCGCGGAAGGATCAGGCGGCGATGGGTTTCAAGATTTCCGTGGATACCGGCGGCACCTTCACCGACGTGGTGGTCAGCGATGCCAGGGGCGAACTGACCATCGGCAAGGCGCTGACGACCCCGGCCCGCATTTTCGATGGCATGCGCGGTGCCATTGCCTCGGCGGCCGAGCAGCGCGGCATTTCGTTCGCGGACTTGCTGGCGGGCACGGACCTGCTGATCTACGGCACCACCCGGGCCACCAACGCCATCGTGACCAAGCGGGTGGCAAAGACCGCGTTTCTGACCACCTCCGGTTTCCCCGATACGCTGGTGCTGAAAGAAGGCGGCAAGTTCCGCCCGCATGATTTCAGCCGCGACTACCCCGAGCCGTATATTCCCCGCCGCCACGTGTTCGAGATCGACGAACGGGTGAACGCACAAGGTGCGGTGCTGCGCGCCCTCGACCACGCGCAGGCGCGGCGGAGTCTGGAGCGGGTGCGTGATCAGGGGTTCGAGGCCGTCGCGGTCTGCCTGCTGTGGTCGATTCTCAACCCGGCGCACGAGGAAGCCCTCGGCACGCTGATCGAGGAAGTGCTGCCCGGCGTGCCCTACAGCCTGTCGTCGCGGCTGATTCCGATCATGCGCGAATACCGCCGCGCCTCCGCCACCGCCATCGACGCCTCGCTGAAACCGCTGATGCAGCAGCATCTGCGTGAACTGGAACTGGATCTGGCTGCGGCGGGCTATCGCGGCAACATCTTCGTCTGTACCGCGGCAGGTGGTTGCAACAGCATTGCAGCGCTGGTGGAGCGGCCGATTTTCACCATCGGCTCCGGCCCGGCGCTGGCACCGGTGGCGGGCATTACCTACTCGCGCATGGAAGGTCTGGGCGAGAACGTCATCGTTTGCGACACCGGCGGCACCACCTTCGATGTCGGCGTGATCCGCGACGGTGCGCTGACCTTCAACCGCGATACATGGCTCGGCCCGCGCTACACCGGCGACCTGCTGGGCATTGCGGCGGTGGACATGCGTTCCATCGGCGCAGGCGGCGGCTCCATCGCGTGGATTGATGATGGCGGACTGATGCATGTCGGCCCGCAATCGGCGGGGGCGGAGCCGGGGCCGGCCTGCTATGGGCGCGGCGGCACGCTGCCGACCTTGTCAGACGCCGCCGCCGTGCTGGGGTATTTCGACCCGGATTACTTCCTCGGCGGGCGCATGACGCTGGACGTCGCCGCCGCCCGGACGGCCATGCAGGACGTGGCCGCGCGTCTCGGGCTCAGCATCGCGGAAACCGCCTGGCGCATCCTGACGCTGGCGGGCGACCTGATGATGCGCGCCATCGCCGATGTGACCATCAACGAGGGCATCAACCCGCGTGAAAGCACCATCGTCGCGGGCGGCGGGGCGGCGGGCCTCAATATCATGCTGATCGCCAAGGAACTCGGCTGCGACCACGTGGTGCTGCCCAAGACGGCGGCGGCGCTGTCCGCGGCGGGGATGCAATACGCCGATATCGTGGCCGAGGAAGTGGGCAGTTTCTACAGCCTGTCCGACCGCTTCGACTTCGCCCGGGTGAACGCCTTGCTGGACGCGCTGGAGGCGCGGGTGCTGGAAATGCGCGGCAAATTGCCGGATCAGACCGGGGAGATCGAACTCGAATTTTTCGGTGAGGCCCGCTATCAGGCGCAGGTCTGGGAACTCGACACTCCGTTCCCCGACACCAAGCTGCCGTCGCGCCGCTTCCGCTCGCAGTCGGATCTGGATGCCTACGTGGCGAATTTCCACGACCTGCATGAGCGCATCTTTGCCGTCAAAGACCCCGGCAGCGCCGTGGAGACGGTCAGCTGGAAAGTCCGCCTGACGGTCAAGCTGGAAGCCCCACCCACGCTGCACCATGCCCTGGCCAGCGGGGAAGCGCCGGTTGTGTCCGGCCATCGCGACTGCTTCTTCGGCGGCAGTGCCGCGGTGCGCACGCCGATCTACAAGTCATCCGGGCTGCGGCCGGGGCATCTTGTGCAGGGCCCCGGCATCATCGAGGAGCCGAATACCACCCTCGTGGTCTATCCCGGCATGTCGGCCCAGGTCAGCAGCGCCGGGCATTACCGGCTGAACATCCAGTAAGGGCGCGCGCCATGACGACACCCACCGTTGACGGCGATTTCGATCCCTACATGACGGCCATTCTGGCCAACCGGATCGACGGCATCATTCGCGAGATGACCAACACGCTGCTGCGCGCCGCGCGCTCGGGCGTCATCAACAGTGCGCGCGATTTCAGTTGTTCGATCTGCACGGGCGGCAACGAATTGCTCGCCTCGGCCGAGGGTCTGCCGATCCATATCTTCGGCAGCCACATGCAGGCGCGCACGATGACCGAGAATGCGGGTGCCAGCCTGCGCGAAGGCGACTGCTATCTGCACAACGACCCCTATTCCGGCAACAGCCACGCAGGCGACCACACGTTTCTGGTGCCGGTGTTCATCGACGGCGAGCACCTGTTCACCACCGTGGCCAAGGCGCATCAGGCCGATATCGGCAACGCGCTGCCCACCACCTACATGGCGGGCGCGCGTGACCAGTATGAGGAAGGCGCGCTGATCTTCCCGGCGGTGCGGATCCAGTCCGATTACCGCATGGTGGATGATGTGGTGCGCATGTGCCGCGCGCGCATCCGCGTGCCGGACCAATGGTACGGCGACTTTCTGGCCGGGATTGGTTCGGCCCGCATCGGTGAGCGGCGATTGAAGGAACTCTGCGCCAAATACGGCAAGCCGGTGATCAAGGCGTTCATGCGGCACTGGATGCGCTATGCCGAGCAGCGGATGCTGGCGGCCATCAAGACGCTGCCCGCCGTCACGCTGACCAACACCGGCGCGCATGATCCGTTCGGCTCCCTGTTGCCCGACGGAATTCCGTTGCGCGCCAGCGTCGCCATCGACCCGGAGCAGGGCTATATCGACGTCGATCTGCGGGACAACCCCGACAATGTCGCCTGCGGCTTCAACCAGAGCGAGGCCTGTGCCCGCGCCTCGGTGATGGCCGGTATCTTCAATTCCATCGATGCGGATGTGCCGCGCAACTCCGGGTCATTCAGCCGCATTCGCATCCATATTCGCCAGGGCTCGGTGTGCGGCGGGCCGGTGTTTCCCAGCAGTTGCTCGCTGGCCACCACCAATGTGTCGGATCGCATGGTCAATATCGTGCAGGCATCCTTCGCCCAGATCGGTGATGGCTGGGGGTTGGCTGAAGGCGGGGTCGGCATGGGGGCAGGCTGCGCCGTGGTCTCGGGCGGCGATCCGCGCCTTGGCGGGGCAGCCTTCGTCAACCAGTTGTTCCTGACCAATTCCGGCGGGCCGGCCAGCGCCCGCGCCGATGGCTGGGTTACCTATGGCCTGCCGGTCGCGGCGGGGCTGATGTACCGCGATTCGGTCGAAATCGACGAACTCAAGCACCCGATTGAAGTGTCCCACCTGCGGCTGGTGCCGGACACGGCGGGGGCAGGCCGGTTCCGCGGCGCGCCGTCGATGGAGGTGGGCTATATCGCCCGCTGCCCGCGCATGGAGGTGATCTGGCCCTGTGACGGCACGCATTTCCCCGCCGCCGGGGCGCGCGGCGGGCTGGCAGGCGCTTGCGCCGAGCATCGGCTGGTGCGGGCCGATGGTGCGGTGGAACCGCTGCCCAACATCGTGGTGCTGACCCTGTCCGAGGGCGAGAAGGTCGAAGGCCGCCATGCCAGCGGCGGCGGCTATGGCCGCCCGTCAGAGCGCGATCCGGCGCGGGTGTTGCACGACGTGCTGGAAGGCTGGGAGTCACCGCAACGCGCGCGCGACGTGTATTGCGTCGCGTTGACGGGCTCGGTGGAAGCCGGCGATCTGTCCGTGGATCTGGCGCAGACGCAACGCCTGCGTGCGGCGGTGACAGTCTGACCCCTGCGGGGTCAGACCTTCTGCGTCGCCTGCATCCAGTCGAAATACAGTTGCCGCGCGCGGGTGGCGATGGGCCCGGCGTTCATCTGCCGCTGCTCGAAGCGCGTGCAGGGCACCACCTTGTTGTAGTTGCCGGTGGAGAAAATCTCGTCGGCATCGTGCAGATCCTGCTCGGTCAGCACCGCCTCGCGCGCCTCGATTCCGGCTTCGTTCAGCAGCCCCATCACCCGGCGGCGGGTAATACCGGCCAGAAACGTGCCGTTTTCCGCGGGCGTCAGCGCCACGCCGTTCTTGGCGATCCACAGATTGGCAAACGCGAACTCGGCGATGTTGCCGTCCGGGTCGCGCATCACCGCCGCATCGAACCCGCGCGCCCCGGCTTCGGTGGTGGCGCGCGACGAGTTGGGATACAGCGCCGCCGCCTTGGCGTC
>CAIPHQ010000546.1 GCA_903864895.1 uncultured Rhodospirillales bacterium
CGCAGCACATGCAGGGTCACGGTCTGCCCGATGGTCTCCGGCCCCAGCGCCGCCGCCACGGCGCGCGGCGTCGTCACCGGGCTGCCGCCGATGCCCAGCAGAATGTCACCCGGCAGCAGCGCCGCCGCCGCCGGAGCGCCCTCGGCCAGTGTCACCACCATCAGCCCCGCCGCCGCGCCTGCCCGCTCGGCCAGTTCGCGGGGCAGTGCCACCGGATGCAGCCCGGCCCCAAGCCAGCCGCGCGCAATGCGGCCCTGGCTGAGCAGGCCGTCCACCACGCGGGCGATGGTGCTGCTGGGGATCACCAGCACCTGCCGCCGTGGCCCGAACGTGGACATGCCCAGCACCGCACCCGCCGTATCCACCACCGGCCCGCCTTCAGAGGCATGGCTCAGATAGACCCCGATGCGGATCAGCCGGTCGATCCGCCCGCCGCGCATGCTCTCCCACGCGGGGCCCGAGACTTCGATGCTGCCCATGCGCGCCATCGTGCCGCCGGTGCCGTCGCTGCCCAGCGCCTGCACCAGCGCGCCCACGCCCGCAGGCTCACCCAGCGGCGGCGCGCTGGCATGTGCCTCCAGCCGCAGGATCGCCACGTTGGTGGACGGGTCGCGCCCGGCCAGCGTGGCGGGCACCCGCGCCCCGCCCGGCAGCGTGGCAGTGTAAGCCTCGGCATCCGGCAGGCTCTGCTCGGACGTCACCAGCACGTCCTGCCGCCACAGCAGCCCGCTGATATGGTGCCGCCCGCCCCAGTCGAGGCCCGCGACCAGCGGCGCGCATTGCCGCACCTGCTGTTCAAGGGCGGCGGACAGGGCGGCGAACATGGAACTTTCGGTCATCGTGGACCTCTCGTCTGCGTGGTTCATACCGCCAATCTCGGACGCTGTGACCCTGCGCGGTATCAGCCGAATGTCTGGCCGGGCGATTGGCCGGGCGATTGGCCGGGCGCGGCCGGGATCGGATCGCGGACAGGCAACGGCATGTGCGCAGCCGGGGGCACGGGCGCACCCGGCCAATTGGCCAGTGCGGGCGGTTTCGGCGCAAACTGCAACACCACTGGCGGGGATGGCCGGACAATGCGGGGCCCATGCTGAACTCACTGCGCGCGCGTCTGGCCGCCACATGGCTGCTGTCGCTGGCGGCGGCCTGCGGCGTGGCGCTGCTGCTGGTGCAGTTGTACCGCGAATCCGACGCCGCCCAGATGGCCCGCGCCGAGGCCGCGCTGGCGCAGGGCTGTGAGCGGATCGCCGCGCGCTACGGGTTTTACGTGGCGGGCTGGAACGCCGCCGGACCGGCCATCGACGCCGCAACGCAGCGCGACCTCACGGCCGTGGCCGCGCTGGCGCTTATCGACAGCCCCGGCGTCGCCGGCGGTCTGTGGCAGTCCGAGGCCGGGGCGGTCGCCACGGTGTTTCCCACCAGCCCGGCACCGGTGCCGGAAGCCGCCCTGCTCGGCGGCGTGCGGGACCGGGTGGCGGCACTGGCCGCCGGGGCACAGGACAGCCTGGCAGCGGAATCGGATCGCGTGGCCGAAGGCGCGCAGACCCTGCTGCTGCGTGCCTGCCCCTTGCGGGGGCCGATTGCCGGTCTGTCCGCCTTCACGCTCATCCGCGTCGCGCAACCGGCAAGCTGGGCGGCGCTGCGGCTGGGGCTGGGCGGGCTGCTGGTGCTGGTGCTGGCGCTGATGGCCGCCCTCGGCTGGCTGGTCTGGGCATGGACCCGCCATATCGGCCGCATTGAAGCCGCACTGGCCGGGGCAGATTCGGGCGACCTGCCGCGCATCGCACCCACCGGCGAGGCGGAGCTCGACCGCATCGTCGCCGCGCTGAACACGGCTGGCGCGCGGCTGGCCGAAGCGCGGCGGCAAAGTGCCGGTCTCGCCGCCCGCGTCGCCGCCGCCGAGCGTCTGGCCGCCCTTGGCCGGGTGGCGGCGGGTGTGGCGCATGAAATCCGCAACCCGATTGCGGCCATGCGCCTGCGCGCCGAAAACGCGCTGGCGGGCGATGCCGCACGGCAGGCGGCGGCACTGGCGGCCATTCTGCAACAGGTTGCCCGGCTGGACCGTCTGGCGGGCGAGTTGCTGACCATGACCCAGCCGCGCACGCCGATTTCTGCGCCGATGGATGTGCCGCAGATGCTCGCCACCGCCGCTGCCGACCATGATGCGGCGCGGGTGCGTGTGGATGCGCCGCCCTGCCGCGTGTGCACCGACGCCGCCCTGTTGCGCCGCGCATTGGACGCGCTGTTGGAAAACGCGCTGCGCCACTCGCCGCCCGGTGCCACGGTTGCGGTGCAGGCACGCCATGACGGTGCCGTGCTGCGGCTGACGGTGGCCGATCAGGGGCCGGGCGTGCCGCCCGATCTGCGCGCCACGCTGTTCGAGCCCTTCGTCACCGGCCGTGCCGGCGGCACCGGGCTGGGGCTGGCCATCGCCCGCGAACTGGCCGCAAGCCTCGGCGGCACGCTGGTGCTGGCCGATCCCGGTGGCTCGCAGGGCCACGGCGCGGTGTTTGTGCTGGAGGTGCCATGCCCGCCGTGCTGATCGTGGATGACGACGCCGCCCTGCGGGAAGGCATTGCCGAGACGCTCGGCGACCTCGGCCACACCGCCGAACAGGCGGCGGATGGCGCGGCCGCATTGGCACGTCTGGCGCAAGGCGGCATCGATGCAGTGCTGCTTGATCTGCGGATGCCCGGCATGGACGGCATGGAGGTGTTGCGCCGCCTGCACGCCACGCCGGGCGCACCGCCGGTGGCGGTGCTGACCGCCGTACCCACGGCGGCCAACACCATCGAGGCGATGCGGCTGGGCGCCGTGGACCATCTGGCCAAGCCGGTGGGCCGCGCCGATCTGGCCGCCTTGCTGGCGCGCATGCTGCCCGCGCCGGGCGGCGCAAGAACCGCCGGGCCGGTGGCCGACGATGGCGATCTGGTGGGCGGCTCGGCGGCGATGCGGATGGTGCAGAAAACCATCGGCATGGTCGCCGACACCAACGCCACCGTGCTGATCACCGGCGAGACCGGCACCGGCAAGGAAGTGGTGGCCCGCGCCATCCACCGCCATGGCAGCCGCGCCGCGCGCCCGTTCGTGGCGGTGAACTGTGCCGCCATTCCCGGCGAATTGCTGGAAAGCCAGTTGTTCGGCCATGTGCGCGGCAGCTTCACCGGGGCGGTGGCCGACCGGTTGGGCAGTTTCCGGGAAGCCGAGGGCGGTACGCTGTTTCTGGACGAAATCGGCGACATGGACATGGCGTTGCAGGCCAAGCTGCTGCGCGTGGTGCAGGAGCGGGTGGTCACCCCGCTCGGCGGCAAGCCGGTTGCCATCGACGTGCGCATTCTGGCCGCCACGCATCGCGATCTGGCGCAGGCGGCGCGGGCAGGGCAGTTCCGCGAGGATCTGTATTACCGCCTCGGCGTGGTGCCGCTGGCGCTGCCGCCGCTGCGCGACCGCCTGTCCGACATCCTGCCGCTGGCCGAGCATTTTCTGGCGCTGACCGGCCCCGGCAAACGCCTGTCCGCCGGCGCCGCCGCGTGCCTGCTGGCGCATCCGTGGCCCGGCAATGTGCGCGAATTGCGCAACGCCATTGAACGCGCCGCCGTGCTGTCCCGCCGGCCCGTGATCGGCGCCGAGGATCTGGCCTTCCTGAACGGCAGCGCCCCGCCCGTGCCGGACACCCCCGACAGTGACCTGCCCGGCGCGGTGGCGCGCCTGGAAGCCGAAATGCTGCGCCGCGCGCTGGACGCCTGCCAGGGCAACCGCGCCGAAGCGGCGCGGCGGCTGGGGATTCACCGGCAGTTGCTCTATGAAAAGCTGAAGAAATACGGGATCGGGTAGCGCCGCCCGGCCCTGTGCCTGCCAGTCCTCGCAGTGCAGACCATCAACCCGGAGGGACTCACCCGGATTGCCGGTTACCACAATCAGCCCCTGGCTGCGGACGTGCCCGGCCATCAGACGATCGCAGGGGCCGATCATCTGTCCCTGCCGCGCCAAATCCGCCGTGATGTCTCCTGCATGGCTGGCCGCCCGAGCGTCCGAAAACCAGACACACCCGTCCTGAACCCGGACGCCGCAGGCCAGTCTTTGCGGCCACAAACCATGTAATTTCAATATGCTATGCCGTGGCACGATCCTCGCACTGCAAGTGCCGTGGGCCGCACAGGCCCCGAACCGAGGAGCTTCGCATGTTTCGATATTCAACGCTGCTGCTGGCAGGGGCCATGCTGGCCGGGGCCAGTGGCCTCGCCATGGCGCAGATGGGCACCACCTTCGATCCTGCCCAACTGCCCGCCATCAAGGGCAAGGTGGCGCAGTTCCTGCCCACCCCGCGCGGCGATGTGGACGGCTTCCTGCTCGATGACGGCACCGAGGTCCATGTGGCCCCGCATCTGTCCGCCCAACTCGTCTTCGCGGTGCATCCGGGCGACAATGTTACCATCCATGGCCTGAAGGCCAAGGCAGTGGCGATGGTCTCCGCCGCGTCGGTCACCAATGATGCCAGCAACGTCACCGTGGTGGATGCCGGGCCGCCGATGCATCACGGCGCACAGGCCATCGAGGTCAGCGGCAAGGTGCGGATGGTGCTGCACAGCCCGCACGGCGCCGCCGATGGCGTGCTGCTCGACAGCGGTGCGGTGGTGCATCTGCCGCCGCCGGAAGCCAAGCGTCTGGCCGCCCTGCTGGCACCGGGGCAGGGCATCGTGGCGCGCGGGGACGGGCAGGCCACAGTGTTTGGCACCGCCATCGGTGCCCGCGAACTCGGGCCGGACGCGGCGCATCTGACCGCCATCGCGATGCCGCATCCCGGCGGCGAGCACCCGATGCACGGGCAGGGTGGGCCGCAAGGCATGGGTGGTCAGCAAGGGATGGGGATGCATCCGGGC
>CAIPHQ010000547.1 GCA_903864895.1 uncultured Rhodospirillales bacterium
AGCCCGCAACTGTCGCAGCCATGCAGCGGGCGCAGCCGCGCATCACCGGGTTCCGGCACCCGCCCAGCCACCACGCCGCGCCGCTCCAGCCCTTCCCACACCGCCTCATGGTCCAGCGCGAAATCCGCTGCCGCGTTGGCCAGCATCAGCCCGGCCAGCGCATACACCGCGCCCCCGATCTGCACCTGCCCGATCGCCACCAGCCGCGTGTAAGCCACGAACACGCCGAGCAGAAACACCTCGATCATCGCCCACGGGCCGAGCCATTCCACCCAGCGGAACACCGCGTACAGGTGCCGCGGCGGTGAGGCCAGCCGCAAGCCGAGCAGCACGTAGATCAGTGCCAGCAGGCGCGCCAGCGGCGCCACCAGCGTGGTGATCAGCACGGCAATCGCCAGTTCCCAGCCGCCGTTCTGTTCCAGTTCCAGCGGCCCGCTGAGCAGCGAAATATGCCGCCCCTGACCGCTCAATGTGACATCCATGAACGGCAGGAACACGGCCAGCCCCAGCAACAGCAGCCCGGTGACGGCCAGCGCCAGCGAGCGGCCCACCGGATCGACCCGCCGGCGGCGCAGCACCGCGGCACAGCGCCGGCAATGCGCCACCGCGCCGCGCGGCAACGCCGGAAGCCGTTGCAGCAGCCCGCAATGCGGACACTCCCGCAACCGCCCCGCCGCCACCCATCCGTCGGCCGCGCCCACCGGCCCGTTCATGCCCTGCCCCTCTCGCCTCGCCTGCCGGAACCGCGCATAACAGATCGGCGCAGGCAACGCGCGCTCCATCCCCACCGTGCAAGCCCATCCCTGTTGCGGCAAGCGGCCGCCTTCGCTATACGGCCCTCTCGGCGCCGGCATAGCTCAGCGGTAGAGCAACTGATTCGTAATCAGTAGGTCCACAGTTCGATTCTGTGTGCCGGCACCATCTTTCCAAGGACTTACGCGACATTCGATCCGGCGAGGCAACCGGACAGGAAGCACTCGGACTCATCGCGGACTCATCTTCCGATGATCGGCCGACAGGTGCCGACTGGATAGGACGGCCCAGCAGCGGCGTGGCGATGCAGGCCGCCAGGCGCTGCCATGCCAGCGCCAGCCGAATGACCTGCGATTTCAGCGCCACAGGAAAAAACCTCCGCATGACCCCCATGCGGTCAGCCGCCCCAAGGCAGCCAGAAATCAGACCCCCATACCCCCCCTTGGCTGGATCGCGGCAGCCGCCCATCAGGCGGGCGGATCGTGGCGAGGCATCGCCGCTGCGCAGGGTGCGGCGAAGATAAAATTATCTCCCGCGCTGCCGAAGGAATTGTGGCGCGAAAATAGGCCGCGCGCCTGCCCGCACCCCCCGCGCATATGGTCCAGATCGGTGGCGCAGGTGGTGGCCGCGCCCGCCGGAGGCCGCCGCCACGTTGCAGGCCGAGGCGTTCAGCAGCCACAGCCCGGGCAGCAGGTGCAGCACCGCCCGCGATTCACCGGCAGACCGCTCCCCTACCTTCCAAAAAACATGTTCTAGCTGTTCTAGATGTTATTTGGTCCATAAGTTCATGATTTGATTGCATTTGTTGGTAACACCTACCGCAGTTGGCCCGGAACACCTAGATTTTAGGTGTACCGGGCCAGCGCATCGCAACCGGCGTATCCGATGGCGGACTAGCCGCCGCCCGGCGCTTCGTCGCTGTCTTTCAGCACATCATCGGCCACCTGATAGAGCCGGACCTTGCCAGTGCCAGGCACATGATGCAGCCCGGACAGCACGCCGCGTGCGACCTCTTTCGTGGGCAGCGGCAGCACAATCAGGCCCATGTCGGCCAGCGTTCTGGTGGCCTCACGCGGTGCGAGGCCCGTCATGGCTTCGCGCATCCCCTCGGCCGTCAGCAGGTAGCGCCACTGCCAGCCGCCGTCTTCGCGCTTGATCCAGCGCCGCCAGCCAGCGCGGTTGCCGGTGCGGAATCGCTCCTGCGGCGCGGCCTGGCCCACCGCGATGTCCTGCTGTTCCGCCGGTTGTGGTGCCGCATCCTTCCAGTCATCGAACCGGGATGCACCGTGGCGGGCAATGAAGGCGCGGAGTTGCATGGCGGCCTGCGCATCCTCGCGTGCGCCTTCGGTGCCGCGTTCCGCCAGCCATGCGGCGAAGCAGCGCGCCGCCGCCGCCGTGGCCTCGCCCTCAGGCCATTCGGTCAGATGCCACGCGCTGGCCATCTCGCCGCCCAGCGCCACCAGCGCGAACCGGCCCGCGACGCTGCGCACCTGGCCGGTTGCGCCAGGGCGGGAGGCCAGAAACTGGCGGGCAAGATCGGCGGCACGCGCACGCAGACCGTCCGCATATCCCACAGGGTCGCGGTGCAGATCGGCGATGAGCCTGGACAGGAAAGCGCGCAGCGGCGTGCCATAGAGTTGCCGCGCCTGCTGCTTCAACTCGCGGGCAAAGGCATCGGCGTCAATCTCGCCGTGCAGCTCCTCGAACAGCCCATGGCCTGCGCCTGCATTGGCTGGAATGTCGCAGCAGCGTACTTCCATTCCGGCCCGCGTGGCCCGACCGCCCTCTGCGTTCTTTTCCGCCAGACCGATCTCGCCGGTTGACAGGAACAGCGTGCGGAACCGCAGCGCCGCGCGCGCCAGGCCGGTACGCCAGGCCCGCGCCTTGCCCTGCCCGTTGGACAGCATGTAGGCGATTTCGCCGACTTCCCGCCCGTCCACCTGCCCCATTTCGTCCAACGGCAACAGGCAGTCATTGTGCCCGGCGGCGACCCCTTCGATGCCGTTGCCGGTGGCGCGCCATGCCCGCACGAACCCGCCAGCGCCCGAAGACGCTGTACCGCCGCACACGCTGGCCGCGACATGAAGCGCGGTGCTCTTGCCGGTGCGACTCGGCCCCCGATAGTTGAAGCCGCCACCTTCCTCACCCACAAGGCCCAGCAGCGGCGCGGCGAAGGCGCAGGAGGCCGCGAAGGCAAGGCGGGAATTGCCGATGCACAGCCGCCCGATTCCAGACTGCCATTGCGCCAGCGTGCCAGCCTCGTTGAACAATGACCGCTCGGCATCGGCGGTCTGCAACACCACCCGCTCCGACGTGGCCCCGTAGGTCTGGCCCGGCAGCACGAAGACGTGGTGGCCGATGACCTCGTGCCAGCCGATCTTGGCGACACTGCGCGCCCGGCCCTGGGAGGCCGCGACGTTCAGGTATTCGGCGAATGCCTGCCGGGCGGCCTGCGCCGCGTTCAGTGACAGGCCCGCATCCGCCAGCCGCGCCCGCACATCGCCGCACTCGCCGGTGAACAGGGCGCGGCTGAAGGCTTCCTCATGCTTCACGCCATCGCGGTCATGCCATGAAATCAGCAGGCCCCAGCCCCGGCCTTCATCGTCGCGCGTCTCCGCCTCGATGGTGAAGGCCCCGCAAATCCATGTCGTGGTTTCGTCCTGATTCTTGCGGAACAGGCCCGCCGGACGCATCTCGAACCGCGATGCCAGATAGCCCGGCGCGGCGGATTGCATCGGCGAGGCCGAGGCCGCGCCCGCTGCTGCCGGGCGGCCAGGCTGTGTACCGGAGGCCGCAGCACCCGTGCCAGCGGTGCCGCCAGCCGCGTTGCCAGATGCAGCAGGCTGCGCCGCCTGGACGGCCGCCCGCACGCCACGCTTGCCCTTGGTGGCCCCGGTCATTCGTCTTTCTCCGCGATCAGCGCGTCGTTGAAATCTTTGCCGTGCGGACTGCGCGCAATCCGCACCGTGCGGCCCTGCGCCGCGAACGCATCAATCGCCCGTTGCAGCGCACGCGCCGCACTCGGGTTGTCGCCGTCATTGTCGGCACAGAGGATCACGTCACCCACCGCCGCAGGCAGCGTGACACTGGCCATGTTGGCGATGCTGACCGCGCACAGCACGCGCAGTTCCGGGCAGGCCACAGCCACACTCAGGGCAGTCTCGATGCCCTCGGCGATGGCCACCGCCTCACCGTGCGACGCACGCGCCAGCGGCAGGCCGGAGGCCCCGCGCGCCAACGGGATGTAGCCGCCCTTCAGCCGCCCCAGCGTCATCTTGGGGTCACGCAGCGGTGCTTTCGTCCAACGCCCGGCGGTGCAGTTCAACCAGGTGCGATGCGTCGCGGCGTGGCGGCCATCCGGCCCGATGATGGCCGCCACCATGGCGGGCCAGGTCTGGTTGCTCTCAGTGTTGAACAGCCCGGCGTTACTGCGCAGCGCGCCCGGCACCCTCGGAAGATCGACCAGCATGATGCCGCGCGCAGCCAGATACAGCGCCGCAGGCGAGTCCGGATGCAGCGGCGCGGCGTTCAACCACATGCGCCGCGCCGATCCGCGCCTGGCTTCGGCCTCGGCCACTGCATCAGCGTCGTCGACCACAGGCGGCACGGACACGTCCGGCAGATGTGGCGATGCGGCGGCGGTGTTGCTCAGACCGAGCCACTGCCGCGCCCAATCCATGGCCTGCGCGATGTCGCCGCGATACAGGCGCGCCGCCACCAAATCCAGCGCATCACCGCCCTCGCCGGAGGAGAAGTCCGACCAAACGCCCGCCCGGTCGCCGGACAGGTGGACGGCCAGACTGCGGCCCCGTTCACCGCCCAGCGAACCGACTCGCCATTCCTGCCCCTCACGCACACCATGAGGCAGCAGTTCGGCGGCCAGCGCCGGAGCGCGTGCCGCCAGCCGCCGCGCCAGATCGCGCGCGTCACGCATTTTCGCTGGCACTCGGCGGCACGGAACACGCGACTATGTTCGGCTTAGCGTGACTGGTGACCGCTGCGCCCACCGACAGGGCGGCGGTAGCGCGGTCGCGTGCCAGCGCGTCCGCGATCATGCAGGCGTAGAAGGCCCGGACAATCACGGCCACCGCCGCACCGGCCCCGCCCAGTTCGGCGACGATTTCAGCAAAGCGCGTGACCGCGCCGCCCCCGCCATCGCCGCGCGCCCTGGCGGCCAGGACAACTTCGCTGAACAGCTTCAGTTCATCCTGAACCCGCGTCCCAACGTTACCGGCCGCTCCACACAGGGCATGGAGTGACAGCGGCAAATCGGCCTGTGTGAGCGCGTGAATGGCGGGCGGCGTGCCGGTTGCTTCCAGCGCCGCCACCGACTCCGCCAGCGCGTCACCCAAGGCGCACAGCGCCTGTGCAGCGGCCTCGAGCGGCGTTTGCCGCTCGGCCGGTTCAGCCCATAGCAGCGCGCTCATGCCGCGTCCTTTCGCGGCGAAGATGTGGAGGCCGCCGTCCGCGCGGACAGCCACATGGTCAGATCGGCCAGCACGTAGCCAATCCGCCGCTCCGACAACCGGCAGAACGGCGGCCCGCCGCCGTCGAGGCGCAGGCGCTGCAAGCTGCGCGGCGACAGGCGCAGGATGCGCGCCGCCTCGGCCTCGGTGACGACAAGGGTTTGCAGTGGCGGCGCTTCGGCGGTGGCGTGGCCACCCCGCGCGCTGCCGCCGCCCGGTGCGGGCAGCGTAGCAGCGGTGTTCCTCAGTGTGGATTTCATGATGCCTCCAATCGCCGCGACTCGCGGCGTGGACACAGCAGACCTTATGGGCGGCCATTGTGTCGGCCAGCAAAGCCACTATTTCGGTTATTGGCTTTCTCTGTCTGCCACTTTTCATCACGGTCTTGGTGGTAGTCGAAAATTTCTCTGACGCGAGCCTTCATGATTGCATCCCCCGGGCGCTCCATCTCGTTTGAAATGTTATTCAAAACCCAATCTATATAGGCAGTCAGCGCACCCAATTCAAATTCATCGCCGTTTTCGACAATCCACCGCCCCACATATCGCTCAATCATCGCCCAATCATATTTGACAGGACGGCCACCTTTACCCTTCGGTATTGTGTTTACCGGCAGTGTAACCACCACTTCATCCCGCATCTTCGGCAGTGGCTGGCGAATGAGGACATTGCCGAACCGCCAAAGCGGAGTTGGGTCGCTCCGCTCCTCGAACCCCTCGAGCGCAGACTTGCTCCATTTCAGAAATGCAGACCTTAGCTGTTCAACGGAAACATCCTGCCGTGCCTCAACTGGCGACATAGCCACCGGCCCTTCTGCCCCCCGCCTAGGCCGAGGAATGCCGGACAGAATCAGGCTACCGCTCAGGATTTCATCTTGCAGGCAACTCAGCAATTCAACGTCCACATCTTTGTCACTGGCATTATTGATCCTGCCATCAATAATGCGGCGCTGCCGCATATACTCCGGCATAAAGGCATAGCTTGCCCTTATTGGCGGCAGTCCTTCTGGCGCTACGACATGCACATCACGGAAGGTTTTACCATTTAGGGTAATCTGATCACCTTCTATCTCCGGAATATTGGTGCCATCCGGCAGCTTGAATGACCACTCCGATGGATCAATCCATCTGAATCCTGAATGACCAGCCGGAATGCCAAATGCACGCGCACCACCCCCACGCAATACACCGTCAAGGCAACAGCATGTGAAATACCCAATGTCTTCATCATCTGGGTCGATGAAGGCAAAATCGGTCGTTGTGAAGTAATGCGCCCGCGCCCAAGGCACCCCATGCGCCGCCGGATCAATGCCCGCCGCCAGCCATCCTGAAAACTGCATCGCCGCCTCATACGGTTGCCCCATGGTGAAGAAGGTTCGGCGCGGCGGGGAACGCATGAGGTCGTTCCGTTCGGCGGCCAGACCTAGCCGCGCCGAGTGCTACGCTACCGGACCGAGCCAGCGCCGCGCCATTGAAACGCGCCGCCAGCCCGGTCCGGGAGCTTTATTCAACCATTCCTTCCATCAACGCTTCGTCGGGAAGTTGCGTGTCGCGGCCATTGATAATCACCATGTCCGCCAGCGCGCCCGCCGCCAGCA
>CAIPHQ010000548.1 GCA_903864895.1 uncultured Rhodospirillales bacterium
GAGCCGCTGCTGCTGGTGGAATGCCCGCGCATCCTGTTCCCGTTCGCGCGCAACATCCTGTCGGACGTGACCCGCGACGGCGGCTTCCCGCCGGTGCTGTTGCAGCCCATCGACTTCGTCGCACTTTGGCAGAGCCGCCGCGCCCAGCAAGGTGCCGCCAACGCCTGAGCAATACGGCCCCGCGGCGTGCCGCGGGGCCTATTCCATCTGCCAGACCGGCTCTTTCAGCTTGCCCACGAACGCGGCGTGCGCGGCCAATTCGGCTTCGGTGGGTACCATCTGGCGCGGCGTGCGCGGTCCGGTGGCGGCGTAGCTGACCGATGGCAGCGCCGATTGCCCGCTTTCGGACTCATCGGCCAGCGACAGCCCGCGCTGCCGCCCGCCCGTCAGTTCCACATAGACTTCGGCCAGCAGGCGGCAGTCCAGCAGCGCGTTGTGGCTGGTACGCTCCGACAGGTCGATGCCGAAGCGGCGGCACAGCGCGTCCAGACTGTTGGGCATGCCGGGAAAGCGGCCCTTGGCCATTGCCAGCGTGTCCACCATCCGCGCCATCTCCAGCGGCTTGCGCCCGGCGCGGCGCAATTCGGCGTTGACGAAGCCGAAATCGAACGGCGCGTTGTGCGCCACCAGCGGCCCGTCGCCCAGAAATGCCAGCAGATCGTCGATGATGGCGGGAAAGCGCGGCTTGCCTTCCAGCTTGTCCAGCGTGATGCCGTGCACCCGCGTGGCTTCCTCGGGGATATCGCGATCCGGATGCACCAGCGCATGAAAATGCCGCCCGGTCGGCAGGTCGCGCACCAGTTCCAGCGCCGCGATTTCGATGATGCGGTCGCCGGTCAGCGGGTCCAGCCCGGTGGTCTCGGTGTCGAACAGCACGGATCGGGACATCGCGGCCTCCGTTAGCAATTCAGGGTCAAGATGAAACGCCGCACCTGCCGCAGCGCGTGAAAGCGCGACAGTCCGGTGCGGATGACGATATCAGCGTGGCGGCGCTTTTCGGCGTCCGGCATCTGCCGGGCAATCACGGCGGCAATCTGTGCGGCACTCATCCGCCGCCGCAGACGCACCCGGTGTTCCTGCACCGCGCGCGGGGCGGACACCACCACCACCTTGTCCACGCGCCGCTGCCCGCCGGTTTCCAGCAGCAGCGGAATATCCAGCACCGCTGCCCGCGCGCCGGCACGGCGGGCGCGGGCCAGAAAGGCATTCTGGCTGCGGCGCACCAGCGGATGAATGATCGCCTCCAGCCGTTTCATCGCCGCCTCATCGCCGATCACCGCGCGGCGCAACGCGGCGCGGTCCAGCGTGCGGCGGTGTTTCTGCTGCACGACAGTGCCGGGAAACGCCGCCGCAATGGCGGGCAATGCCGCGCCGCCCTGCGCCTGCAGGCGGTGAACCTCGGCATCGGCGTCAAACACCGGGATGCGCGCACGGCGGAACGCGGCGGCGGCGGTGGACTTGCCCATGCCGATCCCGCCCGTCAGCCCGATCACCCGCATCGCACCGCC
>CAIPHQ010000549.1 GCA_903864895.1 uncultured Rhodospirillales bacterium
CGGCGCCTATGTGGTGCTGGCCTACTGCGACAATTACCCGACCGGCACATGGACGGAATGCCTCTACATCCTGCCCACGGCCTACACCGGCAGCGGCGGCGCCGGCATCGGCCGCTGCATCGACCCCGTGCTGTACACCGCGCCAGATGGGCGCCTGCTGGTGATGCTGAAAGCGACCGGCATCAGCAATGTCAACGACAGCACCATCACTAACACGGCGGTGATGGCATTCTTGATTCAGAACCCGCAGGCCCGCGCCGGGGCGTTTGTGGTCGGGCGGCTGAACTACCTGGGCGTTGGCAGGCCCGAGGCGCCCGCGATGCTGGGCAACGACGTCTACATGCTGAACGACCAGGCGAACGGCACCATCACCTGGGGCAAGTTGACCGCATCGGGGTCGGACAGCATCACCTATTCGGTACTGAACACGTTGCCGGCACTGCCGACGCTGCTGATTGGCGGTGTGCAGAACATCGCGCTGGAATGCTCATGGGCGCCGCTCTCCTCCGGCGAGGTGCTGGCGCTTTTCCGCACCCAGAACGGGCTGTACACGGCGACCTCCACGGCCGGCGTCACCGGCTGGAACACCGCGACGCAGTGGCTGCCGAGCAATGGCCGTGGCGACATCTACTGCAACCCAACCGGCGGAGCGCCGAATGGCTCGCGCGCCGCGATCATGCGGTCGCCCGACAGCGGGCTGCTGATGGTGGTGTTCAACTTTCACGCGACGCAGCGCTACAACCCGACCGCCATTTTCAGCGCTGATGATGGCGTCACCTGGCCGTGGAGCTTCACCTTCGACCACTACCCGCGCAACGCCGCGTATTTCGCGCTGGCCTACGACGATGCCGGCCGCGTGCTGGTGGCGGGCGACCATGACCGAGGGTCACTGACCCAGGAGATGATCGTCTGGCGCTTCGTCGAGGATAGCGTCATCGCGGGTTCGCCGCTGCTCGAGAAATCCATCGTCGCCTATGGCGTCGTCTGAGGAGGCATCATGCTGAGCTTGATTTCGTCCGGCGCGCTCGCGTTGCCGCTGATGGGCCTGACGCCTGCGGCCGGGTCCGGCTGGCAGGTGTGGCAGCAGATCGGCGTGGCCGACAGCTACAGCATCAACAACCAGATCGACGGCGGCAGCCCGGCGGCGATGTACGGCGGGCCGGGGGAGAACGCGAACAGCGCAACCTTCACCGCCGGCACCTCCTACATGCAGTTGCCGGTGGCTGCAGGTGGCAGCTGCACGTTCATGGCGCTGGTGCAGGCGGTGGTCAACCCCACCGCGAACAACACCAGCGTCGTCGCCCTGGGCGACAGCACGATTTCCAGCACCACGCTGACCAGCCCGGCCGTCGCGGTCATCAACGCGACGACGCTGACGATCACCGCGACGCACGCGTTCCTGCCCGGGCAGCCGGTGACGCTGGCCGGCTGGTCCGGCACAAACATCAACGGCACATACAACATCGCCGCGGTCAACGGCACCACGTCGTTTACCGTGATTACGTCCGGCGCCAGCGGCACGCCGACCGGCGGCAGCGTGGTCAGCGTCGTCTCGGGCAGCCACCTGGCCATCGTCGGCGTCAGCACCGTGCCGACGATGCGCGCTTCCCGCGCGATCGCCGGCAGCATGGTCAATGCCAGCCTGACCTTCAGCGGCGGCGGCGCGGCCACCAACTGGAACCTGCTGGCCGTCGTGTTCACGGACAGTGTCGGCTGGACGCTGTACAACCTGACCACCGGGCAGAGCGTGTCGGTCAGCAATGCCGGCACGCTGACGGCGAGCGGAGCCAACCTCAGGGTTGGCACGAACTTCAGCACCTATACCGGCCAGTCCAACATCGCGTGGGCCGCCGAGACCTCTGCCGCGCTGGCGCTGAGCGACCTGCAGGCGATCCGCACGCAGCTGCTAGGCATCATGGCCGCGCTGTCCACCCCCATCACCGGATTCTGAGGAGCGCAGCATGGACCCAATGACCGACGCACACGGCCGCACCGTGCTGGTGACCGAAAGCGGAGAGCAGCGGATCTTCACCGTGCTCTCCGCCGGGCTGGAGGTGCGCACGCCGCTGGACCACTCGGTGGAGGAGGGCATGGCGCAGGTGAACGCGAACGGGCCGGACGACCTCGGCCAGCCTGCGCCGGGCGGCTGAGCCATGCCCTGGGACGACAATGGCGCGGCGCCGACCCCGGCGCCCGACACCAACAGCACGCAGGCGGCGAGCACCGCCTACGTGCTGGGCCAGGCCGCTACCG
>CAIPHQ010000550.1 GCA_903864895.1 uncultured Rhodospirillales bacterium
CAGCCCACCGTGCTGGCCGGCACCAACTTCGTGCTGCACACCGCCGGCTGGCTCGAGGGCGGTCTGGCAATGGGCTATGAGAAATTTGTGATGGACGTCGATCAGGCCGGCATGTTCCAGACAATGCTCGGCGGGGTGGACATCAGCGAGAGCGGGCAGGCGATGGACGCCATCCGCGAAGTCGGCCCCGGCAAGCACTTTCTGGGCTGCGCCCACACGCAGGCCAATTTCGAAACCGCCTTCTTCCCCTCGGCGCTGTCCGACAACAACAGCTACGAGCAATGGCTGGCCGAAGGGCAGATGGACATGGCACAGCGCGCCAACGCGTTGTGGAAGAAACTGTTGAACGACTACGAGGCCCCGTATCTGGACCCGGCCACCGACGAGGCGCTGCTGGACTATGTGGCGCAACGCAAGGCCAGCTTCCCGGATTCGAATATCTGACTTTCCTCGCCCCGCCCCGTATGGGAAGGGGAGCGCTCCTGACCTGACCGACCGATGCGGAGACGATAGATGGCCGACGAAGAACTCGATCTGAACGCGCTGAGCGACGAGGACCTCGTCGGCCAGATGCACGACGATTTGTACGACGGCCTGAAGGACGAGATCACGCAGGGCGTCAACATCCTGCTCGGGCGCGGCTGGACCCCCTATGACATCCTCACGCAGGCCTTGGTGGAGGGGATGCGCATCGTCGGCATCGACTTCCGCGACGGCATCCTGTTCGTGCCGGAAGTGCTGCTGTCGGCCAACGCCATGAAGGCCGGGATGCACATCCTGCGCCCGTTGCTGGCCGAAACCGGCGCGCCCAAGGTGGGCAAGATGGTCATCGGCACCGTGAAGGGCGACATTCACGACATCGGCAAAAACCTCGTGTCGATGATGATGGAAGGCGCCGGGTTTGAAGTGATCGACCTTGGCATCAACAATGGCGTGGAAAAATACCTCGCCGCCATTGAAGAACACCAGCCCGATATTCTGGGCATGTCGGCGCTGCTGACCACCACCATGCCGTACATGAAGGTGGTGATCGACACGCTGAAGGAAAAAGGCATGCGCAACGACTACATCGTGCTGGTCGGCGGCGCGCCGCTGAACGAGGCCTTCGCCGATGCCATCGGGGCCGACGCCTATTGCCGCGATGCCGCCGTGGCGGTGGAGACGGCCAAGAAGTTCATGGCCCGCAAGCAAGGCTCGGTGCAGTCCGCGCACTAGGGACACCGCCATGCGCCCGCAGGACGCCTTCGCCCATACCGGCGTGGCCCGCGCCCCGTTGCCACGTCGCTCGCTGCGGCTATGGAGCGTGAAGCACGCCGCCGGTCTGGCCGCGTTCTATCGCCGGTTCGAGGGCGTGTTGCAGGCGCTGGACCCGGTGTTCCGCCGCATCGGCTACAACCGGCTGGAACGCCCGGTGGCGGCGGTGGAACGCGCGGTGAAGGCCACGCTGTTCGATTGCCGCATGTGCGGGCAATGCGTGCTGTCCTCCACCGGCCTGTCCTGCCCGATGAACTGCCCGAAGGGCCTGCGCAACGGCCCTTGCGGCGGCGTGCGGGAGAACGGGAACTGCGAAGTGCATCCGGCCATGCCCTGCGTGTGGGTGCAGGCGTTCAAGGGCGCGGAGCGCATGGGCACGGTGGCCGCGATGGGTCAGGCGCTGCCGCCGATCGACCAGCGCAAATCCGGCAAATCCTCGTGGCTGCAGGCGGCGCAGAAGGGGCACGGGCATGTTGCATCCTGACGATATCGGCCCGGTACCGTGGGCGCCGCTGCGCCCCCTGCCCGGCCATGTCTCGCGCGGGCGGCTGGAACGGGTGCTGCGGCGCGGCGAATTTGCCATCACTGCCGAAATCAACCCGCCCGATTCTGCGGACCCGGAAGAAATCGAACTGCGGGTCAAGCCGTTCGAAGGCTGGGTAGACGCCATCAACGCCACCGATGGCTCGGGCGCGAACTGCCACATGTCGTCCATCGCGGTCTCCGCACTGCTGATCCGGCTGGGCTATTCGCCGGTCACGCAGATTTCCTGCCGCGACCACAACCGCATCGCCATTCAGGGCAATGTGCTGGGGGCTGCGGCACTCGGTGTCGCCAATATCCTGTGCCTGACCGGTGACGGCGTGCAGGCGGGCGACCACCCGGAAGCCAAGCCGGTGTTCGACCTCGACAGCACGTCGTTGCTGGAGACCATCCGCGCCATGCGCGACGATGGCCGCTTCCTGTCGGGCCGCAAGATCACCGGCCCGCCACAGGTGTTCGTGGGCGCGGCCGAAAACCCGTTCGCGCAGCCCTATGATTTCCGCCCGATCCGGCTG
>CAIPHQ010000551.1 GCA_903864895.1 uncultured Rhodospirillales bacterium
CCTGCTGTGGCTGCATGCGGCCAGCGTGGGCGAAAGTGTCTCCCTGCTGCCGGTGCTGTGCGAACTGCACGCGCAGTCCCCCGCGCTGCACATGCTGCTGACCACCGGCACCGTTACCTCGGCGGCATTGCTGGACCGCCGCTTGCCGGAACTCGGGTTGGCCGGGGCCGTCACGCACCGCTTCGTGCCGCTGGACGTGCCCGCATGGGCGGCGCGGTTCCTGGACCACTGGCGGCCGGACGCCGCAGGGTTCGTGGAAAGCGAAATCTGGCCGAACCTGATCGCGGCGTGCCGCAGGCGGGCGATTCCGCTGATGCTGCTGAACGCCCGCCTGTCACCGCGCAGTTTCGCCCGCTGGCGCTGGACCCCCGGCTTCGCCCGCACACTGTTCGGCGCATTCGGCAGCGTGCAGGCGCAATCGCCCGCCGATGCAGAGCGTCTGGAAGCACTCGGTGCCCGCGGCGTGGCGGCACCCGGCAACCTGAAATTCGCCGCCCCGAAACTGCCCGCCGATGCCGCCGAATTGGCCCGGTTGCGCGCGCTGCTGGCAGGCCGCCCGGTGTGGCTGGCCGCCAGCACACATCCGGGCGAGGAAGCCGCCGCCCTTGCCGTTCACGCGGCGCTGCTGCCGCGCCACCCGGACCTGCTGACCCTGATCGCCCCGCGCCATCCGCAGCGCGGGGCCGAAATCGCCGCCAGTGCCATGGGCGTCCCGCTCACCCGGCGGTCTCTGGGTGAGGCCCCGCCGCCGCAGGGGGGCGTGTGGCTGCTGGACACGCTGGGGGAGATGGGCCTGTGGTACAGCCTGTGCGGCATCACCTTCATCGGCGGCAGTCTGGTGCCGCATGGCGGGCAGAATCCGCTGGAGCCCGCCCGCTTGGGCGGCGCCATCGCCGCCGGGCCGCATATGGGCAATTTCGCGGAAGCCGTCGCCGCCCTGAGTGACGCGGGCGCGCTGGACCGGGTGGCCGATGCAGCGGCGCTGGCCGCATGGGTTGCCGCCCTGCTGTCCGGCCCGGCGCGCCGCGTGCAGATGGGTGAGGCGGGGGCGGCGGCGGCGTTGCAATATGGCGAGTTGCCGGGCGTGGTGGCCGCCATGCTGCTGAACCTGCTGCCCGCCTGATGCACCCGCCCGCGTTCTGGCAATCCGGCGGATTGGCGGCGGCGCTGCTGTCACCGCTGGGCGCGCTGTATGCCGCCGCCACCGCCCGGCGCGTGGCACGACCCGGCTGGGATTGCGGGGTGAAGGTGATCTGCTGCGGCAACGCCTCGGCAGGCGGGGCGGGCAAGACCACACTGGCGCTGGATCTCGGCGCACGGCTTGCCGCCACCGGCCGCCGCGTGGCGTTCCTCACGCGCGGCTACGGCGCACGCGTCGCTGACCCCGTGCGGGTGGACCTTGCCCGCCACACCGCCGCCGGCGTGGGCGATGAGGCACTTCTGCTGGCCGCCATTGCCCCCACCTATGTCTGCCCCGACCGCGCCGCCGCCGCGCGCATGGCGGTGAGCGGCGGCGCGCAGGTGCTGGTGATGGATGACGGGCTGCAAAACCCCACGCTGGCCAAGACCCTGTCGCTGCTGGTGATCGACGGGGCCGCCGGGTTTGGCAACGGGCGCTGCATCCCGGCCGGGCCATTGCGTGAGCCGCCCGAAGCCGCCGCTGCGCGCTGCCGGGCGGCAGTGCTGATCGGGGCCGACGCCACCCATGCACTCACCCGCCTGCCCGCCACGTTGCCGGTGCTGCGCGCCGATCTGCGCCCCGGCCCCGAGGTGGCGGCGTTGGCGGGGCGGCGCGCGGTGGCCTTCGCGGGCATCGGGCGGCCCGAAAAATTCTTCACCATGCTGGAACAGGCAGGCGTCATCCTCGCCGCCCGCCGCCCGTTCCCCGACCATCACCGCTTCACCGGCACCGAATTTGCCGCCCTGCTGGCCGAGGCGGCGCGGCTGGAGGCCTTGCTGCTGACCACACCAAAGGACGCCGCCCGCCTGACCGCCGAACAGCGCCGCGCCGTGACGGTGGCGGGGGTGGGGCTGGCATGGCACGACCCGGCCGCGCTGGCCGCATTGCTGGCGGAGGCGGCATGAAACCCAAGCTGCAATTCCGGCTGGAAGCGCTGGCCATGCGCGCCGGACTGGCGTTGGTGGGCGCCTTGCCGCCGGTGATGGCGTCCAACCTGTTCGGCACCCTCGCCCGCACGCTGGGGCCGCTGGTGCCGGTGTCGCGCGTGGCGCACGCCAATCTGCGCCTGGCCATGCCGGACCTCGACGCAGCCGCCCGCACCCGCATCGTGCGCGGCGTATGGGAGAATCTGGGCCGCGTCGCCGCCGAATTGCCGCAGTTGCACCGGCTTGGCCCCACTGCTGCCGGGCCGGGGTGGGAAACATCGGGGCAGGACATTCTGGACCGGTTGCGGGCGGCAGGCGGGCCGGTAATTTTCTTCTCCGGCCACATCGCCAACTGGGAATTGCTGTCGGCAATTCCGAACCGGGCGGGCACGCACCTCGCCTCGTTCTACCGCGCCGCGACCAATCCGCTGGCCGATGACGTGATCCAGAACCTGCGCGCGCGCGCCGCAGGGCATTCCGTGGCGCAGTTCCCCAAGGGCGCGCAGGGCGCGCGCGGCGCGATGGCGTATCTGAAGGCGGGCGGCTGGCTGGGCATGCTGGTCGACCAGAAAATGAACGACGGCATTGCCGCCCCGTTCTTCGGCCATCCGGCCATGACCGCCCCGGCGGCAGCCACGTTTGCGCTGCGCTATGGCTGCCCGCTGGTGCCCACCCATATCGAACGGCTCGGCCCCTGCCGGTTCCGGCTGGTGGTGGAAGAACCGCTGCCGATGCCGGCCAGCGGCGACCGGCTGGCCGATGTGGCGGCGCTGACCGCGGCGATGAACCTCTATCTGGAGCGCTGGATTCGCGCCCGCCCCGAACACTGGCTGTGGCTGCACCGCCGCTGGCCAAAGGAACAGTACAAATGACCCGTCCCGCCGCCCTGTTCGACCTCGACGGCACGCTGGTGGAATCCGGCCCCGGCATCATCGCCAACATCCATCACGCCATGCATCATATCGGCCGCGCGCTGCCCGAGACCCACGACCTGAACTGGGTCATCGGCCCGCCGCTGCACGACATTTTCGCGCGCCTGCTGATGGATGACGACAAGGCGCTGGTGCAGCAGGCCGCAGCCACCTATCGCGACACCTATGAAACGGTGGGGCTGCTGGCCACCGTACTGTATCCCGGCATTGCGGACACGCTGGACCAGTTCCGGGCCGAGGGCTGGCGGCTGTTCGTCGCCACCAGCAAACCCGCCCGCCTCGCCCGGCGCATCCTGACGCGGCTGGGCGTGGCGGACCGGTTCGAGACGATTTTCGGCTCGGTGGAAGACGGCGTGCTGGACCACAAGCCCGGCCTGCTGCGCTACATCCTCGACACGCAGGGGCTGGAGGCACGCCACACGGTGATGATCGGCGACCGCAGCTTCGACATCGCCGGTGCCCACGCCAACGAGATGCGCGGCATCGGCGTGCTGTGGGGTTATGGCGGACTGGCCGAAATGGAGCAGTGCGGGGCGGACGCGGTGGCTGAGGCACCGGGGGAATTGCTGGCGCTCGCATCACGGCTGGCCCGGGCGGAATAGACAACCCCGCCTGATGCGCTACAGCGGCAGCGCCCCCTGCCGCACATCGCCCGGCTTGGCGGCGGTGGCACGCACCTCGCCATCGGCGAACAGCAGTTTCAGCACCGCCCCCGGCTTCACCGACGCCGCCGTGGGCAGCAGCGCGCCATCCGCGCCAAACACTGCCGCGTAGCCGCGCGCCAGCACCGCGTGGTGGGATACGCTTTCCAGCCGCGCCGAAAATCCCTCCAGCCGTGCCCGCGCCTCCCGCAACCGGGCCTCGGCAGGGGCGGCGGTCAGGCGCGGCAGCGTGCGGGCGGCCAGTGCCGCGCGGGTGGACAGTGTGTGGCGCACGCCTGCGGCCAGCCGGGTTTCGATCTGCCGGAAACCTGAGCGCCGTGCCGCGAGCAGTTGCGGCAGCGCCAGACGCAGGCGCAGCGCGCGGTCCGCCACTGCCTGCCGTGCGGCGGCGACGGTCTGCGCCGGGTGCGGCAATCGCGCACCCGCGTGCTGCAGGGCGGCGCGGCGGCCTGCCAACAGGTTTTGCGCCGCCATCCCAAGCCGCTGGCCGCGATCATCCAGCTTCTGCCGCGCAGTGCCCAGCAATCCCGGCAAATCAGGCAGACCGGCAGCAGAGGTCTGCAACGCCAGACGGCGTTCCTGCATGATCCGGTGCAGCGACCCGGTCAGCCGTGCCCCGGTCTGCTGCACGGCGGCCAGCAACTCCACCCGGCTCGGCACTGCCAGTTCCGCCGCCGCCGTGGGCGTGGGCGCGCGGCGGTCGCTGGCGAAGTCGATCAACGTGGTGTCGGTCTCGTGCCCCACCGCCGAGATCAGCGGAATGGTGCAGGCCGCCGCCGCGCGGACCACGATTTCCTCGTTGAACGCCATCAGGTCTTCCAGGCTGCCGCCGCCGCGCGCCACGATCAGCACATCCGGGCGCGGGATCGGCCCGCCTGCGGGCAGTCTGGAAAACCCGTTGATCGCGCCGGCAATCTTGGCCGCTGCCCCCTCGCCCTGCACCGGCACCGGCCAGATCAGGATATGGCGCGGAAACCGGCGAAGGATGGTGGTGCGGATGTCCTGAATCACCGCGCCCTGCGGACTGGTCACCACGCCGATGACCAGCGGCAGCAGCGGCAGCGGGCGATTGCGGGCATTGTCGAACAGCCCCTCGGCGGCCAGCCGCAGCCGCAGCATCTCGATTTTCGCCAGCAGCGCGCCAACGCCCGCAAACTCCATGCGGTCCACGATCAACTGGTAGCTTGACCGGTCGCCATAGGCCGAGACCTTGCCGGTGGCGATCTCCTCCACGCCGTTTTCCGGGTCCAGCCCCAGCCGCGAGACGGCGGATTTCCACACCACGCCGGAAATCTTGCCGCCCTCGTCCTTCAGCGAGAAATAAATATGTCCGGACGGGTAGCGCTTGAGTTCGGTGATCTCGCCGCGCACCCGCACGCGGCCAAACGTGCCTTCCAGCGTGCGCTTCACCGCGCCGGAGATTTCCGAGACGGTGAATTCGGGAATGTTGGATACCGCAGACGGCGCATCGTTCATGCCCGCACCCTATGCTAGACGCGGCAGGCGGCGAAAGGCGGAGTGTGATTGATGCGGGTGCTGGTGGTGGGATCGGGCGGGCGTGAGCACGCGCTATGCTGGGCGCTGGCGGCAAGCCCGCTGCTGACCCGGCTGTGGTGCGCGCCGGGCAACCCCGGCACGGCGCAGCACGCCGAAAATGTCGCCATCGGCGTGCAGGACATCGCCGCCCTGGTGGCGTTCGCGCGCGACAACAAGATTGATCTGGTGGTCCCCGGCCCGGAAGCGCCGCTGGTGGCGGGCATTGCCGATGCCATGGCGCATGCAGGCATCGCCTGCTGCGGCCCCACGGCGGCGGCGGCGCAACTGGAAGGCAGCAAGACCTTCACCAAGGAAGTGGCTGACGCTGCGGGCATCCCGACCGCGAAATGGGAGCGGTTCGACAACGCCGATGCCGCCCGCGCCTTTGTGCGCCTGCGCGGTGCGCCCATCGTGGTCAAGGCCGACGGGCTTGCGGCGGGCAAGGGCGTGGTGGTGGCGGCCACGGTGGCGGAAGCCGAGGACGCCATCGCCAGCTTCATGGAAGCGGGCACGCTGGGCGCGGCAGGGTCCGCGCTGGTGATGGAGGAATGCCTTGTGGGCGAGGAGATCAGTTTCTTCGCGCTGTGCGACGGCACCAACGCCATTCCGCTCGGCGCGGCGCAGGACCACAAGCGTGTGGGTGAGGGTGACACCGGCCCCAACACCGGCGGCATGGGGGCCTATTCGCCGCCGCCCGCCTTCACGCCCGAATTGGAAGCCGAGACCATGGTGCGCATCGTGCGCCCGGCGCTGGCCGAAATGGCACGGCGCGGCACGCCCTTCACCGGCATCCTGTTCGCCGGGCTCATGCTGACCACGGATGGACCGAAACTGATCGAGTTCAACGTGCGCCTCGGCGACCCGGAAACCGTGTGCCTGCTGCCGCGCCTGCAATCCGACCTGCTGCCCGCCTTGCTCGCCGCCTGCGATGGGGAGCTGAAGCAGTTCACGCTGCGCTGGCACGCCCGCGCGGCGCTGGCAGTCGTGATGGCGGCACGCGGCTACCCCGGCACGCCGGTGCGCCACACGCCCATCGGCCCTCTGGCGGCCGCCGAAGCAGTGCCCGGCGCATTGGTGTTCCACGCCGGGACCGAGATGTTGAATGACCGGCTGGTGTCCAGCGGCGGGCGGGTGCTGACCATCTGCGGCTTCGGGCCGGATCTGGCCACCGCCCATGCCAGCGCCTACCGCGCCGTGGGCGCAGTGCCGTGGCCGGACGGGTTCTTCCGGCGCGACATCGGCTGGCGCGCGCTTGGCTAGGGGCGCGCCGTCCCGCCCCGGTTCGCAACGGCTGGGCGACCTGCTCGCCTCACCGCTGCGCAACCTGATGGGCGGCATCGCCTACCAACTGGCGGTGATCGCCGCCGGAACTGCCGCCTATGCCGCCCATGGCTGGAGCGCGGGCGACTCGCTCTACATGGTCATCACCACGGTGTTCACCGTAGGCTACGGCGAAGTGCATCCGGTGGCGGGCGCGTCACTGCGCGCCATCACCATGGCGCTGATCGTGTTCGGCTGCACCGGCATGATCTTCATCACCGGCGTGCTGGTGCAGTTGTTCACCCTCAGCCAGTTGCAGCAGGTTCTGAAAGGCAAGCGCGTGCAAAGCCAGATCGACAGGCTCTCGGGCCACGTGATCGTCTGCGGTTTCGGGCGTCTGGGTGAAAAACTGGCGCGCGAGTTGAAGGCCGGGCAGGCCGGGTTCGTGGTGATCGAGCATGCCGAGGCGCGGCTCAGTGAGGCGGCGGAGGCGGGTTATCTGTGCCTGCACGGCGACGCCACCACCGAGGAAGCGCTGGAAACCGCCGGTATTCGCCGCGCCGCATGGGTGGCGACCGTGCTGCCGGACGATGCGGCCAACGTGTTCATCACGCTCAGCGCCCGCAGCCTGAACCCGCAACTGACCATCATCGCGCGCGGTGAAGCGCCCAGCACCGAAAGCAAGCTGCTGCAAGCCGGGGCCAACCGGGTGATCCTGCCCACCCATATCGGCGCCGAGCGCATCGCCGAACTGATCCTGTATCCGCAGTCGGCGATCCAGTTGCACGGCAGCCAGGGCGAGGAAGATTTCGCCCGCGAATTGCGCCGTTTCGGTCTGGATATCGAAGTGGTGGCGGTGGCTGAAGGCAGCGGCTGCGTGGGCCGCACCGTTCAGGCCATCGAGCAGGAAGCGGCCGGTGCCTTCATGATCGTGGCGCTCAACCGCCGCGACGGCAGCAGCGCCACGCCTCCGGAGCCGTCCGCCGTGGTCAATGCGGGTGACGGCGTGGTGCTGATGGGCCATGCCGGGCGGTCGCAGGTGATGGCCCGCCTGTTCCGCACCAACTGGCGGCGGGCGGCGCGGTAGGCAGCTACAGTTTGCGGTTTCTTGCTGGCGATCCCTTCCCGAGCCTAGCCAATATGAGTTTTTTTGCAGGTTTGCTACATTGCACGAAAATCACGCAATTCGACGTCTACCCTGTCATAATAAATTGTAACATTGAATTGCAAATTCAGATCAGAGAGCCCCTCTTCCCTCGTGTAAAATGGCGCTATTACAAAATATTCATACTTTTTCGAATCAATAATTCGGATATAATTCAGACGCTCGCTTGCATCTGCCGGGGGCAAAACCGGCGTCCTACCGTATTCATCGATTACTCTCTTGAGATCGTCTGGCAGCACTCTTGATTTGGCACATTTTTGGACGGCCTCGCCGTACAGGCCGCTCTCGACAAGGCACAATATCTCGATAATTTTTTGGCCAACGTGGGCCGGCGGCGGAGCATCATACGGCATACGACCAACCCCCGTGAAATGTTACGGCTTCAACGCCAGCAGCACTTCCACCACGCCATTAATCAAAATCTGCACGCCCAGGCACAGCAGCAGAAACGCCATCATGCGTGAGACGGTGCGGCGCGCGGACACGCTGAGCAGCGCCGAAACCCGGTCGGCGGAGCGGTAGGACACCCATACCAGCAGCGCAATGGCCACCGCTGCACCCGACACACCGAGGAAGAACGGCAGCAATCCCTGCCCGCTGGCCGGACGCTCGGCCCCCAGCGTGATGGCCACCGAAATGGTACCCGGCCCGGTGGTCAGCGGCATGGTCAGCGGAAAGAACGCAATGTCCTGCGCCGCACTGCCGGGGCTGCCGGCCTCCTGCTGTTTTCGCGCCTCGCGTTCTTCCGGCTGGGTCAGCAGCTTCCACGCCTGCAACGCCACCACCGTGCCGCCCGCAATGCGCAGCGCGGCGAGGCTGAC
>CAIPHQ010000552.1 GCA_903864895.1 uncultured Rhodospirillales bacterium
GCCACGCCGGTGATCATGATCTCGGCGGATACCGAGGTCGATACCGTGGTGCGCTGCCTCGAACTGGGGGCGGAGGATTATCTGCCCAAGCCGTTCAACCCGGTGCTGCTGCGCGCCCGGCTTGGCTCGGTGCTGGAAAAGCGGGCGCTGCGGGCGCAGGTGCAGGCGCATCTCTCAGCGCTGGAACACGATCTGGCACTGGCACGCGGGCAGCAACTCGGCATGGTGCCCACGGAGTTCCCCACCGAATGTGGCGGGCGTGGTGTTGCGGTGCATGCCGCGATGCACCCGGCGCGGCAGGTGGGCGGCGACCTGTACGATTGTTTTGAAATCGCGCCGGGCAAGCTGTGCCTTGTGGTTGGCGACGTCTCGGGCAAGGGCATGCCCGCCGCCCTGTTCATGGCCCGCGCCCGCAGCCTGCTGCGCGCCACCGCGTTGCAGGCGTTCGACCTGACCGGGCAGGTGCCCGGCGCGGCAGAGGTGGCGCGCGTGGTCAACCGCGAACTGTGCCGCAACAATCCGGGCGGCATGTTCATCACGCTGTTCGCGGGCATTCTGGATGCGCCGAGCGGTCAGGTGGAGTTCATCAACGCGGGCCATGTCCGCCCCTACCGGCTGTTTGCCGATGGCACGGCCGCCGAAGTGCCGTGCCGGGCGAACCTGCCGCTGGGCATTCTGGACGATGCCGATTTCACCACCGCCACCGTCACGCTGGCCCCGCATGAGGGGCTTGTGGTGCTGACCGATGGACTGCACGAGGCCATCAGCCCCGACGGCGCGTTCTACACCATGCCGCGCGTGGTGGCCGACCTGCACGAACTCGCGTTGGCCGACCCGTTTGTGCTGATCGAGGATATTTGCAACCGGGTGCTGGACTACACCGGCATCGCCCAGCAGGCCGATGACGTGACCGCTTTGGCGCTGCGGCTCAGGGCGTAACGCTGCGCGCCAGCAGCGCCGCAATCTTGTCCAGCAGGCGCGGCAATTCCAGCGGTTTGGTGTCGTAATCGTCGCAGCCCGCCGCCAGCGCCTTTTCGCGGTCCCCGGCCATGGCGTGCGCGGTCAGTGCGATGATCCGCAGATGCCGCGTGGAGGGGGCGGCACGCAACTGCCGCGTGGCTTCCCAGCCGTCCAGCACCGGCAGCGACATGTCCATCAGCACCACGTCCGGCGCTTCGCGGCCCGCCATCTGCACGCCTTCGGCACCGTCCACGGCCACCAGCACCGTATGGCCGTGCCGGGTCAGCCGGCGCGACAGCATGTCGCGGTTCAGTTCGTTGTCTTCCACCAGCAGAATGCGCGCCATGAATCCGCCCTGTCAGCCGCCGCCCGCCAGCGCGGTGCGCGCCGGGGTCAGAACCTCACGCACCGCGTTCGCCAGTTCGCTGTGCGCGCTGTGGCCCTTGGCCACCACCTGCTGCGCCATCGCCTCCAGCGCCTGCCGCTCCGGCGCGTCGAGATGCTTGGCGGTGACCACGATCACCGGAATGTCGCGCCATTCGCGCCGCGCGCGCAGGCGGTACAGAAACTCCACCCCGTCCATCCCCGGCATCAGCAAGTCCAGCACGATCAGGGAGGGTGCCGCATGGCGTTCCACCCATGTCAGCGCCTCCCGCCCGCTCGGCAGCAGCACACAGGCATGGCCCATCGCTTCCAGCGTGCGGCGGGTCAGTTCCTGCGTCGCGGTCTCGTCTTCCACAACCAGCACGGTGGCCCCGGTGGGCTCGCGCAACTGCGCCTGCAACACCGCGATCAGTTCGTTGCGGTCCACCGGCTTGCCCAAGGACGCAGCGGCTCCAAGGCTGAACGCCAGCCCCTTGTCGCCCGCCATGCTCACCATCACCACCGGGATGTGTTCCAGCGCCGGGTCGGATTTCAACTGCGTCAGCACCGACCAGCCATCTACCTGCGGCATCATGATGTCGAGCGTGATGGCGTCCGGCCGCAGCGCGCGCGCCTTGTCCAGCCCGTCGCGGCCCGAATCGGCATACAGAATCTGGTAGCCCTCGCGCGCCAGATGGCTGCCGATGATCTGCCGCGCCGCCGGATCATCGTCGATCACCAGCACGCGCGGCGCGGCCCCGCCGGTTTCGGGCGCGGCGGGCAGGGCAGGGGCGGCAGGGGCAGGGGCGGCGGGGGCGGAGGCGGGTTCGGCGCCTTGGCTGCCGTCGTCCTCGGCAGGGCCTGCGGGCAGCGTGAGCGTGAAGGTGGAGCCCTCGCCCGGTTGGCTCGCCACGCTGACATCACCGCCCAGCATCCGCGCGAAACTGCGGGTGATGGCCAGCCCCAGCCCGGTGCCGCCGTATTTGCGCGTGGTGGAACTGTCCACCTGCACGAAGGCCTGAAACAGCCGGGCCACCTGCGCCTCGGTCATGCCGATGCCGGTGTCGCGCACCGCGAAGCTGATCGTGTTGTCCGCACCGCGCTGCGCGGTCAGTGCCACGGTGCCCGATTCGGTAAACTTGCAGGCATTGCCGAGCAGGTTCAGCAGCGACTGTTTCAGCTTGGTCGCATCCGTGCGGATGGCGCCGATGCCGGGCGGGCATTCCACCACCAGCGCGTTGGTGTTGCGCGCCGCCTGCGGGGCGACCATCAGCCGCACGTCTTCCAGCAGTCCGGCCACATCCACCGGCTCGATGAACAAATCCATCCGCCCGGCTTCAACCTTCGACAAATCCAGAATGCCGTTGATCAGGCCCAGCAGATGCTTGCCCGCACTTTCAATCTTGCGCAGGTCGGGCAGCGTGCTGTCGTCGCCCGCGTCGGCGGCGTCTTCCTGCAACAACTGGCTGTAGCCGATGATGGCGTTCAGCGGCGTGCGCAACTCATGGCTCATGTTGGCCAGAAATTCGCTTTTCACCTGTGAGGCATGCACCGCCTCGTGCCGCGCATGTTCCAGCTCCGCCTGTTGGCGCTTCATCTCGGTGATGTCGCTGTAAATCGCCACCGTGCCGCCATCGGTGGTGCGGCGTTCACTGAACTGCACCCAGCGCGGGCCGAACCGGTATTGCGCAGTGCCCTGCGGCTCGCGATGCCGCGCCATGCGCATCGCCACCCAGCCTTCCGCCGTCAGATCGCCCAAATCCACCAGCCCGCGTGTGGCGGCGGCGTCCAGCACGGCGCGGAACGGGATGCCGGGCACCATCACATCGGCCAGCCCCGGCTGCAGGCGCACGAAATTGCTGTTGCACAGCAGCATCCGGTCGCTGGCGTCATACAGCACGAAGCCTTCGGTGATGCTCTCGATGGCGTCGGCCAGCAATTGCCGCTGCGCCTCCGCCACCTGTTCCAGCCGCACGCGGTCCTGCTGGCCCTTGCGGAACAAATCCACCGCCCGCGTCATCGCCCCCAGTTCGTCGGTGGACGGCGGCGGCAGCGGCGCGCTCATGTCGCCACGCCGCGCCGCCTGCACGGCGGCCACCAGTTGCGCCACCGGCCGCAGGATGGAGCGCAGCACCAGAAACGTCAGGCCGGCGGCAATCAGCACAGCTGCCAGCACCGCCAGCAGCGAGGAGCGTGACACCGTGGCGCTGGCCGCCTTCACCGCATCGCCCACGGCGTGCTCGCGCTGGGTCAGGCGCTGTTCCAGCCCCTCCAGCAGCGCATCGACCTGCTGGCCATAGGCGCGCGCCTCGGCAAACTTGGCATTGCCGATCACGCGATGCCCGTCGGTATAGGCTTCCACCGCCGCCGTGGCGCTGGCGTCGAACGCCGCCACATCCGCACCAATGGCCGCCGCCACATCCGGCTCCCGCCCGGCCAATTGCGCCAGACGCTGGCGCAGCGTCTCGCGGGCCAGATCGGCGTTGCGTTCGGACTGCATCAACTGGCTGACCGACAGATCGGCCAGCCAGTAACGCAGATCGCCAAACGCCTTGCCCACCGCGTGCGCGTCGTCCAGCAACAGCACCAGTTGTTCGGATTCGGCCGCCGTGCCGACCGTCTGGTCCAGCACGCGGCTGAGCGACAGCGTGATGCCCAGCATCATCGCAATCAGAATGCCGGTGGTGCCGATCAACCGTGCGGCGATCGAGACCCGGCGCAGCAGCGCGGTCCGCCGCCCGGTCATTCGAACAGACCGGTCATTCGAACAGACCTGTCAATGGACCAGACTGATGCTGATCACGCCGCCCAGATCGCCCTCCGCGAAGCCTTCGCGCGGATAGCCGGTCACGTCGATGCTGCCCTTGGGGGTGCCGTGGCAGGCCAGGCAGGACGCGGCGTAATATTCGGGCGCCATCACCCGGAATGTCTCGGTGCCGTTCTGCGAAACGGTGGCGGCAAAGGCGGCGCCGCGTGTCCAGCCGGGGGCGAGGAAGTTTTCGGTGATCACCTTCGCCTCGAACGCATCGGGCCGGGAGGCGCGGTTGCGCACGCGGTCCAGCGGTGCGGTCACTTTCATGCGCGCCAGACCGCCCGCGCGCTTGCCGAATTCCTCGCTCACCAGACGGCCGAACACGGCGGGAATGAAGCCCTTGAAGCCCACGCCCGGTGTGTCGATGTCGGCCTGCGCCGCATCCATCACCGCCACAATCGCGGCCATCTCGGCCCGCAGCAGCTTGCCCGCCCGCGTCGCCGGGTCACTCGCCAGCGGATCGGTGCCGGTGGCCTTGGTATATCCGGCGACGGCGGCGGCCAGCACGGTCTTGCCGTCCAGCCCTTTCGGCCCCAGTGCGGGATCATTGATGCGGCTCTGGTTGGCCGAGATCACGCTGCGCCCGGCACGCAGCATGGCGGCAAGGCTGTCGGCGATGGCGCGGTCGTCCGCTTCGCTGGCAACGCCGGCAACCGGCCAGACGGCCGCGCCAAGTGATGCCACTGCCATGGCAAGAACGAGTCCGCGTAGCGTCATTGCAGGCAAATCCCCCGGCTTTCGCGGGTATCACCCGCGTCGCGAAATGATCGCGCAGTTGCAAACAAGTTGCGCAACCGCCCCCATGTGTCAACAGCCGGGTGGCGCCGGCCGATCAACAGTGGCGTGACCGTGGCCATCTTGCTGCCCTGCGCGGCTTGCCGCATCACTCCCGGCCTTGATGCAGCAGGGAATCCGGTCATGGCCCACGAAAAAGTCGCCGTTATCACCGCAGGCGGCAGCGGCATGGGCGCCGCCGCCGCGCGCAAACTGGCAGCGGACGGGTTCCATGTGGCCATCCTGTCCTCCTCCGGCAAAGGCGAGGCATTGGCCGCCGAACTCGGCGGGGTGGGCGTCACCGGCTCCAACCAGTCCAACGCCGATCTGCAACGGCTGGTGGATCTGACCATGGCGCGCTGGGGCCGCATTGATGCGCTGGTCAACAGCGGCGGGCACGGGCCGCGCGGGCCGTTGCTGGATATCACCGATGACGGCTGGCATCTCGGCATGGAGGTCTATTTCCTCAATGTCGTCCGCCCCACACGGCTGGTGGCACCGATCATGGTGGCGCAGAAATCCGGCGCCATCGTCAACATCACCACCTTCGCCACGTTCGAGCCGGACCCGGTGTTCCCCACCTCGGGCGTGATGCGCGCGGGGCTGACCGCGTTCACCAAGCTGTTTGCTGACAAATATGCGCCAGACAATGTGCGGATGAACAACGTGCTGCCCGGCTTCATCGACAGCCTGCCCGAGAAGGCGGAATTCCGGCAGCGCATCCCGATGGGCCGCTACGGCCGCACCGAGGAAGTGAGCGAATTGATCGCGTTACTGGCGTCGGACCGCGCCGCCTATATCACCGGCCAGAGCATCCGCATCGATGGCGGCATCACCCGCTCGGTGTAACACGGACCACATACTGCGTTTATCAGAATGATACGGTTTCGTATAATCCGCTGTCAGAATGGTTAGATTTGACATCTTTTGTCTTGCGGGATAGATTTTTGGCGTGCATGATCACGGAATGGTGATCGTGCGGGCATAATCCTATCTGCCCGCTTCCGCAAGGGAGTTGGGCTTGAAGCTGATCCTGGAGCAGCGCTTTCTGTTTGATGGCAGCGTGGC
>CAIPHQ010000553.1 GCA_903864895.1 uncultured Rhodospirillales bacterium
GACATCTACGGCAAACGCCCGGTGGCCACACTCGCCGACCTGAACGGCGCCAAGATGCGTGTGCAGGCCACGCCCACCGAGGATACGCTGTTCCCCGCCTATGGCGCGCAGGCGGTGCATATGCCGTTCGGCAGCGTCTACACCTCCATCCAGACCGGCGTGGTGGACTTCGCCGAGAATGGCGTGAACGTCTATGACAGCAACAAGCACTACGAAGTCGCCCCGGTGCTGTCGATGACGGAACATGAAGCCAACAACAGCGTGGTCTGGATCAGCGACAAGTTGTGGTCGTCATTGACCGACGAACAGAAAGGCTGGGTGCAGGACGCGGCCAGCGAAGTGGGCGCGAAGCAGCCCGAGCAGGCGCTGGCGCTGAACAAGAAGTCGCTGGTGAAGTTGCAGAAGATGGGCGTGAAGGTGGTCACCGACGTGGACAAGGCCAGCTTCATCAAGATTGCCGAGCCGTTGCAGGACCAATTGGCCAAGGGTCTCGGCCCGTATGCCGAAAAAATCCTGCAAGTCGTCCGCTCCATCGAATAGAGGCCGCGTGGCACACTCCGCCGATCTGGTGCAGGCCACCGGCCGCCATCTGAAATGGCCGGCGCTGGACGGGCTGGAACGCCTGCTGATGCGCCTGTGCGGCCTGTTTCTGGCGGGCTTTACCGGCACCACGCTGCTGGACGTGGTGGCGCGCGTGCTGGGCCATCCGTTGCTGTGGCCGCAGGAACTGACGTCCGCGCTGTTCATTCACGGCGTGTTCATCGGCGCCTCGGTCGCCACGCGGCGCAGCGACCATCTGCAACTCTCGGCCCTGACGGAAGCCATGCACGGGCGCGTACGCACGGTGTTCGAGGTGTTCAACCGCGTGGTGATTCTGGCCGTCGGGCTGTGCCTGGTGGTGTATGGCTGGCAGAATTTCCTGACCGGGTTTGGCAGTTTCCGCATGCCGTCGATGCTGCCGATTGCCTATCTGTATGCGCCCATTCCGGTCTGCGGCGCGCTGATTGCGCTGTTCAGCGCCGAGCAGATCGTCTGCGGCCTGCGCCACGGGTTTGCGCATGAACCGGCCCGCCTGCAAGGCATGACCTAGCGCGATGCCGAACAGCGCCATTCTGGCCATCATGACCGGGCTGTTTCTGCTGTTCGGCTATCTGGGCGTGCCGGTGGCGTTTTCGCTGATGGCGGGCGTGATGGTGGGCACGGCGCTGACGCCGATCACGCTGCAATCCATTGTCGGGCAATTGTTCAACGGCATAGATTCCGAAGCCCTGATGGCGATTCCGTTCTTCCTGCTGGTCGGCGAGTTGATGACCTCGGCCAACGTGGTGATCCGCATTGCCGAGTTGTCGCAGGCGCTGGTGGGCCATGTGCGCGGCGGTCTCGCACAGGTCACCACCGTGTTCAGCATGTTCTTCGCCGGCATGTCCGGCTCATCCTCGGCCGATGTCGCGGTGCTCAGCCGCACCATGGCCGGGCCGATGGCGAAAGAGGGGTATTCGCCCGCCTTTGTGGCGGCGCTGATTGCAGCGGCGTCCACCATCGCCAATCTGGTGCCGCCCAGCATCATGGCGGTGGTGTATGGCGCGGTGGGCAACGTTTCCATCGCCGGGCTGTTTCTGGCGGGCATCGTGCCGGGGCTGATGGTGGGCATCGGGCTGATGCTGTTCAGCTATTTCTTCGGCCCCATCGGCTTCCGCCGCCCGCGCGCCCGCTTCGGCCATCTGGTGGCCGCCGGGCGGGCCGCCGCGCTGCCGATGCTGATCCCCATCATCCTGCTGGGCGGCATCATGTCCGGCTGGTTCACCCCCACCGAGGCGGGGGTGGTGGCGGTGGCCTATATTCTGCTGGTGGTGATCCCGCTGCTCAATCCGCGGCACCTGCGCGCGGTGCAGCGGGATTTCGTGCAGGCCGGGCTGATCTATTCGCTGCCGCTGATCACCATCGCCGCCGCGTCCGCCTTCGGCTGGCTGCTGGCCTATCTGCGCGGCCCCATCGTGGTGGCGGGCTGGATCGGCGACGTGGCGGGCGACAACCCGCACGCCATCATGTTCCTGCTGGTGCTGGTGTTCACCATCGTGGGCGACTTCATCGAGCCGATTCCGGCCATCATCATCTTCATGCCGGTGGTCAATCAGCTTACCGAAGCCGGGTCCATCAACGGCGTGCACATGGGCATCGTGCTGATCATCACGCTGGCCTTCGGGCTGATCACGCCGCCCTACGGGCTGTCCTTGCTGATGGCGTCCAAATTCGTCGGCAGCCGGTTCTCGGCGGCGCTGCGGGCGTCGATGCCGATCTATCTGATCTTCTTTGCCACCATCGCGTTCGCGATCTTCTTTCCCAGCGTGGTGCTGTGGCTGCCGAAGACGCTGTTTCCCGAATCCATCGGCTGCTTCAAGGCCCCGGACGGGGCGGGGTATATCTGCCCGTAACGCGCCGGTTGACCCCGCCTTAACCCGCACGCCGCAGCCTGCGCGCCGCAGGCAGCGAGGCGGCAGATGGGGCATGGCGGCGGGGCGCAGGATTTCCGGGCAGCGGTGCTGCGCGGGGCGGTGCAGGATCTGGCCGCCGGGCGGTTCAGTCTGGCCGAACAATCCGCACGCCGCCTGGCCGCCGCCGACCCGGATGATCTGGACGCGCTGCATGTCACCGGGCTCGCCCTGGCAGCGCAGGGTGACACGCTGCGCGCCGCCCCCCTGATGCAGCGCGTGGCCCGCGCCCGGCCCGGGGCGGCGCATCCGTGCCGCGATCTGGCGCAGGTGCGCATGGTCCTGCCGGCCATGGTCGCCGCCCAGTTCCGCGCCTGCCGCGCCCTGGCGCCGGATGATTCCTCGCTGGCCTATCACTACGCCGACTTCCTGCTCGATTCCGGCCGCCCCGCCGCCGCCGCCGCCGTGCTGCGGGCGTTGCTGGACCGTGCGCCCGGCCACGCGGCGGCGCATGTGCTCAGCGGCATGGCGCTGATCGATCTGGGC
>CAIPHQ010000554.1 GCA_903864895.1 uncultured Rhodospirillales bacterium
CCGCCGGTGCCGCCATAGGCCGCCATGTTGTCGATGGCCAGCGACTCGACCGAGACGGTGCCCGCATACACGAACAACCCGCGCCCGATGCTGCCGCCATCCAGCGTGTGGCCGTTGCCAACGATATCCAGCGTCACGCCCGGCGCCAGATTGATCGCCAGCAGTTGCGTGCTGCCGAAGGCAATGTCCGCGCCCAGCGTTATGGTGACAATGCCGGGGTCGGTCTGGCCATCGGCGGCATAGATCGCCGCGTTCAGGTCAGCGATGGTCGATACGGTCGTGCCCATATGCGCGCCTTTTTGAGGTCTGCCGATTGGCACGCATAGTGTCCGCCACTGCCGCGCCGGGACAATGGCAACAGGTGACGATGCAGCAGGAATTCAGCCCTGCCTGGCCTTCGGCGGGAACACGAAGCGCTGATACAGGTAGCCCACGCCGATCAGGCACAGCCCCAGCCCGATGAACGAGCCAACCCGATACAACCCGCGCAAATCCGCCATGTCGGACAGGAACACCTTGAGCACCGTCAGCAGCAGAACCGCCAGCGAGGCATAGCGCAGGCCCACGCTGCCTTGCCGGATGCCCAATGCCAGCAGCAGCCCCGCGAACAGCAGCCACGCCGCCGAATAGGCATACCACTCGGCATCGCCGGTCTGCCCAAGTGCGAGCAAGCCGCCGTGATAGACATGCCGCACTTCCAGCGACAGGTTGACGAACACCAGCAGCAGCACCAACGTCCATGCGCTGCGGGCCAGATTGCCTGCCAGCCGTTCCTGCCGCACATAATGCGCGACCAGCAGCGCGGGCAGCGCATACAGCAGCAGCAGGCTGTTCAGTACCGGCAAGCGGCCGACATCCGCCGCCGTTTCCGTCAGCGGATTCCAGACCATCAGGTGGCCCAACAGCACTTGCGCCACGGCAGCGCCGGCGAGCACCCGCCCGCCCCACAGCGCTACTGGATTGCCGGTGCGACCCGCCACCTGCCCGAGCCCGATACCGGCTGCGAGCCAAACGGCGGTGTGGATCGTCATCTCCTGCAAGCCGGCATGGACCGTGGCCAGATCGCCCTCGTGCAGCAGGTGGATCTGGAACCCCACCAGCAGCACCGCAAATGCCATCGCACCGGCATCCAGCAGCAGCACCACGCGCCCCGCCCCGCTGCGTGCGAACCAGCGCGCGGCGGCAAAGAACGCCAGCGCCGGGAGGCCGTAGCCGTAGAGGACCCAGTTCAGCAGCGGCAGCGACCCCATCGGGTAATCGAGGATGCTGATGTTCAGCAGCAGGCGGCACAGCACCACGCAGGCCAGCACGGCGGCCACCGGGCGCAGTTCACGCACGCCCAGCCGGTGGCCGATCCATGCCAGCGCGGGTAGTTCCACCGACAGCGCCACGGTAAGCCACGCCTGATGCACCGTCATGCTGGCTCCCAGGCTCAGGCATGCCACACTGGCTGCGGCGTAGGCGGCCAGCCCCACAGCAAAGCCATGTTCGGCCCGGCGCGGCTGCAACCGCCATGCGGCGGCACAGGCCAGACAGGCCATCAGCAGGGACACCAAAGCCCAGCTGAAATTCACCCTGAAGCCGTCGATGCGCCAGAACGCGACCACGAGCAGCAGCACCGGCGTCGCCGCCGAGACCGATGCCCATATGGCGGGCAGCGGTGCCAGCCACAACGCGGCGAACCCGCCAATGGCGGCCAGCGCGGCAAAGAAGGTGGCCGTCCACAGGAAAGTTGCCGCATCAGGTGGCACCATCGCCTGCGGCGCATAGGCCTGCGGCATCCGCTCGGTTTGCGGCGGCAGCGCGCGGCCGAGGCTGAAATCCGGCACCAGCGGGGGCAGGACATGCCAGGCCGTGAATGCCAGCACTACCAGGGCGGCTGCCAGCACGGCCAGCCACGTGAATCGCGGCGCCCGCCATGCCAGCCAGCCATAGAGCAAGGTAAGCAACACCAGCGTAGCCAGCGATGCCATGGCATAACCGTCGTTCAGCAGCAGCACGAAATCCAGCAGCGCGGTGATCAGCGCCATCGCCCAGATGGCCAGACTGGCAGGCTCACCCAGCGATTCCAGCATGATATCCAATTGCTGCCCGGCCCCGCGCAGCATCCCGCGCTGCGGTACCAGCGCGGTCAGCAGCATCAAGCCAAGCAGGAAGGCGCCGGTGGGTACTGCGTCACCTGTCTGCCAGAAGGCACCGGCCCACAGCACCTCCCACCCCACCGCGCCCAGCAAGCTCGCCCCGGCCACCCACCAAGCGCCGGTAAAGCGCACGATGGCCAGACCAGAAGCGGCGATGAACAGCACATAGGTCAGCAGCCCCCACGCTGACGGGTGCTGCGACGGCACCAGCATCGGCGTGGCATAGCCGCCGATCACGCCCAGCAGCGCCATGAACGGCCCCTGCAACAGCGCCAGAAACACCGCGCCCACCGAAATGCAGCCCAGCAAAGTAAACGCCACCAAGGGACTGATCAGATTGTACAACTCGAATGCCGCATAGACGCTGGCAAAGGCAATCCACACGCCCGCCGCACCCAGCGACAGCGGCAGATAGTTCGGGCGCAGGGCGGCAATGGCCTGTTGCAGCGGACGGCGGCGCAGCCACTCGCCCCATCCGGTCAAACCCAGCCCCAGAGCAAACCCCAGCGACACGCGCAGTGCGGGCCCGATCCAGCCCTCATCAATCGCGTATTTGACCAGAAACGCTCCGCCCAGAGAGAGCGTGACCGCGCCGAGCCACAGCATCCAGCGCGAGGATAGGCTTTCTTCCAGACTGGCCGGAATCGGCAGCGGGTTGCCCGGCTTTGCGTCATCGGATTGCGGAACGAAAATCGGCGTTTGATCCGCGTCCGCCACATCCTCCGGCGGCTGGAACGGCGGAGCCGCCCAGCGCAGGGCGGCTTCGGCGGATACATCGGCAGCGGCGGCTTCCGGTGCCTTGGGCGCGGTTGCCGCAGCGGCAGCGGGCCGCTCGCGTTCGCCCAGCGCCGCAAGCTGCACTTCAACCTGATACAGCCGCGCTGTCAGTGATTCGATGCGCGTGTCCCTGCGGCGCAGGCTGCGCCACGCGGCGATGCCAAATGCGGGGCCGGCCAGAAAATAGCCGGCCAAGACAATCAGCAGCAGAATTCCGCCAGCTTCCATGGCTGCCCCCTCTGCCGCGCCTGGTGGCCTACGGCGATGGGCCGCAGGCCACCAGGGTGCATCAGAAGGCTAGCATTGGGCCCGGCGGTTCAGCAGGGCGTTGATTCAGGTCATACCCGCCTGGCAGACCGCCGCACGCTGCGGATGGCAGCCGCCAGACCCTCGGCCTGACCGCGCAGCGAGTGATCCTCCATCGCCCGCCGCCGTCCGGCGGCCCCCAGCGCCCGGCGCGCATCTTCATCCAGCCCGGTCATCCACACCAGCGCGTCGGCCAGTGCTGCGGCATCGCCGGGCGGCACCGAGCGGCCATTGGCGCTGTCCACGGTTTCCTTCAGGCCCATCAGATGCGAGGCCACCACCGGCAGGCCCATGCACATGGCTTCCTTGATCACCAGCGGCCCGGTGTCGCGGTCGCCGTTGCGGCAGATCACGTAGGGGGCGACGAAGCCCAGATAGGCCGGGCCGTTCGCGGCAATGAACCCGCTGGCTTGCGGGCCGAGGAAGTTGATGGAGGCCCCCACGCCACGCTCGGCCGCCAGACGCGGCAGCGCCTGCGCCAGTTCACCGCCGCCGACCACGTCGATCACCGGGCGCTGATACGGCGCCAGCAGCGCCAGCGCCTCGATCAGCACCTCATAGCCCTTCTGCTCCACCAGGCGGCCCACCGCCAGCAGTCGCCCATTGCGGACCACGTTGACCGGCGTCTGGAAGCGGGTGGGGTCAACGCCACAATGCACGATCTGCACGTTGGTCTCCGGCGACCACGCACGGAAATCGGCGGCCATGTCGTCGCAGGTGGCCAGTGCCACATCCACCGCGCCCAGCTTGGCGGTCAGGTCCGACGGCGTGCCATAGATGTCGTAGCCGTGGCCGATGAACGAGCACGGCAGGCCGGACAGCCGGGCCGCCACGATGGCGGTGGCGGCGGCGGAGTGGGCGAAATGCGCGTGGATGTGGGTGCATCCGGCGCGGCGCGCGGCCAATGCCACCTGCGCGCCCGCCTTCATCAGTGAGCGCACCGGCAGGCCCTTTTGCGCCCGGGCGAAGGCCAGCGCGTGGGCCAGCCGGCCGGGCCGCAGCGCCGCCATCGCCAGCGCCTTGGCACCGGGGATGGATTTCAGGTGCACCACCTCATCGCGGAACGGCTCGTCTTCCGGCTGGCACGCGCCGGAATGCGGCATCAGCGCCAGCGGCAGAACCTTGTGGCCCAGCGCCCGCATGGCGCGGATTTCGTTGCTGACGAAGGTCTCCGACAGCACGGGAAAGCCGCACAGCACATAGCAGACCGACAAGGTATCAGTGCTCGCGAGCACGGTGTCAGCGGGGGTGATGGTGGTGGAGATATGCATGGCGTGCTTCCCCATTGCGGGGCTCCTTGAATGATTGGCCAAGGCCAGATCGTCTCGGAGTGTGAATTGCACCCGCCGTGCCACGGCCGGGCCGCCCGCTGCGTTGCAAATTGCGGCGGATTGCGCCGGTCAGGTTTGGCCGCTGTGACCGTGCGACAAGGGCAGCGGTGCTTTGAGCCCGGCCACCACCAGCCCCGCCCGCAGCGCATCGCGCAGATGCTGGACCGAAGGCTGCCACGCCATCGCAGCGGCCAGACGCATGAAGGCCGTGGCATTGCGCCCCTGCCGCATGGCCAGTTCTGCCTCGGCCTGCGCCAGCAGGCAGCCCGCCGCCATCGCGGCCCCCGGCGCACGCCGCCATGCATCCGGGCGATGGCGCAGCACCACCTGGCGCATGAACGCCACCCGTTCGGCCACCTTGTGGCTGAGCGAGCCGGGGCGGTCGGCGTGCAGCAACTCGATCTCGGTGGACGCGGCCGCCCCGCCGGTCTTGGCCAGCCGGATCCACAAATCCCAGTCCTCGGCCTGCCGCAGCGTCACATCAAAACTGCCCGCCGCGCGCACCGCATCGCGTGAGGCCATGACCGAGGAAGTGCAGACCGGATTCTCACCTGCCAGCAGCGAAAACGACTCGGCGCCCAGCGGCAGGATGCCGGTGCGGGTGCCCACGAAACGCTGGAAGCGCGGGCAATACGCCATGTAGCGGTCTTGCAGCGTGCCATCCGGCAGCAGCGTCCGGTAATTGGCGAAGCTGAGCGCGGTGGCGGGATTGGCCTCATGCCACGCAAGCCGGCGGGCGTAGGGCTCCGGGTGCCACATATCGTCGGCGTCCAGAAATGCCAGCACCGGCGCGCGGGCGGCGGAAATGCCTGCATTGCGGGCGGCGGAGACGCCGTGATCCGAATCCCGGCGCAGGCCAATCACCCGGTTGTCGCGGGCGTGCTGTTCGGCGAGCCACGCCCCGGTGCCGTCGGTGGAGCCATCATCCACCACGATCACTTCCAGATCAGCCACCGGCACCGCCAGCGCACTGCCGACGGCGCGGGGCAGCGTATCGAGGCCATTGCGGCTTGGAATGATAACCGACAGGCGCGGCGGCATCGGAACTCCCGTCCCGGCCGCCGCGCGGCCGGTTCTAGTGTTGCAGGCTCGGCGCGCGCGTGCCCGAGACGCCGATCCGCGCGGCCAGACCGCTGGTCTTGGCCCGGACGCGGGACATCACGGCGCGGCGAAGCTGACGCACGGTGCGCTGGGCTTCCTGTATCTCAAGCCGTGCTGCCAGCGCAAAGGCCACCGTGTCGTGCAGCACCGGATAGCGGCGCAGTTCGGCGCGTCCGATGACGCCCTCATGCGCCGGCGCGGCGCGGGCGCGGCCGAAGCCCAGCAGGCGGGCCTGATCCGGCGTCAGGTTTTCCGGCAGGAAACCGGCGTTCAGCTGGATCGGGCGGTAGCGCCCGGCCAGCACGTCCTCGTCCTGCAATGGCACCGCCGGGTCGTGGTAGTTGAAGAACATCACATTGCGCGGGTCGAGCACCGGGGTGGTCTGGCGATGCACGCCCGCCGTGTCGAACAGGAACGCGGTGCCCGCAGGCCCCTTCACGTCGCGCGCCATGTGCATCATCGGTGACACTTCACGCTGCGGCCAGTGGCGCGGGAACTGGTTGGCGTTGGCCAGGTGCGAGCCGGCAATGTAGCTGAAATGCCCGCTGGTCACGTCCGACAGATACACCGCCAGCTTCACCTCGCGCGGGCGCTGCTTGACGGACGGGTGATACCACGCGTCCTCATGCCAGCCATGGAAGGTGCGCTTGGTGCGGATGGTCTTCCAGCCGCGCGCCTCCACCAGCGCCACATCGGGGCCGACATAGCTGCGCAGCACGTCGCCGACCAGCGGATGCACCGCGCAGTCAGTCAGGCAATGCGGGTCAAGGGCGAGCAGGTTTTCCACCAGCACGCGCCATTTCTCGTTCTGCTCGTAGCCGATATAGGTGTTGAAGCTCGGCCGGGCCAGCGCCCGGTTGAAGCTGTCCTGAATGGAGGCCAGTGCGGCCCCGGTCAGGAAATTCGGCAGCACCGCAATGCCGTCGCGCTCCAGCGCTTCGGTGACATCGGCGGCGTTCGGAAGATCAATGTTGGTCATGCGTGCGCACTCCGGACAAGAGAGGTGGCCGTGGGCGTGGACGCCGGGCCTTGGAGAAGGTTGCGGTATTCGTCGATGGTGGCGGACACCATGTGATCGAGGCTGAACAGCGCGTCGGCCCGGCAGCGGGCGGCAGCGCCAAGGCTGGTGCGCAGCGCGCCGTCGTGCAGCAAGTCGATCAGGTTGGCGGCCAGCGCCGCGCGGTCACCCGGTTCGAACAGCAGGCCGGTCTGGCCGTCCTGCACCACTTCGGGGATGCCGCCGATGCGCGCGGCAATGGCCGGGCGGCCGCAGGCGGCGGCTTCGGCCAGCACCAGCGAGAAGGCTTCATACCAGCGCGACGGGGCCACCAGCAGGTCGGCGGCGCATTGCAGTTCCGGCACGTCATTGCGGCGGCCCAGCACATGCACGCGGGGGCCAGCGGTGCGCTGCACCTCATCGCGCAGCACGCCGTCACCGGCCCAGACCATCACGTTGCGCGGGTCGGCGGCCAGAACTTCGTCCTGCACCGCCAGCAGATCGGGCACGCCCTTTTCGGCGCACAGATTGCCGACGAACAGCGCCACACGGGCATCTGGCGCGAGGCCGAGGCGGGCGCGGATGGCCGCCTGCCCTTCGCTGTCGGCGCGGCGGGCGCGGGCAAGGTCGATGCCGTTGAACAGGGTGCGCACACGGGCGGCGGGGGCCGCGACTTCGCGTTCCAGCATGGTGCCGACAAAGGCCGAGACCGGCAGCCAGCGGTCGATGAAGGCGGCCTGCACCTGCCGGCGCACACGGCGCAGGCTGAAGCGGGCTTCGCGCACCGGTTCCACCACCGTGCGCGAGCCGTGATCGGTGAACACGAAGCCGCGTGCGCCGAGCAGCCGGGCGATGGGGGCCAGCACCGTGGAGGGCGAGCCGAAATGGCAATGCACCAGCGTGGGGCGGCGGCGCAGCATCTCGCGGGCAAAGCAGGCCACGCTGTCGCGCTCGGCAATCGGCAGGCAGGTCATGGTGGCGCCGGTGGCTTCCAGATCGGCGCGCAGCGTGGGCTCACAGCCGGGGCCCGCCACCACGTCCAGCCCCAGATCACATTCATGCGCGCGGCGGGCGAGCGAGAGCACGTAGTCTTCGAACGAGCCGCGCTTGTCCATCTGGCCAAACACCCAGACGAGCAGACGGTGGCGGGGTGCGGCAGGGTGCGGGGACGCTGGCATCGGAAGGCTCCTCGACGGGTTGCCGAGGGTTCAGCAAGGCATGTGCCAGCGTTACGACTGGCTCACGCAGGCCATTTATGTCTCATGCGTTGCAAATTGCGACCGGCCGGTCAGGTGTCCCGCATCCGCCGGATATAAGTGATGGCCCCCACCATCACCACGAGCAGCCCGGCCAGAACGCCGAGTTCGGTCATCGCCGCGGCGAACAGGCCGGCACTCTGCGGCGTCCATTTGTCCAGTTGGGTCAGGTTGGAGGTTTCCAGCGACAGCACCAGAATCCGCCGGATGCAGGCAATCAGCCCCACCACCAGAAACGGTTCGCTGAGCAGCGTGCCGGACTGCATCGAGACCCGGACCGTGTAGAGAATCTCCACCAGCATCAGCACGAACAGCAGGCGGTCCATGATGGCAAACACCGTCTCGGTGCCCTGCCAGTCGCCCAACCCCTCCAGCAACAGCCGCGCTGCCCCGGCCAGCGCCAACAATGCGGTGGCAGCCAGCAACAGACCGAGCACAATATAGATGATGTGCTCAATGCTGTTGAACAGGCGCCCGATCCGCACAATCACGGGCGAAATGCCGTGCGGTTTTTCCACGGTGCTATGGTCACACCTGCCGGGCGATATAAGCCTTCAGACTGTCCACATCGTGCTCATGCAGCATCAACCGGTATTTCACCACGTCGCGGATGCTGATGATGCCTGCCAGTTTGCCGTTTTCCATCACCGGCAGATGCCGGAAATAGCCCTGATCCATCACTTCCATGGCCTTGTCGACCGAGGTGGCAGGGTCGGCGGTGACGACTTTTGCGGTCATCACGTCGCCCGCATTCAGCGAGACCACCTTGTCGGCGTGCTTGGCCAGAGCCTTGACCACGTCACGCTCACTGACAATGCCCACCACACCGCCATCGGGATGCAAGACCAGAACGGCACCGATGCGGCGTGAGGAGATGATCTGTGCAATTTCCAGCAAGGGCGTGCCGGTCTCGACCGAAATGACGTTGCGCCCCTTGTCCTTCAGCAATGCTCCGACCGTCATCCTGGACCTCCGGTTCTTGTTGTCAGCGCGCACTCGCGCTCCGTGAACCATGGCACGGTAATGAATTCCTGCAAGACATCGGCATGCCCTTGGCGGCCCCTCCCCGGCGCTTCATGCTGGGCCATGGACGACGCACGGCAGACCTCGCCTTCGGTGGAACGCAACCGGGACCCGATCCTGGCGGTGCTGCGCAGGCTGTTGCCCGGCCCGGCCACGGTGCTGGAGATTGCCAGCGGCAGCGGCGGGCACGCACTGCATTTTGCAACGGCCCTGCCGCAGGTGAACTTTCAACCCACCGACCCGGCGCCGGATGCGCGGGCCAGCATTGACGCATGGGCGGATCAGGCGGGCCTGCCCAATCTGCGCCCCGCACTGGCACTCGATGCCGCTGCCGCATGGCCGGACCTGACGGCGGATCTGGTGCTGTGCATCAACATGATCCACATCGCGCCGTGGGCGGCCGCGCAGGGCCTGATGCGCGGGGCAGCACGCGTTCTGAAGCAGGGCGGTGTGTTGATGCTGTACGGTCCCTACCTGCGGGGCGGGGCGCACACCGCGCCCAGCAACGCGGCGTTTGACGCAAGCCTGCGGGCGCGCAACCCGGACTGGGGTGTGCGCGCGCTGGAGGATGTGGCCGCCGAAGCCGCAGCTTCGGGGTTCGGCACGCCGGACATCGTGGACATGCCCGCCAACAACCTGTCGCTGGTGTTCAGGCGGGGCTGAGGCCGCTCAGGCGGCGGGGGCGTCGCCGCGCAGATAGGCTTCCACCATACCGCGCAATTTCAGCGTCAACGGCTTGCCCTTGCGGTCCACGGCCTTGCCGGCCGATACGCGCACCCAGCCTTCGCTGATGCAGTATTCCTCGACGTTGGTTTTCTCGGCCCCGTTGAAGCGGATGCCAATGCCGCGTGACAGCAGCGCCTCGTCGTAATGCGGGCTGTCCGGGTCGATGGACAGGCGGTCAGGCAGCAACTCGGTCATGCGGGCAATCTCGTTCGCGGTGGCGCGCCACAGGGCACAGCGCGTGATAGCGGCTACGCGCCCGTTGTCCAAGCCATCGCGCATCATCCCGCCCGGAGATCACGCTCCGGGCGGGTTGGGTCCAAGGCGGCTTGCCGGTTAGCGCGGCGAACGGCGGCGCAGCGCGGCGAGGCCAGCCAGACTGCCGCCCAGCAGTGCCAGCGACATCGGCTCCGGCACCGAGGTGAAATTGCCGATGGCGAAATCCGGCGCGGTGGTGGTGGAGATGGTGATGCTGCTGATCGGGCCGCCATAGACGCCGATGAACTGCACCGGGTTGGTGTCGTAGGTGTAAGCGCCGGTCACGGTCTGCACCGCGCCGCCGTTGATGCTGATGTTGAACGTCTCGGACACCGCGCCGGTCAGCGAGTTGCCGGTGGTGTCGGGCGACACGTCCATGCCGAACAGCGACACCGGGCTGGAGAAGGTCAGCGTCAGCGTGTTGGTGATGGCAAACGTGTTCGGGTCCTGCGTGTTCAGGATGTCCCCGGTGTAGCCGTTGGACCACGCGCCCCACCCGCTCAGCGGGGCGAGCAGCGTGGTATTGCTGTTGAAGCCAACGCTTACGCCACCGGTGATGTTGTAGCTGCTGACGCTGTCATACAGCGCGCCGCCATTGCTGGTGGTATAGCCCACGTCACCCGACCCCACCGAGGCCGCATCGGCGGCCCAGTTGTCCGCATTGGTTTCAATGGTGGCGGCATTGGCGGCCCCGGCAAAGCCGGACAACAGCACGGC
>CAIPHQ010000555.1 GCA_903864895.1 uncultured Rhodospirillales bacterium
TATCCGCACCGAGCCCAACGCCGTTCTGGCCAAGGCAGTTGAATATCACGGCTTTGTCTTCGTGCAGGGCGTGACCGCGCAAGACCTGTCCAAGGACGTCGTGGGCCAGACGAAGGAAGTGCTGGCGCAGATCGACGACATTCTGGAAACCCACGGCACCGACAACACCCGCCTGCTGCAGGCTCAGATCTGGCTGAAGGACATTCGCGACCGCGAAGCGATGAACGGCATCTGGTCGGCCTGGCTGCCCGCGGGCGGTGCCCCGGCCCGCGCCTGTGTGCAGGCGCATATGGCCGACCCGCGCCATCTGGTCGAGATCATGGTCACCGTCTGCAAGTGATTGTAAAGTCTTGTCTGTGGCGGGCCGCCTGTGGCGGTTCTGCCACAGGCAAGAGGTTTTTGTGCCACATTGCCTAAACGATCACGTTATTAGGCACATTTTCCTTTTCCGGCAGGTTATCCACAGGCCGCATTTACCAATCTGCATGACAGGCGTGCAACAAACGCCATTACAGGGTTGTCAGCTTTGGAATCGCCTTGTTAACCCGGTTGTCGAGATGCGCTGGACAACTGGGGAGCTCAGAGCATGCAGGTGAAGTGGCGCGTGGGCATTGCGATGGTCGCAGGTTCGCTTTTGTTGGCTACGGCTCCGGTGTTCACCGGATCGGCTTTCGCGAATACTGACACCACCCGCAAGCACGCGGCACAATCATCGGCCCGCAGCGCAGCCCCTGTTGTGGCGCACGCAGACTCCAAGCACCCGCTGAAGAAGAACGGCAAGGCCCGCTACGCTGGCGGCGGCGGTATCCAGTGCGTGACCTTCGCGCGCGCCACCTCCGGCATCGCGCTGAAGGGCAACGCCGCAAATTGGTGGGACGCTGCGGCCGGGGTGTACGAGCGCGGCAGCCGCCCCGAGACCGGCAGCGTGCTGAACTTCCGCGCCAACGGCCACATGCGCCTCGGCCACGTCGCCGTGGTCACCAACGTGCGCGGCGAGCGGGAAATCGAGATCGACCACGCGAACTGGAACGCCTTCGGCTACGCCAAGGGCAATGTCAGCCGCGGCATCAAGGTGATCGACGTTTCCGACAACAATGACTGGTCGCGCGTGCGCGTGGAACTGGGCCACACCGAACAGTTCGGCAGCATCTACCCGGCCTACGGCTTCATCTACGACCGCCCGGACAGCGGGCGCATGGTGGCCAACAACGGCCAGAACCTGATTCAGCCGGTGGCGCAGCGCGCCGTGATGCGGCTGGATGAAGTCGCCGAAGCCCCCGCCCCGCGCACCGTCCCCGCCGCCCTGCCGGTGGACGCGCCGAGCCACAGCCTGCGCTGAAACCCAGCGCCATCAGCGCCTTACGCCGCCGAGGGCGGCGCGCTGCCCTTCACCTGCGTGCGGTGCATCACCCGGCGGCTTGACGGGTCGAAGGCATCGCGGCGGTGCATGGTGCAGCGATTGTCCCACAGCACAAGGTCGCCCACCTGCCAGCGATGGCTGTAGCCGATGGCCGGGTCGTCCATGCCCGCCCACAGCGCATCCAGCAGCGCCTCGGACTCGGCGAGTTCCAGCCCCTCGATGTAGGCGTTGCGGCGGCGGCCCAGATACAGCATCTCGCGGCCGGACTCCGGGTGGCGGCAGATCAGCGGGTGCAGCGTGCCGGCCGACGTGCGCGGGTCGCCGGTTTCCGCCACACCCTGCCGCACATAGCCGCCGCTGTTGTAGGTGCCGTCGTGCTTCACCCGCAGGCCCGCCACCCGGCGGCGCAGCGCCTCCGGCAGCGCTTCCAGCGCCGCATACATGTTCACGAACGAGGTATTGCCGCCCACAGGCGGAATTTCCACCGCATACAGCAGGCTCGCCTTGGGCGGTTCCGGCAGGTACGACATGTCGGTGTGCCACACTGCCTCCCCCGATCCGAGGCTGCCGATGGGCGCACCGTTCTCGATCACGTTGGACACCACGTAGATCTCCGGCAGGCCCTGCACCGAGCGGCGGCCGGTTTCCTGAATGGGGGCCAGATCCAGCCCGCCAAAGCGGCGGCTGAACGCCACCAGATCGGGGTCGGTCAGGTGCTGGCCGCGGAACAGCAGCACGGCATGTTCGGTCCAGGCACGGGCGATGGCGGCGAAGGTGGCGTCGTCCACCACCCGCAAATCCACACCGCGCACCTCCGCGCCCACGCCGCCGCCCGTCGGCACCAGATAAAATCCGTCGCCCTGCCCGCTGATCTGATCCATCGCCGTCTGTCCCGTCATTTCCTACTGAATTTATCGGATATTGCCTGCATCCGGCAAGCTACAGCCATCCCGCAGCCCCCAGCCCGGCCCCTGCCCCCAGCAGCCACAGCGGGTGCAGCTTGGTCGCCAGCATAATCCCTGCCACCACGCCCGCCACCAGCAACAAGCGCAGGTCCAGCGCCGCCGCCTCGCAGAGCAGCACGGCGGCGGCCATCACCAGCCCCACCGTGATCGGCGTCAGCGACGCCTGCGCCACCTTGCGCCAGCGCGCATCGCGAAACCGCTCCCACGCGCGGCTGACCGCATAGGCCAGCACGCCCGCAGGGGCCACGAAGGCGGCGGTGGCAAGGCCTGCCCCGCCCCAGCCAGCCAGCCGCCAGCCCACCAGCGTTACCACCAGCATGTTCGGCCCCGGCGCCGCCTGCGCCAGCGCGAACAGCGCGGCGAATTCGGCGGGCTGCATCCAGCCCTGCGCCTGCATCTGGCGCTGCATTTCCGGCACCAGCGTGTTGGCCCCGCCGACCGCCAGAAACGACAACTCGGCGAACACCAGCGCAATGCTCAGCAACAGCGCGCTCATGCGGCCCGCCGATGGACAAGCAGGCTGACCGGCAGCAGCACCGCCAGCACCGGCAGCAATGGCCAGCGCAGCAGCGCGATGGCAGCAAACGCCAGCAACGCCACGGCAATGCCGCGCGGCTTGCGGCGCAAAGGGCCTGCGATGCGAAGTGCTGTGGCCAGCACAAGGCCCGAAGCCGCCGCCGCCAGCCCCTGCACGCCGTGGGCTACCATCGGCACATCGGCAAAGCGCCCGTACAGCGCGCCCAGCGCGATCACCACGCCGATGGGGGCGGCGAGCAACCCCGCCACCGCCGCCAGTGCGCCCGCCGGGCCGTGGTAGCGCCCGCCCAGACTGACCGCCAGATTGACGATATTGGCCCCGGGCAGGAACTGGCACAGCGCCAGCAGGTCGGTGAACGCGGCGGGGCTCAGCCAGCGCTTCTGGTCCACACTCATCCGCCGGGCCAGCGGCAGCACGCCGCCGAAGCCCAGTATGCCGACGGCGAAAAAGCCCCGGAACAACTCCCACCGGCCGGGCGGCGATGCATCTTGCGTCATCCAGCCAGAATAGGCGGCGCGTTGACGCCTGCCCACCCGGGGTGCGACAGCCCGGGCATGATCCTGCGCCCACCTGTCAGTTCTGTATCGTTCGGCCGCCGAGGCTTTCTGGGCATCGCCATGTCCGCAGGCGGCACGGCCGTCCCGCCTGCCCGCCAGCCGACATGGCTGGTGGCACAGGTGCTGGAACTCACCGGCGCCGCCTCGGCCTTCGGCGATGCGTGGCGCAGCGGTGTGGAACTGGCGGTGCAGGACATCAACGCCGGCGGCGGCCTGCTCGGGCGGCTGATCGAGGTGATCACCTTCGACGCGCAATCCTCCCCCGCCGGGGCGCACACGGCGATGACCAAGGCGCTGGACGGCGAGGCGGTGGCCGTGCTCGGCCCGGTGCTGTCCGGCCCGGCACGCGGGGCGGCGGTGGTGCCACGCGGCGCGCGGGCGTGGCTGACCGGCGCGGGGGCGGCGGACCTGACCGGCCCGGCGCATCCAGGCGTGTTCCGCACCCGTCCGTCCGACGCTGCCATGATGGCGCGGCTGGCAGGCTGGCTGAAACAGGGCGGCGCGGCGCACCGGCTGGCCATCTACGCCGCCGCCAGCGAACCCTACCGCGAGCGCGCCGATGCGCTGGTGCGCGCCGCCCGCGCGGCGGGGCTGGAAGTGGTGGCCGATATTGCCGCCACACCTGATCTGGCCGGGGACATCACCCGCCTGCTGCACGCCTCTCCGGATACGCTGGCGCTGCTGCTGCCCGCCGAGGCGTCCGGCCACGCCATCAGGCTGGCACGGCAAAATGCCCCGGCGCTGGCGCTGATCGGTGAGGCCAGATTGCTCAGCCCGCGCGCGCTGGACATCGCCGGGCCCGCCGCGCAGGGCGTGCGCGCGCATGTGCTGATGGCCGAGTCGGAAGGTGCCCCCGAGGTGCAGGCGTTCCAGACCCGCTACGCCCAGCGCAACAAGGAAGCGCCGGACGAACTGGCGCTGGCCGGCTATCTGGCCATGGCCGCCGTGCGCGCCGCCATCACGCAGACCGGCAGCGCCGATGCCCGCGCCATTGCCGAGGCGTTGCCGCACATCACGCTGCAAGGCGGGATGCTGTGGGATGCGGCCGGCGAGAGCCTGCGGCCAAGCTGGATTGTAGAGCAGCACGGCGGGCGCGCCGTGCCACTGACCACGCTGGGCGTGTAGCCTTCACCCCCGCCCGCGCGTCACCAACCGCCCGGCGCGCGCTTGCGTGGCACCTGCACCCCAGACATAGGCGCTCTGGCCGTTGATCCACGTTTCCACAATGCCGTCCGCCGGGCGGACGGGGTCGTCGAACGTGGCGGTGTCGCGCACCGTGGCGGGGTCGAACAGCACCAGATCGGCATAGGCCCCGGCGCGCACCACGCCGCGATCCGCCAGCCCGAACACGGCGGCGCTGTGCCCGGTCATCTTGTGGACGGCGGTTTCCAGGCTGAACAGGCCGAGGTCGCGGCTGTAATGCCCCAGCACGCGCGGGAACGTGCCCCACAGGCGCGGGTGCGGGAATGCGTCATGCGGCAGGCCATCGGAGCCGATCATCGCCAGATCGTGCTGCATGATGCGCTGCACGTCCGCCTCATCCATCTGGAAGAACACCGCGCCCGCCGGTTGCAGCCGCTCGGCCGCCGCAATCATGCCCACGCCCCATTCGGCGGCGATGTCCGCGAGCCACCGGCCCTGCATTTCCGGATGCGGGATCGACCAGGTGATGCGCGTCGGCACATCATCGCGCAGGCGCTTGATCATCAGCACGGTGGACCCGGCGATGTAGGGATAGACGTCGAAATCCACCTTCTGATGCCGCGCCGCTTCGGTCAGGCGCGGCAGGGTTTCCACCGAGCGGCCGAAATTCTCCGGCTGCGCGCATTTGTGGTGGCTGATCACCACCGGCGCCCCCACCGCGCGGCCGATGCGCAGCGTCTCCTCGATGGCGTCGAGGATCTCCCCCATCTCGTTGCGCATATGTGTCACATACAGCCCGCCCGCAGCCCGCAGCGCCTCGGCCACCGCGATCACTTCCTCGGCCGGTGCCTCGATATTGGCCGGGTAATACAGGCCGGTGGAGAAGCCGGAGGCACCTTCGGCCAGCGCCTCGGCCAGCCTGCGGCGCATGTGCTCGGCCTCCCCATCGCGCGCGGCGCGCATCACGTCACCGCCCATCGCCTCCACGCGCAGCGACATGTGGCCGATCAGCGCCACGGTGTTGACCGGCGACGGGTCGCGCGCCAGGCGCTCGGCGTATTCGCCGAAGCTGCCGAAGGTCCACCACTGCTCGTCGCCCAGCAGATCGAGCGGCGGAATCGGGCGGGCGGTCATTTTCACCGGCGACAGGCTGATGCCGCAATTGCCCACCACCACGGTGGTCACGCCCTGCGACATCTTGCACAACATGCATTCCGGCCCGCACAGCACGGCGCGGTCATCATGCGTATGCGCGTCGATGAAGCCGGGCGCGGCGACCTTGCCGGTGGCGATGATCTCGCGATCCGCCGCCCAGCCCCCCAGATCCCCCACGCCCGCGATACGGTCGCCCTTGATCGCCACGTCCCCCCGGAAGCGCGCGGCACCGGTGCCGTCGATAATGGTGGCATCGCGCAGGATGGTGTCGCAGCGCAGGGTCATGGCGGGGCTCCTGTTGAGTCGGGCGAAGCCTGCGGGCAGGGCGGCGCGTTGGCAAGAGTTGCGCCTGTACAAGCCTTCTCCCCCTGAAGGGTGGAGAGGCAGGCGCCCTACCCCGCCCGCAACCCCGCCGTGCCCGCCACATCCACGCTGCCATCCGCCGACACCGCCACGCGGTAGCGGGAAGCTGCCGCGTCCACGCTGACCAGCCCATCCCGCACATCCCGCGCCACCAGCGCCGGGTCGCGTGACGCGGCGTCGCCCATGCCGCCGCCGCCGGGCAGTTGCAGCAGCAGGCGTTCGCCGTCCGGGATGATCTGAAACCCCTTGGTACGCAGCGTCTGGCCAGACGCCAGACTCACCACGCCCGGTGCGCCGTCCTGCCCGCCATCTCGCCCGCGCGGGGCGTTGGCCACACGGTCGAACACCGCATTCACGGCGAATTCCAGTTCGCCCTTGCCCGCGATTTCCATGATCTGCCCGAAGCCGCCGCGCGTGTGCCCCGCACCCGCCGAATCCGGGCGCAGTTCCTTGCGCCAGAACACCACCGGGGCGACGTTTTCGGTGGCTTCCACCGGCATGGTCCGCACGCCGGAGGGGAACGCGGTTGCATCCAGCCCGTCATAGCCGGGCCGCGCGCCCGTGCCGCCCGAGTTGAAGGTGATGATCTCGAAATCCGCCAGCACCGGCTTGTTGCCGCGCCCCTGACCTGACACGGCACTGCCGCCGCGCAACGGCGGGTTCCACAGGCACGAGGAGCCTTCCGCCGCCACCCGGTCCGGCACCGCCTGATGCAGGCAGCCCATCATCATGTCCGGCAGCAGATGGCCGATCACATGGCGCACCGCCACCGGGTACGGGCGCGGCGCGTTCAGGATGCAGCCTTCCGGGATCGAAAAGCGGAACGGCAGCAGGCTGGCCCAGTTGTTCGGAATTTCCGGGGCCACCACCACCTTGATGCCGAAACACCCGTAGGCCCGCGTATAGGCGGCGGGCACGTTGATGCCGCGCCCGGACAGGCCGGAGGTTCCAGCGAAATCCACCTCGATCGCGTCATCCAGAATGGTCAGCGCCGAGCGCAGCGTGACCGGGCTGTCATAGCCGTCCGAACTGATGGCGGAGCGGAATGTGCCGCGCGGCAGCTTGGCGATTTCGGCCACCGTGGCGCGCAGCGAGTTGTCGAAGATGAAGGCCGCCAGCGGTTCCAGACTGTCCAGCGAGAATTCCTTCATCATCTGCACCAGACGCCGCACGCCCTCATCGTTGCAGGCGCACAGCGAGTAGATGTCGCCTTCCAGTTCGATGGGCAGGCGGGATCCGGCGCGGATGATGTCGAAGAACGTCTCGTTGGCCACGCCCTCGCTGAAGCACTTCACGATGGGGATATACATCCCCTCCTCGAACACGCTGCGGCCTTCCGGGCCGAAGCCAAGGCCGCCCACGTCGATCACATGTGCGGTATTGGCGAACAGACCCACGATGCCGCCGTTCAGGAACGCGGGGGTCACCACCGTCAGGTCGTGCAGATGGCCGGTGCCCAGCCACGGGTCGTTGGTGATGTAGTGGTCGCCCGGCTTCATGCTGGCGGCGGGGAACTTCTTCAGGAAGTGGCCCACCGATTCCATCATGGAATTCACATGCCCCGGCGTGCCGGTGACGGCCTGCGCCAGCATCCGCCCATGCATGTCGAAAATACCGGCCGACAGATCGCCCGCTTCGCGCACCGTGGTGCTGAAGGCGGTGCGGATCATGGTCTGCGCCTGTTCCTCGACCACCGCGATCAGGCGGTTCCACATCACTTGGCGCTGGATTTCCAGCATCGCGGTGTTGGTCATGCGGCGTCTCCCCGCGACATTTCAATATAGCCGCGCCCGTCGATGCGCGCGGTCCAGCCCGGCCCGATCAGCGTGGAGGTTTCACTCTCGGCAATGATCGCCGGGCCGTGCAGCACTGACCCGGTCACCAGATCGGCGCGGTCATACACCGCCCAGTCCAGTTCCCCGCCGCTGGCGGTGTCGCGCACGCGCTGGGTTCGCGCTTGCGTGGCCTGCGTGGCGGCGGCGATGTCGGACACGCTGGCGTCGTGCGCCACAAGTGTGGCGACCGTGACGGCGTAGGACAGGATTTCCACGTCCGAGCCCGGCACCGGGCGGTCGTAGAAGCGGCTGTATTCGCGGTCATAGGCGGCGCGGATGTCTGCCACATCCTCGGGCAGCAGCGTGCGCGCGGGCAGGGCCACCGGGATTTCGTGGCCCTGGCCCACGTAGCGCATGAACGCAATCCGCTCCTGCCGCGTCGCCGCGCCGAAACTGCCGGCGGCCACCACGCTGTTGGCCTCGGCCGCCATGCTGTCCAGCAGCGCATTCACCGCCGCCACGTCGAAGCTGGAGAAGCGTTGATACAGGCTGCGCACCACCTCATAGCCCACCGGGGCGCGCAGGAAGCCGATGGCGCTGCCCACACCCGCGCCGGAGGGCACCAGCACGCGGTCGATGCCGATCTTCTCCGCCACGCGATAACCATGCACCGGCCCGCCACCGCCAAACGCGATCATGGTGCGCCCGGCATAGGTCTTGCCCGATTCGATGGCGTGCACGCGGGCCGCGTTGGCCATGTTCTCGTCCACCATCTCGATCACGCCGAGGGCGGCCATTGGCGCGTCGAGGTTCAGCTTGCTGCCCACTTGTGCGAGCATCGCCGCCGCCGCAGCGCCGGGGTTCAGCGCCAGCGTGCCGCCCGCAAAATTCTCCGGGTCGTAGCGGCCCAGCAGCAGATTGGCGTCCGTCACCGCAGGCCTGGTGCCGCCGCGCCCGTAGCAGGCCGGGCCGGGATCGGCCCCGGCACTTTCCGGCCCCACCGCGATGCGGCCCAACGCATCCACCTTGGCGACACTGCCGCCGCCCGCGCCGATTTCCACCATCTCGATCACCGGAATGCGCAGCGGCAAGCCGGAGCCTTTCTTGAAGCGGCCAACCCGGGCCACCTCAAACGTGCGCGCGGTTTGCGGGCGGAAATCGTCGATCAGGCACACCTTGGCCGTGGTGCCGCCCATGTCGAAGCTCAGCACACCATGCAGGCCGCATTCGCGCGCGATATGCGCCGAGAAAATCGCACCCCCCGCCGGGCCGCTTTCCACCAGACGGATCGGGAAGCGGCAGGCGGTGTCGATGGTGGTCAGGCCACCGCCGGACAGCATCAGGAACACCGGGGCGGTCAGCCCCTCGGCGTGCAGATCGGCTTCCAGACGGCGCAGATAGCGGGCCATCAAGGGCTGCACATAGGCGTTGGCGGCAGCGGTGGAAAACCGCTCCCACTCGCGCATTTCGGGCGACACGTCCGATGACAGCGTCACCGGCACGCCCGGCAGCGCCTCGGCCAGAATCTGCCCGGCGCGGCGCTCATGCGCCGGATTGACGAAGGCGTGCAGGAAACCGACGGCAATGCTTTGCACCGCCTCGCGCTGCAACAGCGGCACAAGCGCGCGCACGGCGGCTTCGTCCAGCGGTTTCAGCACATGGCCTTCATTGTCCAGCCGTTCTGGCACCGGCAGGCGCAGATGGCGCGGCACCAGCGGTTCGGGCAACTGGATGTTCAGATCGTACTGGTCGTACCGGCTTTCATTGCCCATCGCCAGCACGTCGCGGAAACCCTCGGTGGTGACCAGCGCGGTCCGGGCCCCCTTGCGCTCGATGATCGCGTTGGTGGCCAGCGTGGTGCCGTGGATCACGATGACGATGTCGCCCGGCGACAGCCCGGCGGTGCGCAGAATGGCGCGCACCCCTTCCATCACCCCCTGTTCGGGGGCCGAGGGCGTGGTCAGCACCTTGGTGGTGTGACGGCGGCCTTCATGTTCAAGGGCGAGGTCGGTGAACGTGCCGCCGATATCAACGGCGAGACGGGCGGAGGCAGGGCTGGCGCTGGACATCGCGGCAGGTTGCCCACCGCTGCGCCTGCGTCAAGGGTCAAGCAGGTTCACTGCCACGAAATCGGGCGGCAAGTGTGCTGGCGTCGCCGTCCAGCAACTCGGCCAGCGTCACCGGGCAGGTGGCGGGAAGTCTGGCGGGCGGGCCTTCCTGATAGTCCAGTTCGCCCACCCGGCGCAGCGCCTTGGCGTAAATCGCCGCCAGATCAATCCGCTGCGCCATGCTTGGGGCCCAGTGATACCCGGCATCGTCCAGACACGCCCGCGCCTCCCGCCGCCAGGCCGGGCCGGACGCCGCCTGCGGCCACGCCGCCGCTTTCAGCAAATGTTCCAGCGCCCGCTGCAACAGGCTTTGCACCGTGGACAGTTCCGACCGGCCCAAGCTCTCGACCTCCTCGACCAGATTGGGCCAATCGACATCATTCACCCGCTCCCCGCGCGCGAGGCGGCGCAGCAGACCGGCTTGCTGTTCGGACCACAGGACGAAATCGGCGTCGTACAGGCCGCTCATGGCCCGGTCCGGCTGATCATCAACCGGCCCAGCAGATGTGACGCATCCCCGGCCAGCAGTTCAGCCAGAGTGACCGGGCACTCTGGCGGGAGCGGTCCCGGCGGACCTTCGGCACAGGCCAGTGCGCGGACCTGCTTGAGCGCGCGCGCGTAGAGTAGCGGCAGTTCGATCCGCGCGGCCATGCCGGGCGTATAGTCATCGCCAGCCGAATCCAGGAACGCGTCTGCCTCGGCCAGCCATTTCGGCACGCTCGGTGCCTGCGGCCACGCCGCCGCTTTCAGCAGATGCTCCAGCGCATTCTGCAACAGGCTGCGCACGGCGCGCGCTTCCGACCGGCCCAAGCTCTCGACCTCCTCAATCAGGTTGGGCCAGTCGACATCATTCACCCGCTCCCCGCGCGCGAGGCGGCGCAGCAGACCGGCTTGCTGTTCGGACCACAGGACGAAATCGGCGTCGTACAAGCCGCTCATGGCGGGCCTCCGCTCAACGCCATGACAGAATGAGCAAGCGCGCCGCTGCGTTCAATGCCAAACCGCATCACCCCGCCGCCTCCGCCGCCCAGTGCATCAGCACCGAGGTGGCGGCGGCGAAATCCTCCAGCCGCATGGCCTCATGCGGGTTGTGGCTGCCGTTCTGGTTGCGCACGAAGATCATCCCGGCGGGCACGCCCGCCTGCGCGAACGCCACCGCATCATGCCCGCCGCCGCTGGCCATGCTGCGGTGCGCGATCCCCTGCGCCTGCGCCGCCCGCGCCAGCCCCGCCTGCACGCCAGCATCCATCGGCGTGGGCGCGGCGGTCATCTCTGTGCCCAATTCAAACCGCACGCCACGCCGCCGTTCGATCTCGGGCACCAGACGGTGCAGTTCGGCGGCCATGGCGTCCACGCTCGCCTGTGACACGCTGCGGATGTCCAGTTGAAACACCGCCTCGCCGGGCACCTTGGTAAAACCGGCCTCCGGCGCCGTGGCCAGCACGCAGAACGTGCTGACAAGGCTGTGCCCGCGCGCCTCCAGTTCGGCCCAGGCATCATCCAGCCGCACGGCGAACTCGGCCAACGCAATGGCCGCATCCCGCCGCCAGCGGCGCGGCGTGGCGCCGGAATGGTTGTATTCGCCCAGCACCCGTCCGGTCCGCCAGCGGCGCGATCCGGGGATGCCGGTGACGATGCCCACCGGAATCTGCTCGGCTTCCAGCACCGGCCCCTGTTCGATGTGCAGTTCCACATAGGCCGCCACACCGGCCGGTTTGAGCAGGCTCTCGCCGCGCTGCACCGCCAGCGGGTCGAACCCCTCCTCCGCCATGTGGCTGGCCAGCGTGCGCCCGCTGTCCATGCGTTTGGTATCCAGCGCCGCTGGCGGCAGCGTGCCCAGCGCTGCACGGCTGCCGGGAAAGCTGGTGGGAAACCACGCCCCGCCTTCCTCGGCCCGGATGGCCAACACCGTGATGTCCCGCGCCGGCACCACGCCCGCGCGGCGCAGCCCGGCCACGCTGGCTAGCCCCGCCAGCACCCCCGCCGCGCCATCGAAATTGCCGCCGCGCGGCACCGAATCCAGATGGCTGCCGATCACCACGCGCGGCAGCGCACGGCCGGCGCCCGGCAGCGTCATCAGCATGTTGCCCGCCGGATCGACCGAGATCTCCAGCCCCAGCGCCTCGGCCTCGGCGCGCACGATGGCGTGGGCGATGCGCTCGCCCGGCCCGTAGGCCTCACGGGTGATGCCGGTGCCATCGAATGTCGCGTCCCGCAGGCTGCCGAACAGTTTGGCCGCCAGATCGGTGTCGGGGGTCAGGTTGCGGCGCATCAGCTTTGGTCGCCTTCCAGGTGTCGTTCTGTCGCCCCTAGTCCTGGCACAGGAACCGGGCGGCTTCACGCCAATCTTGGGCCTTTGCGGGGCAGCGGCCAAGCGCTCCGGGTCAGGCGGGATGCCAGTCGAATTTCTCGATCACATAGTCTTTGAAGTTGGAGGGCTGGCGATTGTCCCCCTTGCGAATAATGATCAGGTTGTGTCGGAATTGTATTTCCGTGATGTCCTGCGCGATCCGCAAATACGCCGCATTCATATTGTCTTGCCGAAAAAATTCAGCATGATTGATATATCTTGCAAGCTCGAGAAATGTCCCCATGCAGGTGGCTGCAAATGCCGGATCCTGCACCTCTGCACCGCCAAATCCGACCGGCCAGTACGACGTCTGCACATCCTCGATAATATAAAGACCGCCTGACTTCAAACTGCCAAACATCTCAAAAAACGTAAAAATCTGATGCGCGTTGACGTGCGAACCGTCGTCCACAATGATCTCGAATGCACCCTCGGCGGCCCGCAGACGGGCCAGATCTGCGCTACTGCTTTGATCCACGATGTGCAGCCTGATTCGGCCCATTGCGAACGCGGACTTGTCCTCGATGTCACAGCCGATAATCGTTCCAGACGGAAAATAGGCACGCCACCCCAGCATCGAAGCCCCACTCAGCACGCCAATTTCCAGAATCTTCAGCCGGGCGTAGCGGTATGGCCGAAACAATTCGGCATAGACCCCACCATAGGCGTGCTGGCCTGTCTGGCTTTTATCCGATCCAAATATCCGAAATAGCCATGCCAGTGGCAGAGGTAACATGGAAAGCAGGCAGGCAATCCAATAGCGTTCTCGTAACGTTGTCAGCCGCCCACCCCTGAGCGTCTTGATCTGCGACATGATCCACATTGGTGGTCTACCCTCCGAACCGCCGTGCGGCTATTCATTACTGCACAGGCTGCGTCTGCGATTGACCAGCGTACGATGTCCGCGCCTAAGTCAGAATGAGCAACATATAGCAATTATTGGTTTTCGCCGCAAGCCCGTTGCTTGTGTCACTGCTGTTCACGAGCCTGCGGCCCCGCCCCTTTCGCAACCCGCGCCCGCCCGGCACAATGCACATCAAGACGGGAGAGAGACATTGATGAAGCCGCGCCTGATTGTCAGCCGCCAGATGCCGGCGGCGGTGGCCGAACGCATCCGCGCCGAGTTCAACTGCCCGTGGCCCGAAGGCCGGGACATGACCGCCGATGAGGTGATCGCGGCACTCAGCGAGCACAAGGCGGACGCGCTGATGCTGACCTCGCATCTGAAATTCGGCGCGGACGTGATTGCCCGCATCCCCGCGCATGTCCGCATCGCCGCCACGTGCAGCGTGGGTTACGAGCATATCGACGTGCCCGCCGCCCATGCCCGCGCGCTGCCGGTGAGCAACACGCCGGACGTGCTGACCGAATGCACTGCCGACCTGACCTTCCTGCTGATCCTGGGTGCCAGCCGCCGGGCGCATGAATACGAGAGCATCATGCGCGCTGGCTGGCGGCGCGGGTTTGGCCTGGGCGAGATGCTCGGCAGCCGGGTGTGGGGCAAGCGGCTGGGCATTCTGGGGCTGGGCCGCATCGGGCAGGCCGTGGCGGCGCGGGCGCGCGGTTTCGGGATGCAGGTGCTGTATCACAACACGCGCCGCCTGCCCGAAGATCAGGAACACGGGGCCACCTATTACCCGAGCCTTGAGGCGATGCTGCCGCATTGCGACATCCTCAGCCTGCACGCGCCGGGCGGCGCCCGCACGGCCAGGATCATGAACGGCGCCACCTTCGGCCTGCTGCCGCGCGGCGCGGTGTTCGTGAACGCCTCGCGCGGCGGGCTTGTGGATGAGGACGCGCTGATCGCAGCGCTTGAATCCGGCCACCTGTTCGCCGCCGGGCTTGATGTGTTCCACAACGAACCGGCGTTTGACGAACGGCTGGCCAAGCTGCCCAACACCTTCCTGCTGCCGCATATGGGCAGCGCCACGGTGGAAACCCGCACCGCGATGGGCATGCGCGCGCTGGACAACATCGCCGCTGTGCTGTCGGGCAAGCCGCCCATCGACCCGCTCTGGACCTGAGGAAAATTTGCCATGGCCAAACCCGTCCTGCTCGTCACCCGCCGCCTGCCGCCCGCCATCGAAGCCCGGGCGGCACGCGATTATGAGGCGCGGCTGAACACCGATGACGTGGTGCGCACCGGGGCCGATGTGCTGCGCCTGTCGCAGGGCGCCGACGCGGTGCTGTGCTGCCCGGCGGAACGCCTCGATGCCGCCACCATCTCCGCCCTGCCCGCCACCGTGAAGGTGCTGGGCACGTTCAGCGTCGGTTTCGACCATATCGACCTTGCCGCCTGCCGCACGCGCGGCCTGCCGGTGGTGAACACGCCGGACGTGCTGAGTGTCGCCACCGCCGAATGCGCCATGCTGCTGATCATGGCCGCCGCGCGGCGTGCCGGTGAGGGGGAGCGGCTGGTGCGCTCGGGGCAGTGGAACGGCTGGGCACCGACGCAGTTGATGGGCAGCCTTGTCTCCGGCCGCCGCCTTGGCATTTTTGGGCTGGGCCGCATCGGGCGCGAACTGGCGCGCATGGCCAGCGCGTTCGGCATGGTGGTGCACTACCGCGATGTGCAGCGCCTGCCTGCCGAACTGGAGAACGGGGCCATCTGGCACGATAACGATGACAGTTTTCTGGCCGCCTGCGACGTGCTGAGCCTGAATGCCGTGGGTGGTGAGGGCACGCGCAAATGGCTGAACGCCGAGCGCATCGCCAAGCTGCCGCGCGGCGCGGTGGTGGCCAATGCGGCGCGCGGCACGCTGATTGACGACGCCGCACTGATCGACGCGCTACGCACGGGCCAGGTGGGCTTCGCGGGGCTGGATGTGTTCGACGGCGAGCCGAAGCTGAACCCCGGCTATCTGGAGCTGCAAAACGTGGTGCTGCTGCCGCATCTGGGCAGTGCCACCACCGAAACGCGCGACGCGATGGGCAACATCGTGCTGGACGGTATCGACGCCGTGCTGGCAGGGCGGGAGCCGCGCAATCTCGTCCGCTGACTGGACGCTCCGCTCCCTGACACCGGGCGACGCCGAAGCCGCCACGGCGCTGCTGCACCGCGCGTTTGCGGTGCAGAGCGTGGCGACCGACCCGCCCTCGGCGGCGCTGCGGGAAACCCCGGCCAGCGTTGGTGCCGCCATTGCCGGTGGCGGCGGGGCCTGCGCGGTGGCGGGCGGGCGCATGGTGGGCATGGTGCTGTGGGCGGACAAGGATGGCGGGCTGTATTTCGGCCGCCTGGGCGTGGACCCGGACTGGCGCGGCCGCGGTATCGCCCGTGCGCTGGTGTTGGCGGCGGAGGCAGAGGCACGGCGGCGCGGCCATTTGCGCGTGCATCTCAGCGCAAGGCTGGTGTTGCTGGACAACCGGCGGTTGTTTGCCAGCCTCGGTTACACCGAAGGCGCTTTGGGGACCCATGCGGGCTATGCGGCGCCGACGCAGGTGGCGATGGAAAAATGTTTAACACCAACCGCCTGGCGCCGCTTGTTGCCGAACTGAATTCGCATAAAATACAATAAATCACGTTACTCACGGCTGTTGATACGGCATCTTGGCAGCAGGCAAATGTTGCGAATCGGGTCGTGAAAGGCCCCGAGTCCGTGTCGATTCATCCAGCAGTCTTGAAAAATGATACGCCGTCGTTGTTTTTAATCCTTCCTTTGCGCGAATCGATTCGCTACACCACAACCATTGGTTGTTGAGGTGTCCTATGCGCTATCTGATTGCCGATCCCAACAGTCTCTCGGTCCGCACCACCGTCGCCGCACTGAAACCCAGCGGGGCCGTGGTGGATATTGCCACCTCCGGTGAAGACGCGCTGGCGACCCTGAAGCGGTATGATTACGATCTTCTTATCACGGAAGCCGAGTTGTCCGGCATGAAGGGGCTGGAGGTGTTGCGCCGTCTGCGCGCCGCCCGGCTGAATATTCCGGTACTGGTGCTGTCACAGGCCGCCCCACCCGCCGTGAAGGCGCAATACCTGGCCAGCGGGGCGGATGATTATGTCACCAAACCGTTCGACGGGCCCGAATTGCTGGAGCGTGTGCGTGCCGTGGTGCGGCGCAATCGCGGGTTCAGCCACTCCACCATTGAATTGGGGCCGGTCACCATCGACCTCGGGCTGAAGCACGTGTTCGTCGATGACAAGCCATTGCATCTGACCAACAAGGAATACTCCATCATCGAACTGCTGGCGTTCCGGCGCGGGTTCGTTCTGACCAAGGAGGTGTTTCTGAACCACCTCTACGGCGGCATTGATGAACCGGAGCCTAAGATCATCGACGTGTTCATCTGCAAACTGCGCAAAAAGCTCGCCGCCGCCGGGATCGACGACCTGATCAACACGGTCTGGGGGCAGGGCTACACGTTGCAGGATCTCAAACCCGCCAGCGCCCGCCGCCGCGCGGTGCTGGAACACGCCGAGGCGTCGCCTTAACCGGCTGCCATCTGCACCAGCAGCACCACGTTCAACCCCAGCACCAGCGCCGCCGCCACCACGGCGGCCACCTGCACATGCCGCGCGTTGGCAAATTCGCCCATCACCTCACGCCGCCCGGTCAGCCACACCAGCGCCAGCATCGGCACCGGCAAGGCCAGGCTCAGCACCACCTGGCTCAGCACCAGCGCCTGCGTGACATCCACGCCCAAAGCCACCACCACGAACGCCGGGGCCATGGTCACGCCGCGGCGCAGCCACACCGGCAGGCGCACATGCAGGAAATCCTGCATGATCCCCTGCCCCGCCATGGTGCCGACCACCGAGGACGACAGGCCCGAGGCCAGCAGCGACAGCAGAAACACCGAAGCCGCACCCGCGCCCAGCAACGGGCCGAGCGTGTGATAGGCGGTCTCGATCTCCGCCACCTCCGGATGCCCGGCATGGAAGGCGGCGGCGGCCATGGCGATCATGGCCATGTTCACCAGCCCGGCGAAGCCCAGCGCCACCAGCACCTCGCGGTTGGAAAACCGCAGGATGCGACGCCGCTCCCCGTCATCACGCGCGGGTACGCGGTTCTGCGTCAGACTGGAATGCAGGTAGATCGCGTGCGGCATCACGGTGGCCCCGATGATGCCCACCGCCAGCGTCAGGCTGCCGCCATCCGGCAGGCTGGGCAGCAACGCGCCGCGCGCCAGCGGCCCCCAGGCCGGCGGGGCGACGAACATCTCCACCAGATAGCTGCCGCCGATGATGGCGACGAACCCGGCAATCACCATCTCGATGGGCCGGAAGCCGCGCCCGCTCAGCATCAGCAGCGCATAGGTAATGATGGCGGTCAGCACCAGCCCGCCCATCAGCGGCACGCCCAGCAGCAAGGACAGGCCCAGTGAGGCCCCGAGAAACTCGGCCAGATCGGTGGCCATCGCGGCAATCTCGCTGACCACCCACATCGCCAGCACCAGCGGGCGGGGAAACCGGTCCCGGCACTGCGCGGCGAGGCTTTTGCCGGTGATGATGCCCAGCTTGGCCGACAGGCCCTGGAACAGCATGGCGATCACGTTCGCCGCCACAACCACCCACAGCAGCGCGTAGCCGTATTGCGAACCGGCCTGGATGTTGGTGGCGAAATTGCCGGGGTCGGTATAGGCGACCGAGGCGATCACGGCGGGCCCCGCGAACGGCAGCAGTGCGCGCAGGCCGCGGCGCTTGCCACTCAGCACCTCCCGCCCGGCCAGCACCGTCCGTTCCGAAGCCGACAGCCGCACCGCCGTGTCGCTCATCCCGACCACCTCACCAGCCAGTACTGACATGAA
>CAIPHQ010000556.1 GCA_903864895.1 uncultured Rhodospirillales bacterium
GTCCAGATGGTCGTAGGGCGGGTAGGACGGCAACTGGCGCAAATCCGTCTCCCGCCCGCAGGCGCGGCCGACGAAGCCGCCCGCGTTGAACTTGCGCGCGAGCGCCAGAGAGACGGTGCCGGTGCCCACCATGCGGTCGGCGAGGCTGGCATAGTCGTTATACACCCGCATCAGGTCGGGCAGTTCCCGCTCCAGCAGCGCCAATGCCCGCAGAATGTTCTCGGACCCGCCGGGTGCGATGTCGGTGGCGACCCCGCCGGGGATCACGCAGTCCATCATCAGGCGGTGGCCGAACGCCTGCCCGGCGGCGCGCAGCAGCGATTCACGGTGCCAGCCCAGACGGGCGGGCAGGAAGGCGAAGGCGGCGTCGTTGGCAATGGCGCCCACGTCGCCCGCGTGGTTGGCGATACGTTCAATCTCGGCCATCACCGCGCGCAGGGCGGCGGCGCGGGGCGGCGCATCGGTGGCGGTGGCGGCTTCGGCGGCGCGGGCGAAGGCGATGGAGTGGGCCACCGTGGAATCGCCGGACAGGCGGGCGGCGAAGCGGGCGGCGGCGCGGGGCGACTTGCCGCGCATCAGGCTCAGCGTGCCCTTGTGCAGATAGCCCAGCCGGATTTCCAGCCGCACCACCGTTTCACCTTGGGCGGAGAAGCGGAAATGCCCCGGCTCGATAATCCCGGCATGGACGGGGCCGACCGGAATCTGGTGAAAATCCTCGCCCCGCACCGGCAGGAATTCCGCCGGTTCGGCGGGGCCGGACACCGGCAGCGGATGGCGCGACAGCGGCGCGCGGTTGCTCCAGCGGCCATGATCGAGCCATGGCCGCGCATCGGTGCCGCCGGCAGCGACATGGCCCCAGAGGTCGAAAATCATCCGCTCGAACCACGCCGCCGCGGGGCGGTGCGGCGACAGCGCCGGGTAGGTGCCGTTTTCCACCGCCACCGAGGCGGGCAGGAATGTGTGGGTGGACTGGTCGTGGAACAGCGCATGGACGAACACGCCATCGGCCCACTGCATCAGCAGGGCCATCGTGGCCTCCTCCGCCAGCGCTGCGGACATCAACTGCCATTCCTCCGTGACCAGCACATGGCGGGGCCAGGGCTGGCACGCCTCGGTGGGGGCGGCGCGGATGATGGCGCTGGCGCTCATCGCACCGACACCGCGATGCCGGACAGCCACGCCACCACGGTGGCGGGCATCAGCAGGCCCAGCAGCAGCGTGACCGCCAGATGCAGCCATGCGGGCACCAGCGCCAGACGCCCCGGCGCGGGGCCGCGATCCGGCGTGGGGGTGCCGGTGCACAGGTCAATCAGCCGTGTGGCCAGTGCCCATGTGCTGACCACCAGCCCGAAGCCCAAAACCACCGACAGGATCGGCTGGCGGCGGGCGGTTTCCATCACGATCAGGAACTCGCTCGTGAACAGCCCGAACGGCGGCAGCCCGGCGATGGCGGCGATGGCGGCGGCCAGTGTCAGCCCCAGTGCGCGATGGCTGACCACGAGGCCCGCAATGTCGGCGAAATTCTGCCCGCCCTTCAACTGCGCGGCGCGGCCGACGCACTGGAAGATGGCCGACTTGATCAGCGTATGCGCCGTCATGTGCAGCACGCCCGCGAACACGGCGGGCGGGCCGCCCAGCCCGAAGGCGAACGCGGCGATGCCGGATTGCTCGACGGTGGAGAAGGCAAAGAACCGCTTCACATCGCGCCGCCGCCACAGGCTGAGTGCGGCCAGCACCAATGACAGCAGGCCCAGCGCCATCAGCGGCGGGCCGGGTGGAATCGCCTCGGCATTGGCGGCCAGCAAGGACCGCGTGCGCAAAATCGCCACCAGCGCCACGTTCAGGATGGACCCGGCCAGCACGGCAGAAACCGGGGTGGGGCCTTCGGCGTGCGCGTCCGGCATCCATGTGTGCAGCGGGGCCAGACCCGCCTTGGTGCCATAGCCCAGCAGCAGGAACACGAAGGCCAGATTCAGCAGCGTGCCGCGCGCCTGCGGGGCCGCCTGCGCCAGACCGCTCCATGTCATGGCCGGCAGGCCCGGCCCCAGCACCGGCAGGGCGGCAAGATACAGCACGAACACGCCGAACAGCGCGAGCGCGATGCCGACGCCGCACAGGATGAAGAATTTCCAGCTTGCCTCCACCGCCTCGGCGGTGCGCGGCAGGCCCACCACGATCACGGCGGCAAGTGTGGCGGCCTCGATGGCCACCCAGGTCACGCCCAGATTGTTGGCCAGCAAGGACAGCAGCATGAAGCCCAGAAACGCCAGAAACAGCGCGTGATATTGCCGCAGGCGCGGGCCATCCAGCCGCCCGGCCTGCTGCTCCACCGCGATATAGCCACGGCTGAACCATGACGTGGTCATGCCGACGAAACTGGTCAGCAGCGCCATGTGGGCGGACAGCGGGTCCACCAGCAGCAACTGCCCGGCCCCCTGCTGCCACGGCAGGGCGCAGGCCAGCGCGAAGGCGGCGGTGGCGCCGCCGATCACCAGCCACGCGGCCAGCGCGGCATCGGCCACGAACGCCACCAGTACCGCGGTCAGCAACGGCGCCAGCGCCACGAAGCCCGGCAGGGTGAACAGTTCGGCGATCACCGGTGGGTGCCGCCCACACGGTCCAGATGGCTGACATCCAGACTGTCGAACTGGTCGCGGATGCGAAAGAAGAACACCCCGAACACCACGAACGCCACCATCACCAGCACCGCCACCGACAGTTCCACCACCAAGGGCATGCCCGGCAGGCCGACGGCAGCCAGAATCAGGCCGTTTTCCATCGACATGAAGCCGATGACCTGCGTGATGGCCGAGCGCCGCGTGATCATGGACAGCAGGCCCAGCATCACCACCGACAGCGCCAGCGCCAGATCCTCACGCGTCAGTGTCTGGCTTTCCACCGTGGTCGGCAGCACCACCAGAATCGACAGCGTCGCCAGCCCCACGCCCAGCGCCATGGTGGGAAACACGCCCAGCGCCGCATCCACCGAGCGTTCGATGCGCAGGCGGAAGACGATGTTGCGCAGCGCCACCGGGATGGCCACGCCCTTGGCGGCGAAGGCGATCAGCGCGGTGATGTACAGATGCGTCGAATCCTGCACCCAGCCCTGCCATGCGGCGGCGACTGCCAGCAGCACCGACTGCACCGCGTAGAAGCCGATGATGGAGGTGATGCGGCGCTGATACAGCAGCGCGAACGACAGTACCAGCACCGCCGCGCCCAGCAGATGCGCCAGATCGTAGGAGAATGCGCCGTAGGCGATGCGGGGGGTCATGCAAACCCCTGGCTGACGAACAGGAAAATCACCGCCAGCAGCCCCAGCAGCAGCGCGATGCCGAGGAATTCCGGCACGCGGAACACCCGCATCTTGGCAATGGAGCTTTCAAACACCGCCAGCCCCACCGCCAGCACGCCCACCTTGGCCGCCCATGCCAGTGCGCCGGTAATCCACAGCGGCGGGAACCCGGCGGCGTCGCCCATGCCGAACGGCACGAACACGGTACCGATCAGCGTCAGCCACAGCAGCAGGCGCAACGCCACGCCGTATTCGATCAGTGCCAGATGGCGGGCGGAATATTCCAGCACCATCGCCTCGTGCACCATGGTCAGTTCCAGATGCGTCGCCGGGTTGTCCACCGGGATGCGCCCGTTCTCGGCAATGGCGATGGTGACCACAGCCACCATCGACAGGCCGAGCGACACGCGCAAACCCAGCGAGCCTTCGCGCAGCAGCGTGGCGATGGCGTCCAGATTGGTGGACCCTGCCAGCAGGGCGAGCGTGAAGATCACCAGCAACAGGGCGGGTTCGGCGAACACCGCGAACGTCATCTCCCGGCTCGCACCGATGCCGCCGAACGCGGTGCCGATGTCCATGCCCGCCAGTGCCAGCACCACGCGCGACAGCGTCAGCAGCCCGGCGATCACGATCAGGTCGGACAGCGGGGCGGTGGTCATGCCCAGCGCGAAGGACGGCACCAAAGCTGCGGCGCACAGCGTGGCCGCGAAACTCACCGCCGGGGCGGCGGCGAACAGCCAGCTTGCGTTGCCGGCCAGCACCGGCTGCTTGCGCAGCAGGCGTTGCAGGTCGCGGTAGGGCTGCAAGGGCGACGGGCCGGTGCGGCCCAGCAGGCGCGATTTCACCCGCCGGATCAGCCCGATCAGCAAGGGCGCTGCCGCCAGCATCAGCGCGATGTGCAGCGCCTGCGCGATCAGGGCGATGATGGCGCTCATAGCTGCTCCACCAGCACGATCACGATCAGGAACAGCACCAGCACCGCGAAGATCAGCGACAGCGTGCGCTGGATGGTGAGGAATTGCAGCCGGTCCGCCTGTGCGGACAGCGCGCCGCGCCAGCGGATCACCGGCTGGAACAGCAGCGCGGTGGCGGGGTCCTTGCTGCGCACCACAAGCCGCGCCGCGCGGGTCTGGCCGGGTTCGGGCATGTCCACCCGTTCGGTGGCGCCCAGAATCACCACGCCCAAGGCCCGGCGCAGCGGTTGGCCGAAGCTGCCGCCGCCGTATTGCGTGATCGGGTCGCCGAACGGCAGCCACGCGGGCGGCGCGCCAAAGCCGCAATCCCATGCCGGGCCGCGCCGGTGCCCGGCCACCGCACGCCGCCGCACCACCCACGCCACGCCCGCGATGGCAAGACCGAGGAGGATGGCGATGGCCGGTGCCGAATAGCCGGTGGTGCTGGTCTGCGGCGAGATGTGCAGCAATGAGGCGCGGTCGCCCATGGTCAGGCCCACGGTCTGCCGAAGTGCCGCAGCGGCGGCGGACAGCACCACGCCGGGGAACAGCCCGGCCAGCAGGCTCAGCAGGGCCAGGCCCAGCATGGCCAGTTGCGCGGCATAGCCCACCTCATGCGCCGCCGCCGCGCGTGGCGTGCGCGGGCGGCCCAGAAACGCCACGCCGATCAGCCGCACTGCCGCCGCTGCGGCCAAGGCGGCGGCCAGCGCCATCAGCAGCGCGACCACGCAGATCAGCATCTGCAACACCACCCCGCCGAGGCGGGGCCCGGCGATCATGGCCTGAAACAGCGACCACTCACCGGCGAAGCCCGAGGTCGGGGGCAGTGCGGCAAGGCAGGCGGCGCCCACCAGCATGCAGCCGGTGGTGACCGGCATGCGCTGGATCAGCCCGCCAAGGCGGTCCATCGCCCGCGTGCCCGCGCCGTGCAGCGCCGCACCTGCGCCGAGGAACAGCAGCGCCTTGAACAGCCCGTGCGCCATGGCGTGCAGCAGCGCCGCCCCCATGGCGAGTGCGGCCAATGCCGGCAGGTCGGCGGCGCGGGCGGCCAGCGCGAGGCCAATTCCGGCGGCGATCAGCCCCACATTCTCCACCGTGGAACAGGCCAGCACCGCCTTGATGTCGCTTTCGATATTCGCCCGCAGCGCGCCCAGCACCGCGCCCACGGCGCCCAGCACCATCAGCGGCACGCCCCACCACACCGGCTGGCCGGTGCCGCACAAATCGAACAGCAGGCGGATGATCACATACAGCGCCACCTTGGTCATGGCGCCGGACATCAGCGCCGAGACATGGCTGGGGGCTGCGGCATGGGCGGGCGGCAGCCAGACATGCAGCGGGGCCAGACCCGCCTTGCTGCCCGCGCCCACCAGTACAAGGGCCAAAATCACGATGGCCCGCCAGCCATGCGGCGCATGGCCGCGAATGGCCGCGAAGCCGAGGTCCACGCCCGCCGGTCCGGCATGCACCAGCAGCGCCATGGCTGGAATCAGGCAGGCCCCGCCGATGGCGGCCATGCCCAGATACAACAGCGCGGCAGCCCGCACCGGCGGCTCCCGGTGGTTGGTCAGCACCAGCCCGAAGCTGGCCAGCGACATCGTCTCGAACCCCAGCACCAGCGAAAACCCGTCGGCAGCCAGCAGCGTGGTGGCCATGGCGGCGACGAACACCGGCAGCAGCGGCGACGTGGCGGCATAGCCGCCATCGTCATCAAGCGCCGTGGTGGCAGCGGCGGTGCCGATCAGCATCAGCAGCAGCAGAAAGAATGCAGACAGCCCGTCCAGCGCCAGCAGGATGCCCGCGCCGGGCAGGCCAATGGGCACGCTGAGGCTGGCGGCTGCCGAATCCCCGATCAGGAACCCCGCGCACAGCACCACGCCGAGCCCGCACAGCAGCAGCATGCCCCAATAGGCGCTGCGCACCCGCCCGGCGGCGGCCACCAGCCCCAGCACCGGCAGCAAAGCCGCCACCGCCGCCAAGCCGCTGAGCCACACGCCGGGGGCGGTGTTCATGGCAGGGAAGCGCGGCGATTCGCGCGGATATCAGAACGGATCACCGGGTCACGATAGTCCCGCCGCGCCTGCACCGGAAGCCGTGCTGTGCGGCGTGCAACAAGGACTTAGCGGTATTTTATGGATCGAAATTGCACCGTACGGCCGGGTTGCCCGCGACTGTGCGGCCCGTTCGAACCCCGGCCACGGCCACTTCCACGTCTTGCCCATGGCGCAGCATCGGCGCTAAGCCCGCCCGGCGTGTGACGGCCGGGTGACGGCCGGGCGGCAGGAGACTTCAAACGTGACCATCACCGCCAACCCGTCAACCGATCCCGCCGCATGACCGCCGTTCTTCTGGCCGTGTTCGACGGGTTGCGGCCCGACATGGTGCGGGCGGATACCATGCCGCATTTGCACCGCTTCACGCAGGGCGGCATGCGGTTTGCCAATGCGCGCTCGGTGTTCCCGTCCGAAACCCGCGTCTGCACGTCGGCCATCGCCACCGGCTGCTATCCGCGCCGCCACGGGATCGTGGCGAACCGGATGCCGCACCCCACGGACCCGCGCCGCAGCGTCGATACCGGGGACATCACCGTGCTGCGCGATCTGGAGCAGGAGATCGGTGCGGCGGTGCTGGAAATGCCCACGCTGGCCGAGCGCCTTGCCGCCGCCGGACGCGATTGCGCCATCCTGTCCAGCGGCACCACCGGCCACACCTTCCTGCTGAACCCGCGCGCTGATGCCGCCGGGCAGATTGTGCTGTCGGCGCATGGCGCGCAGGCCAGTTCGGCGGAGGGGCGCAAATTGCTGGCGCTGCTGCCGGCGCCACCGAAGCTGCCCATCGAGCGCGCCGAGTGGATTGCCGACGCCTTCCGCACCCAATTGCTGCCCAACCCGCCCGACGCCAGCATTCTGTGGCTGTGTGAGCCGGACACCACCGGGCATTACGGCGGCCTTGGCTCCCCCGCGCACTGGGCGGTGCTGAAGCGGGCGGATGCTGCGTTCGGGCGCATCATCGCCGACTGGCAGGCCGGGCCGCAGCGGGAGCGGTTGCAGATTGCGGTCGCCTCCGACCACGGCCACGCCACCATCTCGCGGGTGCTGGACGTGCGGGCCGCCATTTCGGGGCTGCCCGAGTTCGGTGACGCGCAGCTGATCCCCGGTGCCAGCGGTGGCATCGTGGTGCCGGATGCCAGTGCGGACCGCATTGCGGCCATATCGCGCTGGCTGATGCGGCAGGACTGGGTGGGCAGCGTGTTCGCCCCCGACCTGATCGACCTGCCGGATGGCGTGCTGCCGCGCGGCGCGTTGCAAGTGGACCATCGCCGGGCCGCGCATGTGCTGTACACGCTGCGCGCCGATGGCCGCACCTCGGCGGCCGGGCTGCCCGGCACCACGCTGTACGATGGCGGGCTGGAACGCGGCGCCGGCACGCATGGCGGGCTGTCGCGGGCCGAGTTGCATACCGTGCTGACATGGGGCGGCAGCCGCATCCGCCCCGGCATGTCGGACTGGCCGGCGGGCATTGTCGATATCGCGCCCACCATTCTCGCATTACTGGGCGTGGGCGGCGGCGTGACCATGGACGGGCGGGTGCTGGCCGAGGCGATTGTAGAGGCCACACCGGCCACCGACTCGCGCAGTTCGGAAAGCTGGGAAGCGGCGGCCACCAACGGCTACGCGCAACGCCTGTCGCGCCTGCGCATGGGCGAGCATGTGTGGCTGGACGAGGGCGGGCGCGCGCCCGGCTAGCATTTTGTGCTGGCGGGCCAATTCTTGGCCCTGTCCCCTGCCCGGTTGACCCATGAAGCTGCCAAGTGCGTCCGGCCTGCTCAATGCCAGCATTCCGCTCGATGGCCTGACCGTCTCCCGCGGCCTGCCCTATGGCGCGCATCCGCGCCAGCGCATGGACGTCTATCGCCAGCCCGGTGGGAAGGGGCGGCCTGTGGTGGTGTGGTTCTACGGCGGTAGCTGGCAGACCGGGCAGCGGCAGGAATACCGCTTCGTCGCCGCAGCGCTGGCGCGCGCCGGATGCGTGGTGGCGGTGCCGGATTACCGTCTGCACCCCGAAGTGTCCTACCCCGCCTTCGTGGAAGACGGCGCGCTGGCGGTGCAATACGCCCACGCCCATGCCGCAGGCTGGGGCGGTGATCCGGCGCGGGTGTTCACCATGGGCCACTCCGCCGGGGCCTATATCGCGGTGATGCTGGCGCTGGCGGGCGGTTTCGGGGTGCAGGGCCTGCTGGCCGGGGCGGTGGGTCTGGCCGGGCCGTATGATTTCCTGCCGATCCGCGACAAGGATATCCAGGCGGTGTTCGCCAGCGCCGCCGGCTTGCGCGACACCCAGCCGATCAACCATGTGGACGGCCACGCCCCGCCGCTACTGCTGCTGCATGGCGCGCCCGATCTGGTGGTGCTGGCCCGCAACTCCCGCCGTCTGGCCGCGCGCATCACGGCCAAGGGTGGCCAAGTGACGCTGAAAACCTATCCGCTCGCGGCGCATATCGGGCTGGTGCTGGGCTTCGTGCCGTGGCTGGCGTGGCGTGCGCCGGTGATGGAGGCGATCATGCCGTTCCTGCACCGCCATGTGGCGGCGCGGCAGGCGCAGGCTATACACGCCCAAGCATGACCAATCCCCTGACCTTGTTGACCGGCGGCACCGGCTTTGTCGGCTCGGCCGTGGCACGCGCGCTGCTGGCGCGCGGGCATCGCGTGCGGGCCCTGGTGCGGCCCGGCAGCGACCGGCGCAATCTGGCCGGGCTGGCAGTTGAACTGGCCGAGGGTGACCTGACCGATGCGGCAAGCCTGGCCCGCGCGGTGGCCGGGTGCCGCTTCGTGATGCATGTCGCGGCCGATTATCGCATCTGGGTGCCCGACCCTGAGGCAATGCTGCGCGCCAATGTCGCGGGCACGCGGGCGCTGATGCTGGCCGCCCTTGGGGCGAAGGTGGAACGGGTGGTGTATTGCTCCTCGGTCGCCGCCCTTGGCCTGACCAGGGACGGCAGCCCGGCGGACGAGACCACGCCGGTCAGCGAAGCCTCGGTTGTGGGCATCTACAAGAAATCCAAATACCGCGCCGGACAGGCGGTGCTGGAACTGGTGCGCACGCAGGGCCTGCAAGCCGTGATCGTCAACCCCGCCGCCCCCATCGGCCCGCGCGACATCAAGCCCACGCCCACCGGCAAGATGATTGCGGACGCCGCCGCCGGGCGGATGCCCGCCTATGTCGATACTGGGCTGTGCGTGGTGCATGTGGACGATGTGGCCGAAGGCCATCTGCTGGCGCTGGAGCGCGGGCGGATCGGCGAGCAATACATTCTGGGCGGCGAGAACCTGAGCTTGCAGGCGCTGCTGGCACTGGTGGCCGAGGCCGCAGGCCGCCGCCCGCCCGGTGTGCGCCTGCCGCCCGCGCTGCTGTGGCCGCTGGCTTTGGGCATGGAGGCCGCCGCGCGCCTGACCGGCATCGAACCCCTGGTCACGCGCGACCATCTGAGGATGGCGCGCAAGAAGATGTTTTTCTCCTCCGCCAAGGCCGTAGCCGAACTCGGCTACCGCCCGCGCCCGGCGCGCGCGGCGGTGCAGGATGCGGTGGCGTGGTTGCGCCGGTGACGCTGCCGGCCGCACTGGCCGCGCTGGCGTGGCTGTATCTGGTGCTGCTGCATGGCCGGTTCTGGTCGGCGGGTCCGGTGCTGCCGGAAGCCGCACCGCGCGCCGCCCCGTCCGTTTCCATCGTGGTGCCCGCGCGCGACGAGGCCGCCACCATCGCGCCGGTGCTGCGCTCGCTGCTGGCGCAGCGTTATGCCGGTGACGTGCGCGTGGTTCTGGTGGACGACAACAGCACCGACGATACCGGCGCGATCGCGCGCGCCATCGGTGATGCGCGGCTGACTGTTTTGACCGGACAGGCCCGCCCGGCAGGCTGGGCGGGCAAGCTGTGGGCGGTGCATCAGGGTGTCGCGGCCACCGGGTCTGACTGGCTGCTGCTGACGGATGCCGACATCATCCACGACCCGGCGCATCTGGCCAGCCTGCTGGCGCACGCCGAGGCCAATGGCTGCGGGATGGTCAGCGAGATGGTGGCCTTGAATTGCCACAGCCTGCCGGAACGGCTGCTGGTGCCTGCCTTCGTGTATTTCTTCCAGTTGCTGTATCCGTTCGCCCGCGTGAACAACCCGCGCAGCACGGTCGCGGCAGCGGCGGGCGGCACAGTGCTGATCCGCCGTGCGGTGCTGGAACAGGCGGGCGGGATTGCCGCCATTCGTGGCGCGCTGATTGATGACGTGGCGCTGGCCACAGCGGTCAAGCGGCACGCGCCCATCTGGCTCGGGCACAGCGCGCTGGCGCGCTCGGTGCGGCCCTATCCGGCGTTTGCCGATATCTGGCGGATGGTGGCGCGCTCGGCCTATGTGCAGTTGCGCCATTCGCCGTTCCTGCTGGCGGGCACCGTGGCGGGGCTGGCGCTGATATTCCTGCTGCCGCCGCTGGCCGCCGTGTTTGCCGGGGGTGCCGCAGGCTGGCTCGGGGCGCTGGGCTGGGGGCTGATGACCGCGAGTTTCCTCCCCACGCTGCGGCGATTCCGGCTTGGCGCGGCGCGCGCGCTGCTGTTGCCGCTGGCCGCAATGTTCTACATGGCGGCAACGCTGGGCTCGGCGTGGGACCATCATCGCGGCCGGGGCGTGCAGTGGAAGCAGCGGCGCTACACGGAGGGACGGGCATGAGTGACTCCGTGGAGTCCTGGTCGGGCAAGGATCGCGGCGAAGAGAATTTTCCGGTCGGCTCGGTGCTGATCTCGGCCAAGCTGCGCCCGCACATCCATGCGTTTTACGCCTTCGCCCGCAACGCCGACGACATTGCCGACAGCGCCACGCTGACGCCGGAAGACAAGATTGCGCGGCTGGACGTGATGGAAGCGGTGCTGACCGGCGCGCGCCCGAGCGGCAGCCCGAGTGCGGCCAAGCTGCGCGAGAGTCTGGCGGCCACCGGCGTGTCGCCGGACCACGCGCAGGACCTGCTGATCGCCTTCCGGCAGGACGCCAAGAAGCCCCGCTATGCGACGTGGGACGAGTTGTACCGTTACTGCCGCTACTCGGCGATGCCGGTGGGCCGCCACGTGCTGGCGTTGCATGGGGAGCGGCGCACCGAGACGTGGGAGCCGTCTGACGCGCTGTGCACCGCGTTGCAGGTGTTGAACCACCTGCAGGATTGCCAGCAGGATCTGGCGCAGATGGACCGCTGCTACCTGCCCGAGGACTTGCTGGCCGCCCACGGTGTGACGGTGGAGGATGTGCGTGCCCCCGCCACCTCGCCGGGGCTGCGGCGCGTGCTGGATGCGCTGCTGGACCGCTGTACGGCGCTGAACGATCAGGCCACGCGCCTGCCGCACGCGGTGCGCAACCGCCGCCTGCGGCTGGAAACGGCGGTCATTGCGGGCCTGTCGCAACGTCTGGCGGCCCGGTTGCGGGCGGGCGACCCGCTGGCCACGCGGGTGAAGCTGACCAAGCGGGATGCGCTGGGCAGCCTGTGGGGCGCATTGCGCGTGCTGCCGTGAGCGCGGCGCTGGGGGCGGCCCCATCTGACGCCGATGCGGTGACGGCGCTGGTGCGCCGGGCGGGCACCAGTTTCTATCGCGGGATGCGCGTGCTGCCGCCCGACCGCAGGCTGGCGATGTATGCCATCTACGGCTTCTGCCGCATTGTGGACGACATTGCCGACGAACCCGGGCAGTTGGCCGACAAGCGCGCGGCGCTGGATGCGTGGCGGGCGCGGGTGTCGGCGGTGTATCGCGGTGAGGCGGACGGGCCGGTCACACGCGTGCTGGCCCGCGCGGTGCAGCGGTTCGCGCTGCGGGAGAGTGATTTCCTCGCGGTGATCGACGGCATGCAGATGGACGCGGAAACCGAAATCGTCGCCCCCGGTCTGGCCACACTGGAACTGTATTGCGACCGCGTGGCCGGGGCCGTGGGGCGGCTGAGCGTGCGCGCATTCGGCGATGCCTCCCCTGCTGCGGACGAGGTGGCGCAGGCGCTGGGCCGGGCGCTGCAATACACCAACATCCTGCGCGACGTGGCCGAGGATGCCGGGCGCGGGCGGCTGTATTTGCCGCGCGAATATCTGGAGGCTGCGGGCGTGCCACTGCAAC
>CAIPHQ010000557.1 GCA_903864895.1 uncultured Rhodospirillales bacterium
CCCAGTGAACATGGACCCGCCCGTCAGGCACCGACAAAGCCCCGTATTTGCCCGCGTTGGTGGCCAGTTCATGCACGGCCAGGCAGATTGCCAGCGCCGATTTGGGGCGCAGCAGAATATTGATGCCGGCGCTGATGATCACTTGCGGTGCCGCGGCGCTGAGATACGGCTCCATCTCATGCCGGACCAGCGTGTTCAAATCCACGCCTTCCCAGCGGGTTGTCGCAAGAACATTATGGGCCCGGCTCATGGCGAGCAGGCGGTTCTCAAAACCTTGGAGGAAACCGTCCAGCGATGTCTGGCCAACCCGGCTTTGCCGGACCAGTGCCTGAATTGTCGCCAGCATGTTCTTCACGCGGTGGTCAAGTTCGGCCATCAGCATGTCTTGCCGCTTGCTGGCCTGCTCGCGCTCGGCGGCGGCCTGCACAACCTGCCGCAGCACGACATTCAGCAGCGCCAGCCGCAGCGATTCCGCCGCTGCGATTTCGCCCGGTTGCCAGATGCGCGACCGGTTGCGCACCTGCTGCTGCCACGCCGCAAAGCTGGCGCGCGGCGTCAGGCGCGCGCCAAGCGGGCCCGTGGTGACGGATTTGGTGGGGTCTCCCCCCCACGACACGCTGTGCACCAGTTCCGGCAGATACCACAGCGCATAGATGGGCGGGCTTTGTGACAGGGGCAGTGCCAGCAGGCCGCTGGCCACATCGGCGAATTCCATGGCGGCCGGGTACATTTCGGGGAGCCGGTCGGTGACCACCATCTGGCCGTCAAGGCCTTCCAGCAACGGGACCAGTGCTGCAATCTGTTGCGCTGAGGGGGCGCGCCCGCACGATGTCGCGCGCCCGTCGGTCCAAACGCTGGCCCCGGCCGCCGGAATCAGGTCCAGCAGATTGGGGCTGCGGCTCGTCAGCGCCTTGTCCAGATCAGGCTCCTCCAGCAGTCCCAGCACCAGGTCACGCAGCACCAGATCATTGGCCTGCAGGTTCACGCCCCTCTGCTGCAATGACCGCGTGGCGATTTGCAGGGATGCCATCTCCGCGAACAGCTCACAGGCTGTCCTGACATCGCCCGGAACGTATTTCGGTGTCTGATGGTGGCAGGCGATCAATCCCCACAGCGCGCCGTTCACCACCAATGAGACCGTCATGGTCGCACGGACACCCATATTGGTCAGATATTCCAGGTGGATGGGTGAGACGCTTCGCAGCCCGCCCTGACCGAGATCCACCGGCTTGCCGGTGGGATTGCGGGATGGCTGCAAGGGTGCCGGGGTATAACCCACGTCGGGAATCAGCCGCAGCCACCGCGTCAAATACAGCGCGCGAGCCTGTTTGGGAATGTCCGAAGCCGGGTAGTGCAGACCCAGAAACGCTTCAAGCGACGGGTCCCGCGCTTCAGACGTGACCACGCCGGTGCCGTCCGGCAGGAACTCATACACCATCACCCGGTCAAAACCGGTGGCTGTCCGCACCGTGGTCACAATCCGGTCACACAGGTCGGCGGTGCTCGCCGAGCCCACCAACTCGCGCTGCATGCTGCGCAGCACCTGCACAACGCGGGTGTCACCGGCTTCGCTCGCCGCTTCGAACTCGATGACGGCCGTGGCGCCGGAGCGGTAGGCCACGCCGTTCAGCAGCTTGCCGGCCGCCGTGGACGCAACCAGCATCGGCGCCAGCACGCGGTCCGCCCTTGCGGCGGTTCGCAGGTTGTCCAGCAATGCGGCCAGATGGGCGGGTGACATGACGGCAGTCGCCCGCTTGCCCAGCAACGTAGCTGGCGCGAACCCCAAAAGCTCGACCGTATTGCCAGCACACTGAACAATCGTGGTGTCGTCTTCAGACAGAACGATCAGGGCGCCATGGGGCTGAATGGATCCGGGGATGTGAATCGGCTCATTATCGCAGCTGATCAGGTCTACGGACATTTCCAGGGCATTTTCCAACGAGTACATCGGCCGGCTTGGACTCGGATTTTCGTAGATACACGCTATTCCGACATCCGGCAGCTTGCGGGTCAACAGGGCTTCGGATTTTTGGTGCCAGATTGCTCCAATCCGGAACATAATCCGGATTGCAGGCTGGCACTCATGGGTATGAGATACAATATAGACCCGAATGCTTGGCACTGCCGCCCAATGACAACGCCGCCTTGCCCCTGATAGCCGAGTCACACCAGACAATCGCATCCGGCGAACGTACTTAACAAAATTCACCACCAAAGTTGGTCGTGATTTGTAATGTTGCGTCAGAATTCGCGGCCGCCGCCGGGCAGGTATCTGCTCCCCGCTCTCCGGCTTAATAAGCCGCTGCCCGCGCATTCTGCCGCACGCCGCGGCAAGCGCGCCATAGACCGGCCGTTGTTCCATTCCGGTTGAGGCAATCACCGGCCCTGAAGCTACAGCACCAGAAACGCCACACTCGCCACCGCCATCACCGCCGCCGCCAGCCAGCCAGCCGCCTTCATGGGCCAGGACAGTGTCAGCTTGCCCATGATGTCCGGATTGCTGGCAATCAGCAGCATTGTGGCCATCAGCGGTGCGGCCAGCAATCCGTTCAGCACCGCACTCCAGTACAGCGCCTTGATCGGGTCGATGCCGGTAAAGTTCAGCGCCAGACCGATGAAGGTGGACAGCGCAATCACGCCGTAGAAGGCGCGCGCGTCATGCCATTTGTGGTCCAGCCCCTCGGTCCAGTCGAACGCCTCGCACACCGCGTAGGCGGCAGACCCGGCCAGCACCGGCACGGCCAGCAATCCGGTGCCGATAATGCCCAGTGCGAACAGCGCGAAGGTGAACACCCCGGCAATCGGCCGCAACGCCTCGGCCGCCTGCGATGTGCTTTGAATTTCGGTGATGCCACCCGCGTGCAGCGTGGCAGCCGTGGCGATGATGACGAACACCGAAATGAGATTCGAGTACCCCATGCCCACCCAGGTATCGATGCGAATCCGCTCCAGTTCCGGCCCGGCCTCGGCAGGCGCCACGTAGAGCGGCTTGTGGGTGCGGCGCAGTTGCTCCTCCACCTCCTGCGACGCCTGCCAGAAGAACAGATACGGGCTGATCGTGGTGCCCAGCACC
>CAIPHQ010000558.1 GCA_903864895.1 uncultured Rhodospirillales bacterium
CGGATGCGCCCCGGCAAGGCCGCTGACCAGCGCATGCGCCAGCCGCGCCCCGGTATCGCTGGAAAAGCTGGAAATCCGCAGCACCAGCATGTCCCCGGTACGCTGCGCGGTCACGGTCTGCGGCGGCACCAGCGTGCGTGTCAGCGTGAGCGTGCGCGGCTTGCCATCGCGCCCGCGCAGCGTCAGTTCAATATCGGTGCCCACCGGCCCGCCGATCAGCGCCATCACGGCGGACAGGTCGGCGTCCTGCACCGGCTCGCCATCCACCGCCAGCAGGCGCTCCCCGGGCCTGATGCCGGCCACCCATGCAGGGCTGTCCTGCACCACTTTCTGCACGATGAACACGCTGCCGGACTGCGCCATGGCCAGCCCCACGCCACCTTCGCCCGCGCGGCGAATCCGCGCCTCGCGCGCCTCATCGGGCGGCGCGTAGCGGGAATACGGGTCCAGATGGTTGAACATCTCGTCGAACAGCGTGCGGATCACCCCGCCGGTTCCGGCATGGCGCACCGGATCGGACGCATCCCAAGCCGCCCGCGCCATCTGCGCCGCCGCAATGCCCCAGCCTTGCGCGTCCCCCTCGGGCGGCGGGGCGCGGGCCAACAGCACACGGCCGGGGGCCAGCAGGCGCAGGACACCGCCTTTCAGTTCCGGCTGCAACCGCGGGTCCAGCGTTGTCAGGCCGCGCAGGGACCACATGGTCAGGTCCGACAGCGGCACCACTTCCAGCGTGCGCGGGGCAATGAAGGCCAGCGCCACGCCCATCACCTCGGCCACAAGCCGCTGGTCCAGCGCCCGCCCGGCGGTGAACGGCTCGGCATGGGCCGTGCCCGGCAGCAGCGCCGGGGCCAGCAGCAGCAGCAGGAACAGCAGGGTCTGCTTCACCGGGGCCGCTTGCGCCCCCCCGCGCGATAGGGTGCGGGGCCGGGGCGGGGCTTGCGAGCGCCCTCCGGCACGCCTTGCAGGATATGGAACACCAGCCCGCCGGTCACCGGGCTCGCCTCGGCCAGCCGCACGTCCACCTCCTGTGCGAGGCGGAAGACAATCCGCGTGCTGCGGCCGTTCAGGGTCTGGCTGGCTTCGTCATGCATCCAGAAATCGTCAGGCAACGAGGATACCGGCACCAGTCCGCTCGCGCCGTTGCCGGCAACGGTCACGAACAATCCGAAACGTGTAACACCGGAAATGCGCGCGGGAAATTGCGAACCCACCTTGTCGGCCATGTGAACCGCCAGATAGCGGTCCACCGCGTCCCGCTCGGCCAGCGCCGCGCGGCGCTCGGTGGCGGTGATGTGCTCGGCGGTGTCGGCGAACCGCCCGGCATCGTCGCCGCGCAACCCGCCTTCGCCCAGCCGCAGCCCGGTGATCAGCGCGCGATGCACCAGCAGGTCGGCATAGCGGCGAATCGGGCTGGTGAAATGCGCGTAGCGCGCCAGCGACAGGCCGAAATGGCCCATGTTGTCCGGGCTGTAGGCGGCCTGCGACTGGCTGCGCAGCATCACCTCATTGACCAGCATCGCCTCATCCGTGCCCGCCACCTGCTTCAATACCCGGTCCAGATCGCGCGGATGGATCTGGTTGCCCGGCGGCAGCGAGATGTCGAAGCCGCGCAGGAACATCCGCAGGTTGTCGAGTTTCTCTTCCGACGGCGGTGCATGCACCCGGTACATGCAGGGCTGGTGCAGCCGCTCCAGTTCCTCGGCAGCGGCCACGTTGGCCAGCACCATGAACTCCTCGATCAACCGGTGGCTGTCCAGCCGCGGGCGCGGCAACACACTGGCCACCTTGCCCTGATCGTCCAGCACCACCTTGCGTTCCGGCAGATCCAGATCGAGCGTGCCACGCGCCGTGCGCGCCTCCAGCAGCACCCGGAACGCGGCATACAGCGGGGCCAGCGGCAGATGCGTCCCGGTGCCCGCGTCATGGGCTTCCTGCACCTGCTCATAGGTCAGGCGCGCCGCACTGCGCATGATGCCGCGCCCGAACTGATGGGCAATCTTGCGCCCACTCGCGTCCACCCGCATCCGCACGAACAGGCAGCCGCGATCCTCGTTCGGCCGCAGGCTGCACCACCCGTTGGACAATGCCTCGGGCAGCATCGGCACCACCCGGTCGGGGAAGTAGCAGGAATTGCCGCGCTTCCACGCCTCGTTGTCCAGCGGTGAGCCG